>JBCBSJ010000080.1:0-19026 GCA_039819245.1 Cyanobacteria bacterium J06638_20
GAAGCTAGCATTTAACATCATTTTTTCATTTGTTGGGGACAGAATACTGCATTCTGTCCCCTTTTTTCCATTGCTTAATCTAACTTTCAACACTTCTGCCATATGCCACAAGGATTTGAGAGCCGTAGGTGGTTCTGATGTTCGTAGCGGTTGGATAGGGACTAGCTTGGGCAAGAAAATATGGGTAGTCTAGATGAGTTGAGGCGAATGAATCACTTCTGAAGGCAAATTTTTATGACCACTACAACTTCTTACGTCAAGCATGAAGTCAAAGATTTGGGATTAGCTGAGCAGGGGCGGCAGCGGATTGCCTGGGCTGGACGGGAAATGCCCGTGCTACGCCAAATTCAAGATCGCTTCGCTCAGGAAAAGCCTCTTGCGGGCGTTCGTTTGGTTGCGTGCTGCCATGTGACCACCGAAACAGCACACTTGGCGATCGCCCTCCACAATGCAGGGGCCGATTCCTTGCTGATTGCCAGCAATCCCCTTTCCACCCAGGATGATGTTGCAGCGAGCCTGGTGGTGGATCATGGAATTTCGGTCTTTGCCTTCAAGGGAGAAGACAATGAAACCTACCTGCGCCACGTGCAAACGGCACTGGATCATCGCCCCAATATTATCATTGATGATGGTAGCGATGTGGTGGCGACCCTAGTGCAAGAGCGTCAGCACCAACTCCCCGACATTATCGGTACGACTGAAGAAACAACGACTGGGATTGTGCGGCTGAAGGCCATGCTCAACGCCGGGGTACTCAGCTTCCCCGCCATGAATGTGAATGATGCCGACACCAAGCATTTCTTTGACAACCGCTACGGCACTGGGCAATCCACTCTAGATGGCATCATCCGAGCAACCAACGTTCTGCTGGCCGGTAAAACGGTTGTTGTCGCAGGCTATGGCTGGTGCGGCAAAGGTACCGCTCTGCGGGCACGGGGCATGGGCGCTAACGTGATTGTGACTGAAGTTGACGCCATCAAAGCACTGGAAGCAGTCATGGATGGCTTCCGGGTGCTACCGATGGCTATGGCTGCTCCCCAGGGTGACCTGTTCATCACCGTCACGGGCAACAAGCATGTGATTCGGGAAGAGCATTTTGGTGTCATGAAGGATGGGGCGATCGTCTGCAACTCTGGCCACTTCGACCTGGAAATCGACCTGAAGTCCCTCAAAGGTCTGGCTAAGGAAGTCCGCCAGGTACGTCCATTCACTGAGGAATATCGCCTCAACACTGGCAAGTCAGTTGTGGTACTGGGCGAAGGTCGTCTGGTGAATCTGGCTGCTGCGGAAGGACATCCCAGCGCGGTGATGGATATGAGCTTCGCCAACCAGGCACTTGCTTGCGAGTATCTCGTGACCAACAAGGGACAACTGGAGCCCGGCATCCATTCCATCCCTCGTGATGTGGATGATGAAATTGCGCGGCTGAAGTTGCAGGCGATGGGTATTGCGATCGACAGCCTCACCGCTGAGCAAACTGAGTACCTCAACTCCTGGACAGTTGGGACCTGATCGCTGCGGAAATTTCCTATGTAGGTTGTATGAGGCGTTGCTGTAACGCACCTGATCATTGATGCGTACTGCGTTTGCTAACACAGCCTCCAGGAATTCACCCCACTTTAGATATATGCAGAGTAAAGAGTGAGTCGGATCGGCTCACTCTTTGCTTTTGGGAACTAGCTCTCGCTTTAGCCCTCTATCGCAATGGTTCGCCCGCTCACGTTAGTTCTCTGCTGTGACGGGGAATGCTTCCTTAAATTTCCGTTGTAGATTAGCGGCTTGCTCTATCCAATCGGTTGATCGGTACAGTAACGTTTTGTTACCGGATAGAGAGCGATCCTCGCGGATCTCATTGAAGGGATCCTGCCAATAGAGTTGACGCGAGGTCATAGGAATTTGATGGAGAAGCAGTGTGGAAAAACTTTCAGCAGAACTTGAGCGGCATTTTTACGATGAGCACCATCCCAGTGAGGTCACCATCGACGAAATTGTGAATTTGGCGGGTGAGCGGGCATTTGGCTTGTTGTTTATTCTGCTGGCGCTGCCGTCTGCATTGCCTGTCCCAGCTCCGGGCTATGCAACCCCGTTCGGTATCCTGCTGTTTCTGTTAGCGGCGCAATTGATTGGTGGCGCTGTCCACCCTTGGATTCCACGGTGGTTTGCCAAACGGTCCCTGAAGCTCTCTCAGGTACAGTCAGTTTTGTCGATGGGGCTGCCCTGGTTGCGCCGGGTGGAAATTCTCACGCGTCCTCGGTTATCGGTGGTGTGCCATAGTCGCCCTGGTCGCCTCGTGATTGGGGTGGCGATCGCTCTCATGGCCATGTCGATGATGATCCCGATCCCGCTGACCAATACAGTTCCGGCGATCGGCATTTTTCTCACCGGATTTGGGCTGCTGGATGAGGATGGTGTGATTAGCGTGGCGGGATTACTGGTTTGTGCCATAGGTGCAGCCCTGACGGCCAGCATCCTCACCTTGGGCGTTGAAGCCGTACGACGGGCAATCGAACTCTTGAAAGATGCCATCTTCTAATCTTCGTAGACACTCTCTCTATACAATTTCTTTTCGGATGCGCTAAACATCTGGCTGACAGATGCTCTCACTTAAGTTGGATCGGTAATGTCACGGGTGCAATTTATTAACGTTTAGACGCCGTAGGCAGAAATGGCTGCGGATATGTTGCTCTTAATCCAAATGGAAAGGACATTATGGCGGAATGGATCACCGACATTATGGAATCCCTGGGATACGTGGGGATTGCCTTTTTAATGTTTTTGGAAAATCTATTTCCACCGATTCCCTCGGAAGTCATCATGCCATTGGCCGGATTCACCGTTGCCCAGGGACATATGGCCTTTGGCCCGGCGATCGCCGCTGGGGTTATCGGTACGGTGCTGGGGGCATTGCCCTGGTACTTTGCCGGAGCCTATTTCGGCGAAACACGACTAATGCGATGGGCCGATCGGTATGGCAAGTGGCTGACTCTATCGAGCCGTGAGTTAGAAAAGGCGATCGCCTGGTTCAACACATATGGCAAAGCCGCCGTCTTCCTCTGCCGCTTGGTGCCTGGGGTTCGGACACTGATTTCGCTACCCGCTGGCCTCGCTCGAATGAACATGGCCGTATTTCTGCTTTACTCCACCCTGGGCACGATCATCTGGACAACGCTGCTAACGGTTGCAGGATACTGGCTGGGTGCCGAGTACGAGCGCATCGAAACCTATCTCGGCCCCCTCTCCAAAGTCGCTTTGGGTTTTATCCTCATCAGTTTCGTCGGATGGGTTTGGTGGCGACACCAACACAGGGCATCCGATGAGCCGCCGTCTTGAGCATTATCTGAGAGCGTGCGATCGCCCCTCATCAAGGGGGAAGAAACCTGCTAGCCTAGCAAAGCATGAGCAGGAATTTTGGTGTGAGAGAGCAGGCGAGTTACTGGAAACTCCTTCCATTTTTGCGTCCCCACTGGCGCACCATCGCCCTGGCACTTGGCTGCACGGCGATCTTTACCGCCGCATGGCCGTTTCTGGCCTGGCTGGCCGGAAAATTACTAGCCGTGCTGGTTCAAGGACTAATCGTTCCCCTAGCGCAATGGGCGGCGGTGATTGCGCTGGTGTTTTTGGTGCAGAAGTCGGCGCAATATGGGCAGGATTCGTTGATGGCAAAGGCGGCTCTGGCGATCGCCCTTGACCTCCGCAATCATGTCTATGCTCATTTGCATACCCTCAGCCCTAGCTACTTCGAACGTAGCCAAACGGGAGATTTGAGCTATCGCCTCACCGAAGATATCGATCGCGTGGGCGAAGTCATCAACAAGCTCTTCCATGACTTCGTGCCCTGCATTCTGCAATTGGTCGCTGTTTTCGGCTACATGGTCTTTCTCAACTGGCAGCTCACCCTGGCCAGTTTGTTGCTGGTACCACTTATGGGAGGGCTGATCGGCTGGTTTGGGGAACGGATGCTGGTGGCGTCGCGCCAAAGCCAAACCCATGTGTCAGATCTGTCCTCTCTACTGACAGAAGTCTTCAGCGGCATCCGGCTGATTCGGGCCTTTGCCGCCGAGGACTACGAAATTGCTCGGTTTAACCAATCGGCTGAGCGCAACCGCCACGCTAAATATCAGGCGGAATGGATTCGCGCTGTGCAGTTCCCCGTCGTGGGATTCCTCTACGCCTTGAGTGTATTGCTGCTGCTGTTTTTGGGAGGATGGCAGATTGGCCAAGGCAACCTAACAGGGCAGGAGTTTGGTAGTTATGTGGTGGCGATCGCCATGCTGGTTGATCCCATTGCCCATCTCACAGAAAACTACAATCAGTTCAAGCAGGGGCAGGCATCGGTCGATCGCATTTTTGAGTTGCTACAGGTTAAACCCGCGGTTGTCGAAGCGGAGGGAGCGATCGCCCTCGGTCATGTCAGCGGCAAGGTTGAGTATCGCAATGTTGGCTTCGGCTACCAACCGGATCAGCCCGTGCTGCGCAACCTGAGTTTACTGGCTTTTCCTGGAGAAGCGATCGCCCTAGTCGGAGCCTCGGGAGCAGGTAAATCTACCCTCATCAACCTACTGCTACGATTCTACGATCCCCAGGCAGGACAGATCTTGATCGATGGCACCGATATTCGCCAGGTGACGCTCCCGAGCCTGCGTCAGCAAATTGGTCTGGTGCCCCAAGAAACCATTTTGTTCTCAGGAACGATCGCCCAAAACATCGCCTTCGGCCAGCGCTATTTCGACCTGGAGCGTGTTCGCGAAGCCGCTTGCATTGCCAATGCCGATCGGTTCATTCGCCAATTTCCCGATGACTACCAAACCTGGGTCGGCGAGCGGGGCATTAATCTATCGGGTGGGCAACGGCAGCGCATTGCGATCGCCCGTGCCGTCCTTCTGAATCCACGTATTCTCTTGCTGGACGAAGCGACCTCCGCCCTCGATGCCGAATCCGAAGCTCTGGTGCAGGAAGCCCTGGAACGCCTGATGCGCGATCGCACCGTTTTCATCATTGCCCACCGCCTCACCACCGTTCGTCGCGCCGATCGCATCCTTGTCCTAGAGAAGGGGAATGTCGTTGAATCTGGAACCCATACCGAACTGCTCGAGCAAGCAGGGCGATATGCCCGATACTATGCTCGACAATTTGAGGAACAGTGAGAACCTCGATCGACCTGGATACGGGGAAGAATTTAGAACGCAGATGAACGCGAATAAACACAGATAAAGAACTCTACATTTGCCTGTTACGACGAATCCATCCGCGTTCATCTGCGTTGATCTGCGTTCCATTTCCTAGTATCTTTACTCCCCTGCAAGCACCATAAATGCAACCCTTGAACCAACGCGCATAGCGCTATAACTGCGTTCTGACGTAACTTTACTCTCATCTAATGTTCAAGATAATTCTCGTAAAGCGTCTGTAAAGTTTTTTGGGCACCTTGCAAAAAGAGAATATTCTAGTGAAGCAGAGGTGTTGCTAGCCTTATGAGCAAGATGCAGTCAGGAATATTCGCGGTGGTCACGATTGGCAATCACCGTCTATATGTCGGAGAGGTGCATCACCTCAAAAGTCGCTGGAAGGTGATGTTGACACATTTTGAGTCCGGTCAATATCCCCACGACGCCCTACAAGCAGAATGGAAGGACGCAGGGGAAACCCGGCGGTTCACATTCCATAAGGCTGAAGAATTGATCAACGATCGCCAGCTCATCCGGCGATCGCAACTTTTGAAAGATTTGGAAAAAGCAGGCACGCGTGTACGCCCTCGTCTAGCTCCTATGCTTCAGCTCAACGCGGAATAACTTCATGAGCTCATCGGTGGTAACGCAGCGTTCGGGTGGCACAGGAGATAGGTCAGTCGTTCGGTAGCCTTGGGCAAGGATATGTTCTTGGGCATCGCGAATGTGCTGAGCGGCTTTGGTCTCGCCCCATTGATCCAGCATTAACGTGGCACTGGCGATCGCTCCCATGGGGTTGGCAATTCCCTTGCCCGCGATGTCTGGAGCGGTGCCGTGGATGGGTTCGTAGAGGCCAAAGCCACGGGAATTGAGGCTGGCCGATCCAAGCATGCCAATGGATCCGGCGATCGCCCCACCCAAATCACTCAAAATATCCCCAAATAAATTCCCCGCCAGCACCACATCAAAATCGCGGGGTCGCAGGACAAGCTGCATCGCCAAGTTATCCACCAACATGGGTTCGACCGTGACCTCGGGAAACTTTGCAGCAACCTTTTGAACCCGCCCACTCCAAGGCAAGTGAGGTAGGGCGTTTTCCTTGTGGGCAACGGTGAGGTGACGGCGGCGGGTTTGTGCCCGTTCCAAAGCAACGCGAGCAATGCGACGCATCTCCGCATCGCCATAGCGCATCGTGTGGAAGCCATAGCTTCCCTCAGCGTCTTCTCCCCGCCCGCTGTCGCCGAAATAAATGCCGCTGGCTAGCTCGCGCACGAACAATAAATCAGCCCCCTGCACTACCTCGGGTCGTAGGGGGGATTTGTGGAGCAAATGGGGAGAGGGGGAAACGGGGCGCAGGTTCGTAAACAAGTCGAAGTGCCGCCGCAGCTCCAACAACCCGCCTTTCGAGACCGCCCCGAACAGGATACCGTCAGACTGTTCACAGCACCGTAGGGTGTTTGCTGGCAAAAACTGCCCAGTCTCAGCAAAGGCTGGGGGGCCAATCAGCGCGAGTTGGGGCGCGATCGCAAAGCCACAACGCTCGCCCACCCATTGCAGCACCCGCAAGGTAGCCGCTACAACCTCGGGGCCAATTCCTTCCCCCGGCAAGACCGCAAGGCGATAGCTCCGCATCGTCATCGTTAGATCAAATGTCAGGTAAAGCTATTGAAACAGGGGTATGGCTTGATTCCCATTGCTTCTCTTGCCAAAGAGAGATGGCTCATGTCTCAACACAAAAGCGAAGATTAAGAACACAAGTCCCCCTTAATTAAGGGGGATTTAGGGGGATCAATCCGGGATTTTCGCCGAAGCCAGAGGAGCGATCGCTCTAGCTACGAGCCCCAGTCACAACCGCCTCTGGTGCATCCCAATCCGAATGGAAGAACTCACCCCGTGGGCGATCGACCCGCTCGTAGGTGTGGGCACCAAAGTAATCTCGTTGGGCCTGAGTCAGATTCTGCGGAAGTACGGCGTTGCGATAGGAGTCGAAGTAGTCCAGCGAGGCGCTAAAGGCCGGTACCGGAATGCCATTCTTCGCGGCCGTGATAATCACCTCACGCCAAGCACTCTGGCGATCCAAGATTGTCTGCTTGAACTCAGGAGCTAGCAGCAGATTGGGCAACTGGGGATTTTCGTTGAACGCATCCTTAATCTTGTTCAAGAAGCGAGCACGGATGATGCAGCCCCCCTTCCAGATACGTGCCGTCTCGCTCAGGTTGAGGTTGTAGTTAAACTCCTGCGATGCGCGGCTCAGCAGCGCCATCCCCTGGGCATAGGAACAAATCTTCGAGCAATAGAGGGCATCTCGCACCATGTTGATGAACCCTTTCAGATCGCCATCCACTTTAGAAATGCCGGGGCCACTCAGTTGCTTCGAGGCGGCGACCCGCTCTTCTTTGATGGAAGACATTACCCGAGCATTCACCGCCGCAATGATGGTAGGAATGCTGACCCCTAAGTCGAGGGCAGTCTCTACCGTCCACTTACCCGTGCCCTTTTGCTTCGCCGCATCCAGCACCATATCCACCAGGGGTTCATTGGTTTCGCTGTCGATCTTGCGAAAAATGTCGGCGGTAATTTCAATCAGGAATGAGTCCAGCTCCTCGGTGGTGTTCCACTCCGAAAAGACTTCGTGGAGCTGTATCGGGCTCAGTCCACCTACGTTCTTCAGCAAGTCGTAAGCTTCGGCGATCAGCTGCATATCGCCGTACTCAATGCCGTTGTGCACCATCTTGACGTAATGCCCAGACCCACCAGGGCCAATGTAAGTGACACAGGGACCGTCATCGACCTGAGCCGCAATTTTTGTGACGATTGGCTCCATCGCTTCATAAGCCGCTCCTGTGCCTCCTGGCATGAGACTGGGGCCATTGAGGGCGCCATCTTCGCCGCCACTCACGCCCATTCCCATGAAACGCAGGTTGACTGCTTCCAGTTCTTGGACTCGTCGCTCGGTGTCGGTATAGAGGGAGTTCCCGCCGTCGATGATCATGTCGCCCTCGTCTAGCAACGGCTTCAACTGACCAATGACTGCATCAACGGGGCCACCTGCTTTCACCATCACCAGGATTTTGCGGGGGCGATCCAGGGACTGAACGAACTCCTCCAAGGAATAGGTCGCCTTCACATTTTTCCCTTGGGCGCGGGTTCCTGCAAACTTCTCGGTCACTGCAGCGGTGCGATTGTAGACGGAGATGGGGAAACCATTGCGCTCTACATTAAGAGCGAGGTTTTCACCCATGACAGCCAACCCGATTAATCCAAAGCTCTGTGCCATAAGACTTGCCTGTGCTTACGTCTGGAATAGATCTGAATGATTTGAATGATTGCTGGGCTAAGCGATCGCCGAGGTGAATGGCAAACCCCTACCTACCAACACCTGTCCTAGATGCGTCAAGCCCGAGTTGCGAACATGTGGTGACTCACTCTCACCAGAGTAGACAACTTTTTTGGAGAAGGGGCCTAGGCCAAAGGTTTTCTTTAGATAGCTGATAAGCCAGCGCGTCAAGGGTTTGGGCCCAAAAAGGTGAAAACGCCTGATATAGCGACCATTACCCTCAGCTTATGATCTGGGCTGGCAAGATTCTATGCCTCTCGGAGTAGGGATTGTGTCGGGGGACGGATAAGAGACTGATAAAATGTTGCCCGAGTGGCCTATTGCCCAAGTAACAAATTTGTCATTGTTAGCAAGGTCATTGGACAACGTTGAAAAATCTTGAGTAGATGGGAGGTAAGGATTATGGCAGCAGATCAGGAAGGAGTCGCCTCTACGCTAGGTGCCGATGCGGTGGATGTGGCGATCGCCCAGGGGCTTGACCTCGACGGTAGCCCGATCCCCAGCGAAAAGCTCGATCTCTACAATAAGGTGATGGCACTGGAAGCGGGTCGGCAACGCAGCGGCGTATCAAACACCATGCGATCGCGCATCGTCCGCATTGGGGCCAAGCATATCGCCCAGGATGATCTGAACCAAATGCTCGAAACTGCCGAATTCGCTCCTTTGAAACCCAAGGAAATTGCGTTCTATTACGGCAAGTAGACTGCGCAGAGGTGGTGCAGCTTAGAAACAAGGAACACAGATGAACGCGGATGAACGCAAATTTGGATGAACGCGAATTTCGAATGGATGAACGCGAATTTCGAAGAATGATGCCCTAACGCTTCTCTCTGTTTGGTAAATGCCGGGATCGTGACTAGTTGATGGCTTTTGCTCTGCGTTCCAGCTATTCACAAATAACTGGTCACATTTCAAGTCTCTGAACAAGATTTCATCAAAGTATCGCTTTACCGTTCAACTATTGCATCCCCGACTATCTTCCTCATCTGCGTCTATCTGCGTTCGTCCGCTTTCCCCACTTAATCATTCACAGCTTTCAAGCAGTCTCCAATCACCAATATTTTCTCGTCCAATCTGCTGCAAACTTGCATTCAAAATCTATCTATTCTTCAAAGCCTGTTTACACCCTTTGCATTCATCTTCGTTTTTAATTGAACTTCGCTCAAAAGGTAAGAATCTTTGATGCTCGATTTTTCAAGCGTGACGGCGAACCTCGATATCGCGACCCTGGCAGATTTCTCGCGGCAGCACTGCCTCAGCATCTGTGCGGCGCTGGTTCCAGCCAATATGATTGCGACCTTACAAACGCTGATTTTTGTTGGGATGAAGCGCTCCCGACGGGAGTTGTTGAGTATCACGACGCTGTCGTTTCTCTACGCCACGCTGATGGTGTTGCATGTGGTGAGCTGGTTCGTGGTCGGGGTGGTCATGGCACCGACGTTTGTGCTGCTCAGCTTGGCCATCGTTTGCATTGGGCTGAATAGTTGGGCGATCGCCGCTCCCACGTCCCTTGGCAGTGTGGTACGGTCACTGATGATGTTTTTCGTGCGTAGGTGGTGGCCCCAATGGAATCGACTGACACCTCAAACTTGATCCTGGGCGGCATGGCGATCGTCATTCTGCTTGGTGGCTTTTTGATGATGTTCACTACCTTCTTCACGAACCGCCGCAATTCGTGAAGGAAATGTGGCGTTGACCGTTTACGGCTTGACTCGCGATGCCGTCAAGCGGTATTTTGCAAAAAAACCGCCCCGCTCCGAGGAGCGAGGCTAGGACAGTTAAACACCTGAAGTTAGTTTGTTCGATCTAGCGGCTGTACAGTGAGAATCTGTGACGGTTTTAACAGCGTCCATTCCGGACAATTGCGGTTGCTGAGTTCGGAATGGGTTGATTCCAAGCCTCACTTTGTGGCCTGGACTCTAGTTATAAAGCCTCAGCCGCTAGTGCTCTACTTCCTCTAAAGCTTGATAAAACTCCCCTACCCAGGGAATCTGAGCCAGATCGGTGAAGGAGATTTGACGTTGTAGGCGATCGAGTTCGTCGATGCGTTGGTTTTCTCGGTAAATCTGTTGCTGTAGGTAGCGGCTTTCGTCAGGATGAGTGGCAAGGTCGGTCTTTTGCCAGCGATCAAGAAAGTAGCGACGGCGCTTTTCGCAGAGCACTCGCTCCATGCAAGCAACAGCAGTCCGGATAACGAGGGGTGCTCGCAGGAGGTCGCGCTCAATTTTTTCGTCTAGTTGGAAGAGAAGAACAACGCGATCGCCATACCCTGGATGATCCAGGCAGCGCTCTTGCAAACGGCTGATCAGCGGGACATCGTCATCGATCGCATGATCGCTGATAGGTTCTGTCGCTTCGAGGTCCTGGATCTGTTGCCAGAGGAAGCGGTGATGGCCAATGCTGAACTGCACATCGGCGGCTTCGAGAGCGCTACGAATCTCGGGGCGGACGCCGGGTAGATTGACATAGAGCCGCAACAGTTGAGCTTCCGATTCTTCAAGCAGAGTGCGATCGCCCGCCGTTTGCCATTTTTGGGATTTCCCATGCCAGCGCTGCCCCCGCACCTGGGTGCGTAGATCGCTTTCGAGCTGAACGATGAGGCGGGCATTGCCTCGGCTCAGCCACTCGGCACAGCGGTGGATGTAGTGGGTGCGTAGGGAGGCATTGGGCAGGTCGCCAAGCAACTGGGCGATCGCCTGAATCCCTTGCTGGAATTGATCGGGCTGCTCTAAGTCTTTTTTGGCGAGGAGGGTCTGGATCTGCCAGTCGAGCCAGAGAGGGGCGTCATCCAAGAGGGCTTGATAGTCGCCAACGGCATGGCTCCGCAAAAACTCATCTGGGTCTTTTCCATCGGGAATGGTGAGGATGCGCAGTTGCACCTCGCCTTTGTAGGCCAGGTTCGCGAGCTCGCCGATCGCCCGATCCGCCGCCCGCTGCCCCGCCGCATCCGCATCGAAGTTAAAGACCACCTGCTTGGATTCGGTGTAGCGCAGCAGTTGCTTCACCTGAGCCAAGCTCAAAGCCGTCCCCAGAGACGCCACCACATTGGTAATCCCCGCCGCATGAAGAGCAATGACATCGAAGTAGCCTTCGACGACAACGGCGCGATCATCCTTGGCGATAGCCCCCCGTGCTTTATCAAGGGCAAACAGGGTATTGCCCTTGTCAAACAGTTCGGTTTCGGGGGAGTTGAGATACTTCGGTTGCGCATCCCCAAAGGCGCGTCCGCCAAACCCAATCACTCGCCCCTGCAGGTCATGGATGGGGATCATCAGGCGATCGCGGAAGCGGTCATAATGCCCCTTGCCACCCTGCCGAGGCACAATCAGCCCCGCCTGCTCCACCAAGTCCACGGGGTAGCGTTTCTGCTCTACCAGATAGCCATAGAGGGTTTGCCAGCCAGCCGGGGCGTAGCCCAACTCAAACTGCTGAATCGTTGCGGGGCGCAACTGGCGCGTCTGCTCCAAGTAAGTCAGAGCGTTTTCTCCCTGGGGTTGCCGCAGGGCATGCTGGAAAAACTGTGACGTCAACGCCAAAATTTCATAGAGCTGATCCCGCAGGGACAGTTTGCGCTGCAGCGCCTGTCGCTGCTCGGGCTCCATCGTTTTGACAGAAATCTGATAGCGTCGCGCCAGATCAAGCACCACATCCCCAAAGGGTTGCTTGTTCAATTCCATCAAAAACTTGATGGCATTGCCCCCGGCACCGCAGGAAAAACAGTAGTAAAACTGCTTGGTTGGGCTGACGCTAAAGCTGGGAGATTTGTCATCGTGGAAGGGACACAGCCCCACAAAATCTTTGCCCTGCTTACGCAACACCACATGCTCCGAGACCACATCGACGATGTCGGCGCGCTGTTTGACCTGATCGATCGTATCGGGGTGGAGGCGAGGGGCAGCCATAGGTGGATAAGAGGTTAGGTGGGGATGGAGGCGTTATTGGGTGTTGTTATTGTAGGCGATCGCCCGTCATTTTAGGCGGTAGATGCGGGTTAGGCTCTATCTGTGGCGATGCAATAATTTTCTCTATCCTACATCTGGCGTTTAGGAGATGGGGCAAGTCGCCTCTCCCAAGGAGCCCAATCCGGTATCTGGGCGCTTGGAGCGGAGGCAATGGTACAGGAATTGCTGGGTTTCCATCGGGGCGATCGCCAATTCCTCAAGAAATCTGTCAGAAACCGGGCAGGACGATACAAAATTGAAGCGGGCAGCGAAATATTGGTTACTCTAGCGTGTTTGGTTGCCATCTTCCATGATGTCGCCGTACCCCCACTGAGTCATGGATTGTGGCAAATTCAACCGCTTTTTGGGTAAAGCAACGGGGGCAAACGCTTTGCCCTCGTCGTGCAACAGGATGTGCAACAGGTAACGAACGATGGTAGGACGTATTTTTGTATCGGCAGGACATGGTGGACAGGAAGGTGCCGGGATTGATCCAGGAATCATCGCAGGGGGAACCACCGAAGCCCGTGAGATGATTCTGACGCGGGACTTGATTGTGGCGGATCTGCGATCGCGCGGCTTTGAGGTTCTTTCCGTTCCCGATGATCTCAGCCTGCAGCAAACCATTGCCTGGATCAATGCCCGCGCCACACTCACCGATGTTGCCCTGGAGATTCACGCCGACGGCTCCAGCAACCCCACCGTGCGCGGCACCACCGTTTACTATATCGCCGACAATGATGTTCGGCGCTCCCATGCAGAACTGATGCTCCTGGCACTACTGCGACGGGTTCCCGGGCTCCCAAGTCGGGGGACAAAGCCCGACACCGCTGCCGGAACCGGTTCTTTGGCGTTTCTGCGGCAGTTGCGCGCCCCTTCACTACAGATGAACTTGGGATTTCTGACGAATCCCCAGGATCGGCAGATTTTGCAAGACCAACGGCGCGAGATGGCTCTGGGTATCGCCGATGGCTTAGCCTCCTGGAGCCGTGCCGTTTCGGGTGGCACCGATCCCGACCCGGTCTATCCCACGGTTTCTATTAATATCAACGGCGGTATTTATGGCGAACAGGGGATCATCGTCAACGACAATGCCTATATCCCGATCGACCTAGTGGATCGGCTGGGCGTTGACCTGAGTCAGGCCACAGATATCGTGCGGATCTCCTATCGCAATGTGGTCTATGTCCGGGCGGTTGACCTGCGCAATTTCGGGGTATCTGTTGGGTGGGATGCCAACACACGCACCGTCCTGTTGCGGAATGCGACCATTTGCCCCGGCCAAATCGATCGCATTATGGGCATTGGTGCCACCTCCGAAGCTCAACTCATCGTCTTCATTCGGGGTGTCAGTGAAGGGGCGCTAGACAATTTCCCCGACCTCCCTAAGCTTTACCGGGAAGAGGCCGCAGTGGAAGGGGTTGATCACGACATTGCCTTTTGCCAGATGTGCCTAGAAACCGACTATCTCCGCTTTGGCGGGGTATTGCGCCCAGAGCAGAACAACTTTGGAGGCTTGGGGGTTCCCGGCGGTAGTAACGATGATGCCTCGTTCCCCAGCGCCCGCATTGGCGTCCGTGCCCATATTCAGCATCTCAAAGCCTATGCCAGCATTGCCCCTCTGGTTTATCCTGTGGTCGATCCTCGCTTCGAGTTCGTGGTGCGTGGCATTGCTCCCCTCGTCGGACAGCTCTCCGGTCGCTGGGATGCCGCCTCGGACTATGGCGAACGGGTTATGGCGATCGTGCGGCGGCTGTATGAGGTGTCAGGCATCCTCTAAGGATCGCAAATAAATTAAAACCAGGATTTTATTTTGGAAAGCGCGGCTCAGCCGCGCTTTCCAAAATAAGTTTTGGATTTTATTTAATTCAAGATCCTAAGGAAACGGATCACACCAGCTACGAATTTCGTCAAACTGGTGCGAGGTCTGCGTCAGTCTCGGTTTCCTTATCAGCCAGCGCTTACTTCGAGCAATTCTGATTGCGATACCAATCGGCTAAACGGTCGGGAGCCACACCCAGGTGGTAGGCCAAAAGAATCCCCTGGTTGAGCAGGGTGGTGCGCAAAATACCCAGCTTGTCCCAGCGCCGACCCGAGGTGTAAACATGACCCGGAGCGATCGCAACCCGTCCCCGTTGCTTTAGCCGCCGCACCATGTCCATGTCTTCCAGCAGCGGGAGTTCAGAGAAGCCCCCCAACTCGTGAAAGGTTTCGGCACGCAGGAAGAGAGCCTGATCCCCATAAGGAAGCTGGCAGACGCGCGATCGCCACTTCACCCCCCATTCAACCCAACGCAATCCCCATCGCTCTCCCTGAATCCCTAGATCAAAAGCACCTGCCACAACCTTGGATGCTTCCAAGGTGCGGCGCACTGCTGCCGGAAAATCTTGGGGCAGGCGAGTGTCGGCATGGAGAAATAGGAGAATACCACCAGTTGCGGCTGCGGCTCCTGCATTCATCTGGCGGGCTCGGGGAGACGTGGTGGTGATGACCCGCGCGCCCAAGGATTGGGCGATCGCCACCGTTCCATCCTGACTGCCACCATCCACCACAATGACCTCCACCTCAGGCGTCTGTTGCAAGGACTCCAGCAAGGGGCGAATATTTCCAGCTTCATTCAGCACAGGGATGATGATGGAGAGCGTTTGTTGCCGAATGGCCTCCCACAGCGGTAAGTCCTCTGGGCGATCGATGTCGTTCAGCGGCTTGAGTCGATGGGAGGACAGCACTAGGGATTGGGCGATCGCCTCAGTTTGCTGCCGCACCACTGCTGTTCCCCAAGCGATCCCTTGGAACAGCTCCGGCAATGGATGCCGCAGCCCAATCAGGTAGTAGCCGCCATCATCCGCGGGTCCCAGAACCATATCCACCGTTTTGAGGGCACGAAACGCCTCATCCAGCAAAGTCGCGTCGATTCCTGGGCAATCGATGCCAATGAATGCGACAGTGGTCGCTCCAGCGGCAAACGCTTCGTTCATTGCGGCAATTAGGCGATTGCCCAAATCTCCGGCTACCTGGGATTGATAGTTCCAGTCTGAGCCAAGCCAATCCTGCATCGCGGCGTCATCACCGCCTGAGAAGCACCAGGTGATACGGAGCGATCGTCGTTGCTGCAAACCCCGTACCTGGCGCAGGGTATGCTCCGTCAACTGCCGCTGCAAATCAGCCGCCCCCTCTGACCCCAGTGCTGGAATCAGCCGGGTTTTGGTTCGCCCAGGTTCAGGGTAGCGGGTAAAGATAATAAGATGATCAACCACGGTTTTGGGGATCTGTATTAGGGGACAACCGTCACAGGCGTTCCCATACTGACCTGACCAAACAAGGCTTGGATATCGTCGTTATACAGCCGGATACAACCGTGGGAGGCGGCTGTTCCAACTGTTTCGGGATTGGGCGTCCCATGCATCCCCACCCAGTTCGTTCCATCTGTCCAAAAGCCAATCCAGTAGTTCCCCAAGGGGTTGTTGGGCTGTCCGCCGCCAATTACCTCTCGGGTGAAGGGGTTCATCCAGGCCGGGTCTTGCACCATTTGCTGCACTTCAAATTCGCCCGTTGGGGTTTGCCATCCCTCCCGCCCCACCGCAATGGGATAGGTATGCAAAATGGTATCCCCTTGGTAGAGCGTTAGGCGGCGATCGCTCAAATCGATCGTGATCCGCAAGGCCAGCTCCTGTGGCAACGGCTCTTCCACCAATGGAGTGTTGAAAAACGGCTCGTCATACTGATTAAACGCGGGCGCATTCAAC
This sequence comes from Cyanobacteria bacterium J06638_20, assembly GCA_039819245.1. Classification (GTDB taxonomy): domain Bacteria; phylum Cyanobacteriota; class Cyanobacteriia; order Elainellales; family Elainellaceae; genus Vacuolonema. The sequence goes on from JBCBSJ010000080.1 coordinate 16,190, forward strand.
AGCGACTCGTTAAAGGGTGAGTTATCTGATGGCGAAGACTCTAATGGCGCGGGCTCCTCATCCAGCGGCATAGTCTCTGGTGAGAGTGGCGCGGTCTGTGGTGAAGTCGCATCCGTTTGTTCGGCGACATCAGGACTCGTCGAGACAGTTTGCGCCACAGCATCGCCCGTCCATCCGGTCAGCACGGTGGCGACAACAAACAGCATGGGACGGACGGGCGATCGCCGACCACCACAAACAGACACGAGGGTAGGGATAAGACGAGACAATTTCACCATCGGTTAAAAGGAAAACGTTCACTCAAACTTTAAAAACAACGCTTAAGCCGTTCGGGAACTATTGGGAACTCTCTAGACGGATAATGCAAACGATCAATTCAGTGAATTGATCAAAACCAAAACGGATGAGAAAACGAACGATTAAACACAAACGGTCAGATATAGAGTAACGGTCATTTGCCTGCGACTAGATGTAGTCAAAACGCAAAGATTGACCCATTGTTTTGTCTACATTACTCTTCCCTAGATACGATCCGTCCCATCAAAAAAGATGCAGGAATTGAAGAAAAAAGTATCTGAACGGTATTCTAATTCAGCAAAACCGATCCATTCTCAAAATTCTGAGCTAGCATGAATGACAGCTTTGGGAGACGCTCCTTCTTTCACTCTGACAGCTAAGCCTCTACATAGGTAATATCGAGCCAGAGGTCATCTCACAATAGAAGGCTATATCGAAGTAACAAATTGAGGGCACTGAACCATGGTCGATCGACTGCAGAAATTTCTCCTCTTTACCCTAGCTACAGTTGCGACTGCCACCGTGGCAGGGACGGCACAGGCACAGGAAGTTTTAGATTATGAAGACTTCCCAACGCTGTTAGAAGAATTGGATGATACCTACTACGGGCCATCTGGAGACTACTATCGCAACACTGGATTGCTAGGCACCTTGACCTGGTTGTTGGGCCCGTTTCCCGAAAACAATATTTCCCGTGGTGCTCAAGCACACATGGATTTGGTTCAGGAGCTGCTCGAAGTCCAAGGTACATCGGATCCAACAATCCGCACCCCTGATTTACCCACAGCCTTCGACAATTCCTTGCAAACCCTTCCTCCCTACGAGCCGCCTCGCCCAACGCCTGCTCCGGCCTTTGTGCCTCCTGCGGTGAACCCGCCAGCACCCGCTCCGGCAGCTCCAGCCGGCCCCGTGCGTGGCCTCTACTAAGAGAGCCGCTTCTGGTCGGTGACTCGCACCCAAAGAAAGCCCAAAATCGAAAATCCCAATGAGCACTTGGACAAAACCTTCTCATTGGGATTTTTTGATGTGAGTCTCTTGTGGGAAGGGGCCACACTGTAAGGCCAATCATCTACGTGGCCAAACCTGAGTGATGCGGCAACGCTACGGGGTCTGGCTGGGATGAATGAACCGATTGGCAAAGTTGAATACATCTCCCAAATCCGTATCGCCATCGCGATCGCTATCCAAAAACATGGTCAGTAACGGATTTGCCGCAGTCGTCCCACCGGGTTTGGGATTGCCCATTTTAAGCAGATTCATGACAGCAGGAATGACTGTCGGTAGTGCCGCCTGAATCAGCGCTGGGCTTAAACCTGTTTTCTGAGCGAGCACAGGGACGAGCTGTTGTTGCAGTTGCGGTGGGAACAACGTTTGGAGCGCTGTCACATTACCCGATGTGCCCCCATCCTGCCGGAGCAACTGGGTGAGTTGAGGTAGCCCCATACCAGTTTGTTGGCGCATGTTCCCCTGGAGGAGGCCGCCCAGAGTTGACATCATGGTTTGCATTGCAGAGGGCGGCAGATTATTTTGAGCCGCAAACGCCTGCACGGCATCGACGCTAGCCTCCAATTGCGGCACATTTCCTTGCAAGCTTGGATTATTGATAGCGCTCAGCACATCAAAAAACATTCCCATCGTCTTCATTTCCTTCACAAAATATCTTGCGATTTTGGCATTACTCTAGGCTGGGCAAGGCATCAGAGTCACAAGTTGTACGATTCACTGTTGAGCCGTGCAGCCTGATACCCGGTAACCTATGAGGAGGTGCTAGCTTTGCGCTTGATTTTACAGGAGTCTCTTTAAACGACAGGCATCCCAGATAACGTCGTCTATAGGGAAAACCCTCCTATGCCAACGCAAACAACCCTAGTAGACGGGAGGCGATCGCTTCCTTTATCTCAGGCAAAAGCCTGGGAGATCATTCAGCACAATCGCTACATGCTAGATAGGCTCAGGCATCTATTGCATCAGCAAGCGACAAAACAGACAGTGACAAATACGATCGCCTTCCTCGAAAAAAAACCTTGCCAAATTGCGTCTAAGGTAACTTTGTAATTTTTCTGAAGGTGTTTATAATTAGCACGTCTTTTGAAAAACGTAAATTTTTGTCAGGGAACGTTACAAACGAGTGGGCTGGCTCTTATGGCGCAACGCAACAGGTTTTCGGTTGTTTCTTTAGCATTGTTCGTCGCAATCGCAACACCATCGGCTCTGATGACCGTCTTTACGGCGGAGCCATCACGGCTACTGGCACAAACCTCTGAACCCTCTCCGGTGCCAACACCGTTTGCGGTTCCTGAGGGTTCCGTCGTTCGCATTGATGGGTCCGAAAGTCTTGAAGTGGTGAACGAAGAACTGCAGCAGCGCTATGAAGAGAGCTTTGCGGGAACGGAGGTCACGCTGCAGACCAACGGCACTCCCGATGCGATGCAAGCCCTGCGGGATGGCGACATCGACATTGCCACGATTGGGCGACCGCTGACCAATGCCGAGGCCGAAGAAGGGTTTCAGGCGATCGCCTTACCCCGCGAAAAAATCGC
>JBCBSJ010000081.1:0-18652 GCA_039819245.1 Cyanobacteria bacterium J06638_20
ATTGAGGTCTATCGATTTCTCTCCAGTGCGCCAGACCCACAACCGTCTCTGGCTTCTAAACGACAACTCGATGACGCGCTTCGTCGTGAATTTACTATCCTCAGCCGCATCCCAGCTTCTTAGTTTTATCAGTCAACCAGGCTCTCAACTCAATATTGCTTCTCAAAGATTAAGGAGTGCCAGAACTTGGCACTCCTTTTTGGATTTTGTAGAACTTCCACAAAAATGGCTCTCGCCTTCAGGAACTCGGTCTCTATTTCTATGACTGCAACACCGAGATTAGGGCGAAGGAACCGGGTTCCTCATGCCTCAGCGATCGCTCCTTCTTCATCTGTTAGGTGATAACGGTGGGTTCATCCATCCCAGTGTTGGATTTAATTTGTGCCACCTCTTCTGCAATGTCGATTAGGGGTTTGAGTGCTGTTTGCGGATCGACGTCATGTTTTGCAGAATCTGGTTCATAGCTTTCCAGGTAAACCCGCAAAGTCGCTCCCTTTGTGCCCGTCCCAGACAGCCGGAAGACGATGCGAGAACCATCCGTGAAACCAATACGCACGCCCTGCTTTTCGCTGACGCTACCATCAACCGGATCGGTGTAGCTGAAGTCATCGGCGTAGTCTACGGTGTAGCTACCCAGTTGTTTTCCTTTCATGTCGGGTAGCATGTTGCGCAGATTGGTCATGAGGGTATTGGCGCGATCGCTCTCCACCGCTTCGTAGTCGTGGCGAGAGTAGTAGTTGCGACCATAGATTTTCCAATGGTCTTTCACAATCTCCTCAACGGATTGCTGCTTCACCGCCAGGATATTGAGCCAGAACAGCACGGCCCATAGGCCATCCTTTTCACGAACATGGTCGGAACCTGTCCCAAAGCTTTCCTCGCCGCAAAGGGTAGCCTTGCCCGCATCCAGTAGGTTGCCGAAGAACTTCCAACCCGTTGGTGTTTCGTAGCAGTCGATGCCAAGGTTTTGGGCAACGCGGTCGGCTGCGGCACTGGTGGGCATGGAGCGAGCGACTCCCGCTAGACCCTCCTTATAACCGGGAGCTAGGGTAGCATTGGCTGCCAGAACCGCCAGACTATCGCTGGGGGTGACAAAGAAGTGACGCCCCAGAATCATGTTGCGATCGCCATCCCCATCCGAAGCCGCACCAAAATCAGGCGCATCCTCTCCAAACATCACGTCAACCAAATCATGGGCATACACCAGGTTGGGATCTGGGTGGCCTCCTCCGAAATCTTCTAGGGGCTTGCCATTCTGCACAGTGCCTGCAGGTGCACCCAGGCGCTTTTCAAAGATTGCGTGGGCATAGGGTCCCGTGACGGCATGGAGGGAATCCATGCAAATTCGGAAGTTGCCACTTGCTAGGAGTTTCTGAATGCGATCGAAGTCGAACAGGCTTTCGAGTAATTCTTGATAATCCTGTACCGCATCGATGACTTCTACAGCCATGTTGCCCAGTGTCGTTTCACCCAGGCGATCGAGGTCGAGATCCTCAGCTTCCAAAATCTTGTACTCTGAAATTTCCTTGCTGCGCTCGTAAATGGCACTGGTTACCTTCTCGGGCGCAGGGCCTCCGTTACCAATGTTGTACTTCACACCGAAGTCGCCATCGGGACCACCAGGGTTGTGGCTGGCAGATAGGATGATGCCGCCAAAGGCATCGTATTTACGGATGACACAGGAGGTTGCCGGAGTGGAGAGAATGCCACTTTGACCCACTTTGACCCGCCCCCATCCATTAGCAGCAGCCATTTTTAGGATGATTTGGATGGCCTGACGGTTGTAATAGCGGCCATCCCCTCCCAAAACTAGAGTCTGCCCCTGATATCCTTCCAGACTGTCGAAAATGGACTGGATGAAGTTTTCTAAGTAGTTGGATTCCTGAAAGCGAGGAACCGCTTTGCGAAGCCCCGAAGTGCCGGGCTTCTGGTCTGAGAAAGGCGTTGTAGCGACAGTTTTGATGGTCATTGGAAGTCCTGCGACTGAACGGTAAACAAAGCAACGAGATTACGATTTAGCATCCATCATTAAGACAGATTGGGCTCCAGGAAATAATCTATCGGCAAGTTGGATGTCCCTGCATTTCGCTGTGTCAACTTTATAAAGTCTTTTTTCTAGCGTCCAGTCAAGCTCAATACTCACCGTTCGGCCTCAAATTTTGGCCGTCTTCAAAGCAAATGGACGCTGTGATGTGCAGACAGTGTCCGCATATCGCCAAAGTCCTGCCCTCTGCGTGACCATCCAAATTTTCCCGGGCAATATTGCATACACTGTGAGTATCGCTTCGGCTCATGAACAATGACTTCATCGCTCTCCAAACCCAAGCTGCCCTATCGCCACTTACAACGGTGGTATCCCGCAACTTGGGGGGATTACTGTACCCTGCGCGATGATTTGAACCTGAAGCATGGCAAGCTTTCATTTAATCAAGGTTGGCTTTGGGTTGATATGGGTGGCGAAGGCATCAATCATTCAGCTTTCTGTGATCTGTTCACGATGTTGTTTGGTTTTTGGGCCGTACAACATTCAGATCAGCCCCTAAATTCTCTAGGACGGTGTTTGTTGGAAAAGCCAGAAACTCAGGCCTGTGCTCCTGACCTGGTGTTGTACGTCGGAGAAGATTGTCCCCAATGGCGACCGGGCGATCGCCGCCTCATCGATCTCTCCACATGGCGAGTGCCCGATCTCGTTGGTGAAATCTCAGACACCACGCTAACCTCCGATCTCGACGAACAGAAACACCTCTACGAAGCACTCGGTATCCCAGAGTATTGGGTGATTGATGTGCAGGGAGAACGCGTCTTTGCATTTCAGCTGAATAAGGCTGGACAGTACAAAGAGTGCGATCGCTCCCGCATCCTTCAAGACCTCCCCATTTCGCTGCTAACCGAAACCGTTCGCCGTCTCAAAGCAGAATCCAACACCCGTGCCGCTGCCTGGTTTGCTGAGGCGATCGCCAAACCATCTACGAACGTCGAATCCTAGTCCTAGAAATCAAGTAGAACTTAATGTTTCCCCTACTACAGGCAATATCCTCATCCCGGCTATCTGCGTCCATCCGCGTTCCCCTTCACTCTTCTACGCACCAAACGATAGAATTGAAGCTTGTGTAGATTTCTTGCTATGAACCGCCGCTATCACATCACCACCTTCGGTTGCCAGATGAACAAAGCCGACTCAGAAAGGATGGCTGGCATCCTGGAAGAGATGGGCTTTGAGTGGGTCGACACGCCTGATGGAGCAGACCTGATTCTCTACAACACCTGCACCATCCGCGATAACGCCGAGCAAAAGGTGTATTCCTACCTAGGCAAGCAGGCCAAGCGCAAGCAAGAGCAGCCTGACCTAACGCTGGTGGTGGCTGGATGTGTGGCTCAGCAGGAAGGGGAAGCGCTCTTGCGGCGTGTGCCAGAGCTGGATTTGGTGATGGGGCCACAACATGCCAACCGCCTGCGCGACCTCATCGAGCAGGTAGAACAGGGCAACCAGGTTGTGGCTACCGAACCCGTCCATATTTTTGAAGACATTACCCGCCCCCGCCGGGATAGCGAGGTAACGGCATGGGTGAATGTGATCTACGGCTGTAATGAACGCTGTACCTACTGTGTGGTGCCTAATGTGCGAGGGATAGAACAATCGCGGATGCCAGACGCCATTCGGGCTGAGATGGAAGCACTCGGACGGCAGGGCTTCAAGGAAGTAACATTGCTGGGGCAGAACATTGATGCTTACGGACGCGACATTCCCGGAAGTAAGCCCAATGGTAGCCATCTCCATACACTCACCGACCTGCTTTACCAGGTTCACGATGTAGCGGGCATTGAGCGTATCCGCTTTGCCACCAGTCACCCCCGGTATTTCACCGAACGGCTGATTCGGGCTTGCGCAGAGTTGCCGAAAGTGTGTGAGCATTTCCACATTCCATTCCAGTCGGGTGACAACGATGTGCTGAAGGCTATGGCACGGGGCTATACCCGCGAGAAGTATTTGCGGATTATCGACACGATTCGGCAGTATATGCCCGATGCGGCGATTAGTGCGGATGCCATTGTTGGCTTCCCTGGCGAAACAGAGGCGCAGTTTGAAAATACTCTACGCTTAGTGGAAACCGTAGGTTTTGACCAACTCAACACAGCGGCCTATTCTCCCCGTCCGGGGACGCCAGCCGCAGTGTGGGACAATCAGCTTTCTGATGAGGTGAAGAGCGATCGCCTCCAACGACTCAATCACCTGTTGGCCACTAAGGCGGCTGAGCGATCGCAGCGTTACCAAGATCGCATCGAGGATGTGTTGGTTGAAGACCAAAACCCCAAAAATCCCAATCAGGTGATGGGGCGCACACGCACCAACCGTCTCACCTTCTTCCCAGGGGATATCACTGCTTTGAAGGGGCAGCAGGTTGCGGTCAAGATCACGGATGTCCGTGCCTTCAGCCTCACGGGAGAAATTCTAGAACCAGCACTGGTTTGAGAAAATCTCTTCAAAAAATGGGGGGCAACAGCCGTTGCCCCCGGTTTTTATTTTGATTGAGGTGCGACGAGCTACGCGATTTGATCTTGGACGAACGCGACATTCACCCCTTTGAAAAAGGCGAGGCGATCGCCATTGGCAAACATCAACACATTCTGCCCCTGCTGCTGCAAGGTCAGATCGTTAACGCTAAGGCTACCGAGGAGTTGAATGCTGTCAGACTCTCTAAGGTCGAGAACCCGTGTGAAGCCACCCGCTCCATCCAGTTGAACCGTGTCGTTGCCAGGTCCCATGCGAACGATGTTGCGATTGCCCAGTCCGCCATTGAGGGTATCATCTCCACCCCCACCGAGGAGGCGATCGTTGCCCGCATTGCCAAACAAGCGATCGTTACCCGCTCCACCAAAAATGCGATCGTTCCCAGCACCGCCCAGCATGCGATCGTTACCGCCCAATCCACGCAGGAGATCGGCGGCACCGCCACCAGACAACAGATCATTGTCTGCACCCCCAATCAATACATCACGTCCACTACCACCGAGGAGGCGATCATTGCCGCTGCCCCCCATCAGCCGATCATTCCCCGCCTTCCCATGCAGGACATCGTTGCCTGCGAGGCCATTGACCACGTCTCGGCCAGACGTACCGTTGAACAGGTCATCTCCAGGCGTTGCCTGAAACCCTGGGTCTGGATTGACTGGTTCATCCGACTGATCGGCAATGACATCGACTTTTACGTTGTCTGAGCCAATCGAAATGGTGCGTGAAATCGTAGTGTCCAACGTATCCCCAGAGAAGGTCAGGCTGTATTGCCCTGCAGGCACCTGCAACTGGTAGCCCCCAGCGGAGAGGGTATTTGTGACAAAGGTTTGACCAGCCCCAACAATGCGAACGGTGACATCGCCTAACCCTTCTCCAGCATCGTAGGTATTGTCGTTGTCCAAATCATCAAACACCACACCCAGCAACCAGGAATTACCAAAGTTAAAACGGTTGCCAAACTTTTGGGTAATAACAAGAGGCCCAACGCTCGTATTCGGGTTGTTTTCTGGAATAATACCGATGCCTACTTCACGGACGGCACCACTCATCATGTTTTGGCGATGTCCAGGAGGGCTTTGAATTCCATCTGGCCCGAAACCCCAATCAATTGCAAGGCCAGCATGGCCATGGAATACGCTTTTGCTAAAGGCAAAAATATTTTCTGCTAAACGTGAATAGTTATATCCAGCTTGTCTAGCCCGCTCTCCCAGAGATGGTCCCCCTGGCAATTGGTGGGCTTGTTCGTCAGCGTTAATCATGTCCCGGTTGTGACGGCGAGAAGCATTGTAGAGACTTTCATTCCAAGCTAAGGGAGCCACAGGCGTGAGTTGTGACCACTGGCTGGCTAGAACATTGCCATCAACTCCGAAAAATTGGAGGGCTGAATTTACATCTGGATCCGCTGAGCCAATGGGATCGAGGCTGTTAACGAGCAGAGTTAACTCGGCAGACGGATTCATCCGCATGCGGTTGAGCAACTCCAACATTTCTTGCTCGGCAGGCGTCGGGTTAAAAGCCATAGGAAATCTCCAAATTTTAAGTGTTGGCGCATAGCGATCGCCGTTCCCCAGTCATCTACTAATGAGAAGCCAGGAAGCGGCGTAACACTGATAGTGAGGACAGGGGCGAATCATCCTCAGATGTGATGAAAACGTGGTGATGCCCTAATAAGTTTTTACCCGGAGAACAGATGTCCTAAATAAGAGTCAATGTCGATCTACGTGAATATACTGGGACTACTAAAGTAGGGGCAAAAACCAGAACGACTAATATTGTACTGACTACATCATTTGCTTTATCTTTTCCAGAAGCAAAGCGATATTATCTTTGTTCTTCCCTAGCAAAAGATACATACTCGCCTCGACTGGAGGCGACCGTGTTAACCACCAACCAATTGTTTTCGGTAAATCGAAAATAAGACGATACCGCTCATGCTGGCCAGGTAGAGGGGAAAGGCAGCATTTTCGATCGTCCAAACGGGAATGGCCGGGAGTACCAATAAAGAACTAAGGCAGCTAGCGACGAAGAAGAGACCCGTCTCGGTTTCGGGAAACTTCCAGGCTTTGGTCAGGGTTGGGATGGCGGCGAATGCATCTCCGGCGATCGCCAAAAGAATCGCGACTTTGGGGGCATCGACGGCCTGCCACACAATCAGTGCAGCGAGGGAGAGTGACCCACAACCCCAGTCAAACGTTGTTATTTTCCAATAGCTTTGGGCATTGGCAAACGATGTTAGGAGCACCAGCAGCGGCAAAAATCCGGCAAAGAAAACTCGGGTGATGGCCCAGATATCTGCACCTGAGGCCAAAGAAGCCGCAAATCCTACAAGGGGTGCTAATGCCCACATCGCCCAGGTTACACGATTTGGCTTTGTGCGCCCCAACAGCGTATCCCGCATGTAGACCACCGCCCCAACTGAGCCAATCAGGGCACTGAGAATGACAAGCCACTGCACAAAAGAAAGATTCAGCATCCTGGGATACTAGCATGGGTCTGAGCATAGGGACAGACACAGCTGTGATAAGAACAGATACAGATGTGAGATGCTAAACGGTTCGATCCAGCGAAGTGTCAGTTATGGTTATTGCTAACGCTTTATTTTCTCTGGACTGCGTTTAGGAATTGAATTAACGATTATGGAACCCGCTGTGCTGAGCCGATTTTGGGAATCCCTGAGCGGTGTATTTACGCTGAATGGCGATACCTTTTCAGGGGTAATGACGCTGCCCAATGGCTCGGCGTTTGCGCTGTTTGTGGTGTTGATGGCTGGGTTGTCCCTGGCAATCGGGCAGGCCGCTATTCTTTTTATCAATCAGGTGCAGCCCATCCGATTTGTGTTCAGCTTGCTGATCAACGCGGTGCTGTTTACCTTTGGTTTTTTGTTTCTGGGGTTAAGCACTTGGCTGATTACCCTGTTGCCCTGGACCGTGAGTCTGTCGTTTGTGGCGTTGCTTCGGGTGTTGGGAATTAGCTACGCGCCGTTGTTGTTTGGGTTTCTGGGAGCGTTGCCCTATTTAGGAAGCCCTTTGCTAACGGTGTTGTCGATCTGGCATTTGCTGGCCATGGTGGTTGGGTTTGGAGCGATCGCCCAGGTTTCCCTTGCCACCTCGGTTTGGTACGTGCTGTTTGGCTGGATCGTCTTGCAAATCTTGCAACGGGTGATTGGGCAACCTATTGCCAATGTGGGACGCTTCATCGCGAATAAGGTGGCAGGAGTAGAGCTGGTGCACAATCGGCAGGAGCTTGTAGAGTTGGTGCGATCGCGCATGAACCTGGCCGAGTCCCCCTTGCTGCAACCATCCGAGGGTCTCGTTTTACCCGATGCTCAGCAGTTCATCCTCGACGCTCGGCAACGGGTGGAGGAGGCCGTGCAGGAGTTGGAGCGTCAGGGGGAGGCGATCGCCACCGACTTTTCCCTGCGCACCATCGCTCCAAATTCAGATGCAACGGCGGTGCTGCGGGACGAAGACCGTCGCGGGGAATGGGTTCGGGTCGTGCTGGCGCTGATTGGTATGGGGCTGCTAGCCTACGTCATTGTGGTGCTGCTAGACCCAGCGCGTGAGGCATTGTTGAACCAGTATGCTGGAATGCCCAAGCTGCTGCGGTATTTGTTCGACTTGGCCTGGATTGGGGTAGTGGCGATCGCCTTTGCTGGGTTGCTTGCGCCCTTGGAAACCCTAGGTTGGTGGGCTGGCTGGTACGACGATGAGGTCGATACCACCATCAATGTAGGCGAGCTGGCAACGTCCCCCGTCGATCCAAAAAATACCTCCCGCTACATTATTTATCTCGATGGTATTGGTCAATCGACCAAAGAGTATTTGCCCGATGTAGAAGATTTTCTGGAGGAACTGACCCCAAGGTTACCCGAAGGTGTGGCGCTGATTCGGGGCTTGGTGAGCTACTCGGTGCTCAACAACCCCTTGGATGAAGATCGCCCCTTAGCCTTTCTGTGGCAACTGGCCGATAAGCTCCGCCTGAAGCGCCCCTCTAGCTTATTAGGTAACCTGATCAACCTGCGCAATATCTTCATTGTGGGCGTTTCCTCTGACAAACGCTACGGCCCCATCTACAACCGGGGCATTGCTCAGGTGATGCACAATTCCCTGATTCGCAATGGCTACCGCCCAGGGAGTGGCGTGCCTGTGACGCTGATTGGCTTTAGCGGCGGTGGGCAGATGGCCTGTGCTTCCGCGCCGTTTTTGCGACGGGCGATCGGCGCACCCATCGACGTCATTTCTCTCGGTGGCGTCATCAGCGCGAACAATAATTTCTTGAGGTTAGAGCATCTCTATCACTTGGCGGGGGGCAAGGATTCAGTGGAACGGCTCGGTCCCATCATGTTCCCCGGTCGCTGGAAGCTGCTTCCTTTGTCGTTTTGGAATCGGGCGAAACGTCTAGGCAAAATCAGCTTTGTTTCCCTGGGGCCTTCCGTCGGCCACCAACTTCCTGGCGGCATTATGGATCCCGATGCTTACCTGGAAGATGGACGCAGCCATTTGCAACAAACCCTGGATTTGGTGGAAAAAATCGTTCGGGGCAAGCTGCTCAAGGCATCAGATCGATTGCCCAAACAGCAGAGTCATTACGACCACTTCAAGCAACTGCCTTTCAACCAGCATGATTACTATCCCCTCGACCAATCCATCGATCGGCAGTGGTATTGTCCCATTGCTCCCTGGATGGGACGGTTGATTTTGCCCAAGTTGGAGGAGCGATCGCACCTCAATGGCATTTGGATGGAGGTTCACCATGCCCCCGCAGGCTACGAATCCCTGATTGGAATGCAGGTCGTTCTGCGCTGGTCGGATGAGCCCTTTGTGCAGCGCCTGGTTGCGGCGGTCACCCGCGATGTCCACTTCAGCGCCGAAGCGGAATACACCAGCACCTACGGCGGCTTGGTGCATCCCGATCGCCTCAATCACTGGCAACAGGTGGATCCGTTGGAATCCCTCGCCGGGTCGCATCCAGTCGACGATGTGATGGTGAAGCTGGAAGGCGACGTGCAGGTGGAATCTGGCAATCCCACGGTCTTGCGCATCTACAGCACACCTGTCCAAATTACCGGGCGCTATTACGGGCTGGTGCAATTCATCGCTCCAGAGAGCGACGACGCCTATCGCGTGCGCCACTTCAGCCGGGAAACGCGCCAGTTCGATGGTTGGGAAGAAACGGTGCAAGTGCCTCCCGTCCAGCCCTCTCTGGATGGAGGCTACGCGGCTTCAACAACCAACCAGATTGACCAGTCGCCGCTCAATGAACAGGGTTGGTATATCTATGGGGCAAAGGACGCGGAAGGACGCTTTGTGGTGCAATCATTAGGGCCGCGATCGCTCTTTCAATTGCAGTCCGATCACGTTCGTATCGGTTCTCAAGAGGGCTATCGCTATATTCGCCAGGAAGCCTGGGCGGATTTAGAGGAGCGCAAAGGAACGGTGCAATCGGTCTACATCGCGCCGGGGACTGAGCCTGGAACCCATGCCGATGTTGCCCAAACCTGGCAAGAAGGCGATCGCGCGCTGCTGCTCCATACCTACGGTGGCATTGGAGGCAACCACAAGGAAGCCGCCGCTAAGTCCCCCATTTTCTTTGGACACTTTGCCTATGGCTCGGCCATGGTGATTCGAGAGCCGCTCACCGATGAGTTGCGCTTCGACATCCAGTATTACCAGGTCTATACCCACAACACCGATGGACTGATTGCGGGAACCCTGCACTGGTCGCGGTATATGGGCGATCGCCAGTTCGGTTGGGCGGGGAGCCGACCCGTCTGCGACATTCTAGTGAAGTTGGATGCGTTCACCGAAGCGTACAATCCCGAGCGCTTTGTGAACTCACCGCTGTTGCTGATGATGGGACAACTGCAAGCCATGACCGCCCGCTATCGCATTGGCGATGGCACGGGTGGCACCTATGTTGGCCCGGCCAACAACTGCTCCCAAGATTCCAACCAGGCTTTATTCAACAGCTTGCGTCGCATTCAGCAGCGTATTGAGGCTTTGGAAGCTGATAATTTGCACCAGTGGTTAGCCTCTCACCCGGAAAAGGCGGAGCGCTATCGCCAATTAGTGCGCCTGCGCAATGCCCTGGAAGGGGAACTGCAAACCTTTGGCCGACTCCGTACCGATTGGGAAAACAACGAGTACAACCTGGGTAGCACCTTGGAAGATGCCCCGTTCCGCAACCTCCTCGTGGGAATTGGTAGTTGGCGTACCCTCTTGCCACGCAAAGCCAGCGACACCATCGTGCGCGTTTTCCTGCAATACAATGCGGCAGCCTGGGTGATTTGCACCAACCAGATTGGTGGAGATGACCCAGATATCGAGGCGATCGGCCCCATGACGCTGTAATGTTTTATACCAATTCGCTAAGAACCCACTACAGATTATTTTTTGAAAGCCGTGCACTGCACGGCTTTCAAAAAATAATCTGGTTTTGGTTTTCGTAGAATTGGTATTACAGTCTTACGCTTTGAGATTAGAATCATTCATCTTTAAAGGCCGCGCTGCGCGGCCTTTAAAGATGAATGGGTTTTACCCAAGCGCATAGCGCTCTATCACCTCAGGGTGTCGCTGGAGTATCGACCTGGGTGAATTGCGTCACTTTGAACAAGACATTAAATGGTTGTCCCAGCTCATTGGCAACGGCTTGCTCGACCATTGCTACCTCTTCAGGCGTAATCATTTCAGTGGCCCGCACTACCAGCTCAATCTCTTCCATCTGCCAGTCTATTCGGGTTTCCAGTAGCTCAACGTCTTGTCGAGCCAGCAACGCATTATTGGCTAAGATCGACCGCATGGAGTAATTCAGGCGGCTTTTACGAATGAGTTCTATAGAGCTAATGCTTAACGGGATGACGAGAACTGCGATCAAAATGGCACTCACACTCCAGCTCAGGGTGCGGCTAAATTGGTTGTCCCGGCGCGTGTATCCAGCCAAGACATAGACCAGCGTGCAGGCAAGACTGATACCTAACAGGTTTGTGCAATACAGCAAAAAGGCACCCCCACTGTAGGCCCACTGCCCTTGAGACATCGTTAGACCTACCACACAGAGAGGGGGCATTAGTGCTACGGCGATCGCTGTTCCCGGTAACGCATCCCCGATCTGGGGGCGAATCTTCGCATAGCTACTGATAGCACCTGCAACGAGGGCGATCGCGAGGTCGATGAGATTGGGTTGGGTGCGAGCCAGCACTTCACTGCCAAATTCGGGAATCCCCAACAGTGTCCCTGCCAACCAGGCCATGAGAATTCCGACCAGCGTGCCGACAATAATTGAGATGGCGCTGAGTCGCAACAGCTCGCGATCGCCTTCAATTGTGGCAAATGCAAACCCCCGTAGCGGTTGCATAAGAGGAGCAATAAGCATCGCGCCGATGATGACGGCAGCGCTATTTGTAATCAAACCAAACGTGGCGATTAGGCAAGAGCCCGTTAGCAATACTAGAAAGTTGAGGGTAAGCTGAGCATCCTCTAACAAAGAGGCACGCAGCTTCATAATAGGGACTTTGATGAGCCAGGACTTGAGGAGCTCGCGTAACGACTGAAGGCGGGGAAATGGCATGGAGAGACCCTGAGAATGGTGCTAAGCAATGTGGCTGAATGACCTGCGATGACTCAGCCCGTAGCTGCCCGTGATGGGGAAGGCGACATGATTTTAATGCTGCTACCCCCGAAATTCAAGGCGCACTCGTCATCGCTTCCTCATGAGCACAAGGAACGCAAAGTGGTTGGGCAGTTAGGGTCTCCTACCGTTCATTCACCTGATGTGAACCGCAATCATCCGCGTTCATCTGCGTTCATCTGCGGATCACTTCATCACTCAACCCGCTGAATCTCCACCAGCTTCGGATCGATAATCTTTTGCCCCGTACCAGGGAATTTGATAGCCAAGCACATCTTCTTCCCGGTTCCAAAAATATGCGTCACCTGCCCAGCCCCAAATGAAGGGTGAACCACTTTTTCGCCCACTTTCCAGTCTGTGAGAACGGTATGAGACGGAGCCGCGACCCGTTTAGCCCGCATTTTTTTGATCGGGGTTGTCATTTTTTGGGGCTGAGCATTCATCACGTTGCTCAGCAACAAGTCAGCGGGCAGTTCGCCCAGGAAGAGGGAGGGACTGGCAGGTTCGCGATTCCCATAGAGGCGGCGTTCGCGAGCATAGGTGATGAACAGACGCTCTTTGGCGCGGGTAATGCCGACGTAGCAGAGGCGGCGCTCCTCTTCCAGAGAGGCGGGATCATCCAGGGAGCGGAAGTTAGGGAACAAGCCCTGCTCCATCCCCACCAAGAAGACCACGGGAAACTCCAGCCCTTTGGAGGAGTGGAGGGTCATGAGTGAGATGGCCGATTTGCCTTCGTTCAGGTTATCTAGATCTGAGGCCAGGGTTGTATTGGCGAGGAAGCCAATCAGGGAGGTATCTTCGCTGTCTTCTTCGTACTGCAGAGCCGCATTATAAAGCTCCTGGACGTTGCCGATGCGATCGCGCGCTTCATCCGTATCCTGGGCGTTCAGGTCTTCGATATAGCCGGAATCATCCAGAATTCCCTGCATAATCATGGCGGCACTCGTGGTGTCTAGCTCTGCCTGCCATTTTTTGATGATTTCGACAAATCCCAGGACAGACTTGGCCGATCGCCCCGCCAGGGTTTGCACTGAAGTCTCATCACAAATAATGTCCCAAAGAGATGCTTCTGTTTGCTGCGCCGCCTGCTTCAACCGATCCATCGTGGTTTTGCCGATGCCGCGTCGGGGCACGTTGATGATGCGCTCGATGCTTACGCTGTCGTCGGGGTTGGCGATCGCCCGCAGGTATGACAGCGCATCCTTCACTTCCTTGCGATCGTAGAACCGCAGCCCTCCCACGATGGTGTAGGGCAACTGCAATCGGGCCAACACCTCCTCCAGGGCACGGGATTGGGCGTTGGTGCGATAGAGAATGGCAAAGCTGCCCCAATCCAGTTCGGGATTGAGCTGCTCAAGCTGGCGAATCTGGCCAACAACGAACTGGGCTTCGTGGGTTTCATCATCTGCCCGGAATAAATAGATCGATTCTCCCGCGCCCCGCGTTGCCCTCAACACCTTATCAATCCGTTCGGTATTGTTTTCAATCAGTTCATTCGCCGCTTCCAAAATATTCGAGGTAGAGCGGTAATTCTCCTCCAGCTTTACCATCGTGCGGGTGTCATCATCCGGCAGGCCATCGCCAAAGTCTTCCTGGAACTCCAGCAAAATCCGAAAATCAGCGGCTCTAAAGGAATAGATACTTTGGTCCGCATCACCCACAACAAAGACTGAGCGGTAAGCCCAATCTTCAAAGGTTTGCGTGCTGCTGCCATTGGTCACCAGCAATCGGATCAGATCGTACTGGGTGCGGTTGGTGTCCTGGTACTCATCCACCAGAATGTGGCGAAAGCGCTTGTTCCAGTAGGCCAGCACCTGTTCGTTCTGACGAAAAAGTTGCACTGGAACCAGGATCAGATCGTCGAAGTCGAGGGCATTGTTATCTGCAAGTGCCTTTTGGTAGTCCGCATACACCTCCGCAATTACCCGTCCGCGGAAGTTCGGTTGCTCGCGCTCTACATCCTGTGGCGAAAAGCCCTGGTTTTTGGCATTGCTGATGGCATAGCGGATGGAGCGGGGCTCAAACTTTTTGTCGTCCAAGTTTTTGCCCAAAACAATGGTCTTTACCAAGCTCTGAGCATCGGATTCATCAAAGATCGAAAAGTTGCGGGTGCGGGTGCCCGCTGGATCCTGATACTTTTCGATGTCGAATCGGAGGATGCGTGCACAAAGGGCGTGAAACGTTCCAATCCAAAGGTTTTTGGTGATCGTTTTGTAGACCTGCGATCGCAGCCGCATCTGCTGAGATTCGGGTAGAGCATCCAGGGGTTTTCCCTTCTGCGCCAAGGCTTCCTGTTCCGCGAACAAGCGCTCGATCCGCTCTTTCATCTCGCGCGCGGCTTTGTTGGTAAAGGTCACCGCGAGGATATTCTCTGGATCGACCCGTTGGTGCAAAATCAGGTTTGCAATCCGATAGGTGAGCGCCCGTGTTTTGCCCGACCCAGCCCCTGCCACGACCAACAAAGGACCACAGTAGTGCTCCACGGCACGCCGTTGGGACGGATTGAGCTGGGCAAGGAAATCTGTAGGCTGGGGCATTTGGGAACGTTAGATTTTAGACGTCAGCGTTGATCGATGTTAGGAGCAGGTTAGAGGCAATGTATGGGCAAAAAGCCCGCTATTGCGACAACGCCTTACAGTCAGGAGAACAAATATTCTCCCTACTCTACAACCTACAGGTTAGTCTAAAGGCTAAAACTCTGGCTTGGCAAAGGGTATTGCGAGTGGGCGATCGCCCCGTCTAAAGCCCCCCATTTATAGCCCAGTGCTGTTAATGGGAGGCTCACCGATTAAGTTGAGCGCGACTAAAAAAAGTTGGTGCAACTAAAAAAGGTTGGTGCGATCGCACCAACCTATCGTCTTAAGGATCTATTTCGTATCTAAATACGCCTTGGTGAGCCTATGCAGTGACCCGTGAGGTACTAGATTTCAAAGACCCAAGATTCTGAAACCCAACCAGCACTGGTTTCATACCAACCTGGAGAGTAGTCAAAGAAATCAACCACAGCGCCGTTTGAATAGCCTCCCACAATGGCGAAACCCAATCCAGGGCCAGATCGGGCGACCAGTTCGCTGCCGTTGGTAGAAATGACCAGGGTGCCAGCGCCACCGCCGCCACCGACACCACCGCCGCCACTGCCACCTTCGACAGTCCAAGCGACAGCAATCCATCCACCACCCGAAATCTCATACCAACCACTAGCAGCGTCAACGACACCAACCGTTGTGCCATTGGCTAAGAAATCGATCGGCGCAAAGCCCAGCCCAGGACCCGAGCGTACAGTCAGCGGGCTACCATTCGTGGAAACCGTTACAGTGTCGGGGCCACCATCGGGGCCGCCGCCGCCGCCACTACCAAACTCATATTCAGGGCCAGATAGACCCATAGCGGCTGCTGTGCTGGGGCCAACAACGCCATCGGGCGACAAAAAGTTGTCGACCTGAAATGCAATGACGGCACCCTCTGTGCCACTACCAAAAACCCCATCAACGCCGCCAGGGCTATAACCGTTGCTGATTAGGGTCGCTTGCACATCAGCAACAGCTGAGCCGGTGTCGCCAAACCCGACTAGAGCCTCCGCTTCAGACGGATTTGCCAGAACAGCCGCACCGACAGCGAGACCAGCGGCACCCATAACGAATGGATTGTTGGGGGTTAGCCCCATTTCCTCCAGAGAACGGAGCTTTGGTTCCTCTGATGGATCTTCGTAAGCCGCAGATGCATGAAGAAAAGCCAGATTTTCCATAGGTTCCTCACCCAATGCAATAAGAAACGGTCAGTCTCAAATGTCGCAATTTCTAAAAAATGCCCAGATAGACTGCAAAATCAAAGCATTTCAGAGATATTACGGATATATCGGGATCAGTTTAACGTAGACTTCTGGAAAGTTCACGACAATTTCCTCTTCTCCAGCGATTGTCATACTCCACCGCCGTGCAGCCCTGTGTCGTGAGGGCATAGCCGAAAAATGAGCCAACGCTATATCTATAAATCCGGCTAACCTAAGTCCACCATATTCCGCGTTGTCTGGCCGCGGTTAAGGTTTGATGCCGGAGTCTCTGTTTCTTGAAAAAGAAAAAGTCAATTTTGATTAACGCGACTGATTTTTGCGTAATAGCCTGTAACATCTACGGGTTTTTGCAGGATTGCCAAGGTCATACAGTGCCGATTGCATCCATTGCCTCTTGTAAGTCGGCAGGTGCAATTAAACCTAAAACCCTAAAAACCTATGCCGCCCGCAGCGCGGGCGGCATAGGTTTTTAGGGTCTGGTTTTTCATCATGCCGAGCTACTTATTAATTGGCCTCGGGTGCAGTGGTAATGAACGTGTTGTAGCCTTCGTCAAATCCAGCAAAGAATCCTTCTCGGTAGCCTTGGTCATACTGCTCGTTCCCACTCATTGCAGTGGATGCAAAAGCGGCCTCAGGGGAATTCCCCTGGTTGAATTGGCGAAAGTTTTTGCCTTCGGCATAGCCAAGGGTGTAGCCAGAATCGTAGCCATCTTGAAAGTAATTGGGTTGCTGGGCACTGGAAGAGTCTATCGGAGCTGCACTTGTCCCTGGCTGCGCCATTTGCCCCGCTTCTTCGAGAATGACAGTATTATCCCCCCCCACAACCTGAAGGAGGCAGGTGCCATTGGGATAGAACCGGGCATAGTAGGTTGTGGAGTCGGTATCTTGATAGCCATAGGTGTGGCTCCCATCTTCGTTCTGGACATTACTGATGGGATTAGCTCTAAGTAAGGTATTCTCCGCAGACTGTTCACCAAAGGTGAGATTAAACTGACCTTGGTCAGCAGCAACTTCTGCAAAATAATTGGGTGCATTGCAGGTCAAACCCTGGCTGGGAGTTCCATTCGTCGTAGGATTTTGCCCTTGCTCTGCGGTTGGGTCTTGGGCCGAATTATTGCCGCCACATCCCGCAATCAGAAGAATGCCCAATCCCAATACAGCTTTGGTTGAAATTTCCCGCCACTTCGATGTCACCACTATTTTCGTCCTCGCTTCTAGCAACCAATGCGTTGCGACCAATATGCCATCTAGCGAAACCTTGGAGCAGAAAATATAGGTATGTCTGCGATTTCGACTACTAGCAGCCTAGGAACGCCATGCACCTGGAATTATACAAACAGCTAGAAAATGGAAGTCAAAAATATTGAAAGTTTCTGGGATTGGGCAAAGAACATGATTTGCCTCCTGTATTTAGGCCAGCTTTGGCCGAGAGGCTATGTTACAGCACTTCATGGGTGTGAGAATGCTGTTTCACGTTGTCTGCTGTTGTCACTTGGCGTTCTAAGTTGAGCACGCGTTTGCGATCGAGAGAGAAGTTGAAGTCATCGCGAACTGTGCCAGGGGGAATGAGATCTTGTGCGGCTGGACGCGCTTTGTAGGTGCGTGCAGCAGAAGCGACCCGCAGGCCAAACTCATCACAAAACTGCGCCGATTCTGGGAATTCTGCCAGGCGCTGGGGCTGCTCATTCTGCCAGATGGTTCCCAAGGTTGTCGCAAATGCCAGCTTGTAGGATGTGGGGATGCCTCGGTTCAGCGCTTCCAGCATGGCGGAAGGGATGGGTTCGATCACCTCGATGGGATGCAGTTCTTTGTCTTCTCGCACGAAACACGAAGCAATGCCGATAACGACATAGGTATCTAGGGCAAGGTCGGAGAATGGGTCTGTGGTTGGAACGGTAGACATAGTTATTGTTAACAAAAGGGTGCTTTGACGTAGGTTAAACAAAGGTTTGGGCAGGTATTCGGAAGCGAGAGGAAGAAGCACATTTTTCTTTACCTTCTTCTTGCTTTCTAACGAACAAGAAAAGTGGAACGATGTGCTGCAATTGCTTGTGTCCTCTTTACCGAAATTTCATAGAGATGCATTAGTTCCCCGATTACTAAGAAGATTTTGACAAGTTTGGATGTAGAAACTTGCATTCTTTCGCAACATCAGGGCTCAGCATGATTGACAGCTTGCATTCTACCGCGCTTTCCTCGGAACCCCTGCTCTGTCATGGCAAACAAGGGATTTTATATGAAGAAGTTGTAATTTTTATAGAAACTTCTACATTTTATTGATGTTCAATCGGAAATTTTATAGGTCTACGCTGTAGGTGAAAAGAGGAGACTGAATGACCCTGGCAACGTGCTATCAGAGCGTCCGTA
Organism: Cyanobacteria bacterium J06638_20; assembly: GCA_039819245.1. Classification (GTDB taxonomy): domain Bacteria; phylum Cyanobacteriota; class Cyanobacteriia; order Elainellales; family Elainellaceae; genus Vacuolonema. The sequence continues at coordinate 18,297 of JBCBSJ010000081.1, forward strand.
ATTTCATCATTATTGCTCGCCCGATAGCGTTGTCTAAGCAAATAGGTTTCCGTAGTTTCAACCTAATAGTTTTCTTGAGTTTGAGAGACATTATCGAATGGATTACTGAATAGACTACGGATTCCTAACCCAATAACGGTCTACAGCAGTGATTGTCATGGGGTGTGTTTGGTCAGAAGAGTCAAAAAGGTATTTCAGCGTCACTGGCGTATTGAGACCCGGCTCGAATAGCAACACAAACGTGAGGATGACAATGAGTACGCGCGCTTCTGCAAGTCGTCAACGAAACCCACAGCATCTTGTCCGTCGATCTGAGCAAAAACGTATGGCTCTCAACGCAATGAGCAATATCCGTA
>JBCBSJ010000082.1:0-18645 GCA_039819245.1 Cyanobacteria bacterium J06638_20
GGGCAAAGCTGCTTCAGGATGGATTTGACAAGCTGCGAAAATGAAGCTAGCATTTAACATCATTTTTTCATTTGTTGGGGACAGAATACTGCATTCTGTCCCCTTTTTTCCATTGCTTAATCTAACTTTCAACACTTCTGGGTTTCAACCCTTGAAATATGGGCATTCTAGCTCTAGAAATACACCTCACGGAAGCAGAAAATGCTGTAAGGATTGTAACCTTTCAAAGATCATCTATAGAAAGCTCTTTGTTGCCTATAGATGGGCACAGAGTAAAACAATAGCTCCTCATAAAACTCAGTCTATAGAATATGTCTTAAACCCAAAGAAGCAAGCATTTACTGAGCATTCGGCAAAGGCTAGCTAAGACCAATAACAATCTTTGTCAATCTTAGACACATGAGACTTGCAGCAATGAATTCCTGTAGAGAACCTCTCTCATGAAACATCCATCAAGCTAAGGGAAAAAATTGGTTTCTTAAATTGTCTAATGAAGGTTAATCAAGAATAATGGAACTCTTTATTGAAGCCAGATAAGCAAAGGCTAAGATTATAGTGATCGCTTGTAGCAAATCTCAACCAAAGTCACATTTCAAGGTAAAGACTTCGTTTGTTTGCTACCTGCCGAAACGCCTCAAAGAGCGATAATCTAATGCCCGAAGTTGGGCTCAGCTCATACCTCTAATCCCCATTTCGAACGCATCATTACTTCATCATTAGCTTCAGGCATCGTAAGAGAACAATCGCTCCGGTAGGTCTTTACGGCAACGACTGTTTACATCTATCGAGGACTGAATTATGACCTTTCCAGCAGAATTTAACCTTTCTGACCTCAATGGCCGCAATGGCTTTGTCCTCAACGGCATTGATGAGGGGGACCGTTCCGGTTATTCGGTGAGCAGGGCGGGAGATATCAATGGCGATGGGTTTGATGACCTCATCATCGGCGCAAGGAAAGCCGCCCCCAATGGCCGCGGCTCTGGGGAGAGCTATGTGGTCTTTGGCCGTGACCAGGGCTTGACCGCCAGCCTGGATTTAGCCGACCTTAATGGTCGCAATGGTTTTGTGATCAACGGTATTGATGAGGGTGATGCCTCCGGTCGTTCGGTGAGCGGCGCGGGAGATATCAATGGCGATGGGTTTGATGACCTCATCATTGGTGCACCCTATGCCGACTCCAATGGCAACAATGCTGCTGGGGAGAGCTATGTGGTGTTTGGTAGCAACCAAGGCTTTACCCCACGTCTGGATTTAGCGACTCTTGATGGTCGCAATGGCTTTGTCCTCAATGGCATTGATGAGGATGACTTTTCCGGTCGTTCGGTGAGTGGGGCGGGGGATGTAAATGGTGATGGGTTTGATGATCTGATTATCGGTGCATTCAGTGCCGACCCCCATGGTCTTAGCTCTGGGGAGGGCTATGTGGTGTTTGGTACCAACCAAGGCTTTGACCGGAGTCTGGATCTCTCCACCCTCAATGGCCACAATGGCTTTGTCCTTAACGGCATTGATGAGGGTGACGAATCCGGTCGTTCGGTAAGCGGTGCGGGGGATATCAATGGCGATGGCCTTGATGACCTTATCATTGGTGCACCCTATGCCGACTCCAATGGAAACAACTTTACCGGAGAGAGCTATGTAGTCTTTGGCCGCGATCAGGGCTTTGCCGCCAGCCTGGATTTAGCCGATCTGGATGGTCGTAATGGCTTTGTGATCAATGGCATTGATGAGGAGGATCGCTCTGGTATTGCGGTGAGCGGCGCGGGGGATATCAATGGCGATGGCCTCGATGACCTCATCATCGGTGCAAGTGGAGCTACCCCCAATAGCCGCACTGCTGCTGGAGAGAGCTATGTGGTCTTTGGCTGTGACCAGAGCGTTGCCCCAAGACTCAATCTCGCTGACCTAGATGGCCGTAATGGTTTTGTGATCAGCGGCATTAATTCGTTGGATCGCTCCGGTCGTTCGGTGAGCGGTGTGGGGGATATCAATGGCGATGGGTTTGATGACCTGATTATCGGTGCAAACTCTGCCGACCCCCGCGGGCGCTACTCTGGGGAAAGCTATGTGGTGTTTGGCCGTGACTGGGGCTTTGCGGCCAGTCTGAATCTCGCCGACCTCAACGGTAGTAATGGCTTCGTCCTCAACGGCATTAATGAGGGTGACTTCTCCGGTTGTTCGGTGAGCGGTGCGGGGGATATCAACGGCGATGGTATCGATGACCTCATCATCGGTGCATCTCATGCCGACCCCAATGGTAGTAATTGGGCTGGGGAAAGCTATGTGGTGTTTGGTCGACAATCACCAACAACCCCAGGCGATGATGTGTTGCTTGGAACGGATGGGCGTGATGTCATCTTTGCATTGGCGGGCAACGACCGGGTCAGTGGCTTGGCAGGCAACGATCGCCTAGCAGGGCAAGAAGGCAATGACCATCTCATTGGCGGAGAAGGACACGACAACCTCCTGGGTGGCAGGGGTCAAGATGTATTGGTCGGCGGAGCCAATGATGATCGCCTCCTCGGTGGTGAAAGGGATGATCGTCTCAATGGCAATGGCGGCAACGATCGCCTGATAGGGGGAGCCGGAGCCGACAATCTGCGCGGTGGCGCTGGAGCTGATGCCTTGTTCGGCGGGGGCGGCACAGATACTCTCCTGGGTGGGGGCGGCAATGACCGGATGATCGGTGGCACCGGGAAGGACACCCTCCTGGGGAATACAGGCGACGACCTTCTGCTTGGGCTGGAAGGTGGCGATGTGCTGCACGGCGGCAGTGGCAATGATGTGCTGCGGGGGGGTGGTGGCAATGACTTTCTGAGCGGCGACCAGGGTAGTGACTTGATTGAAACCGGAGAGGGGCGCGATCGCATCGTCATCCGCCCCGGTCAAGGCTTAGACCGGGTGACCGACTTCAGCGATGGGCAAGACCGCATCGTCCTGGGTGGCCTCAGCTTTGGGCAGCTTTCGATTCAACAGCGCAACAACAATGTGCTGATTTCCGTGGGCAGTAAGCGCTTGCTGCGGTTGAACAACACCCAGGTTGGAGCCATCAGCGAAGCCGACTTTATTTAACACGCCCGCAGCAGCAACAGTGTGGGTTGAGCGCAGTCGAAACCCAACACCGTCGCTTTTCTTCCCCTCGCAGCCCCAAGAGAACAAGCGCTTCAGTCGGTCTTTATGGCAACGACGGTTCACATCTATCGAGGACTGAATTATGACGTTTCCAGCAGAATTCAACCTTTCTGACCTCAACGGCGACAATGGTTTTGTGATCAACGGCATTGATGAGTATGACTACTCCGGTACTTCAGTGAGTGGCGCGGGGGATATCAATGGCGATGGCTTTGATGACTTCATCATTGGCGCATACGGTAGCGACCCCAATGGCGACAGATCTGGGGCAAGCTATGTGGTCTTTGGCCGCAACCAGGGCTTTGACCCGAGCCTGGAGTTGGTCGACCTCAATGGCGGTCATGGCTTTGTCATCAATGGCATTGGTGAGTATGACCAATCCGGTTATTCGGTGAGCGGTGCAGGAGATATCAATGGCGATGGCCTCGATGACCTCATCATCGGGGCACCCTTTGCCGCCCCCAATGGTAACCGTCGGGCTGGGGAAAGCTATGTAGTCTTTGGCCGTGATCAGGACTTTGACCCCAGCCTGAATCTCTCCACCCTCAATGGCCGCAATGGCTTTGTGATCAATGGTATTGATGCGGATGACCTCTCCGGTCGTTCGGTGAGCGGCGCGGGGGATGTCAATGGCGATGGATTCGCTGACCTCATCATCGGCGCAAGTGGGGCCAATGATTCCGCCGGGGCGAGCTATGTGGTCTTTGGCCGTGAACAGGGCTTTGACCCGAGTCTGGATTTGGCTACCCTTGATGGCGGCAATGGCTTTGTGATCAACGGCATTGATTGGCTTGATTTCTCCGGTCGTTCGGTGAGCGGTGCGGGGGATGTCAATGGCGATGGATTCGCTGACCTCATCATCGGCGCATACGGTTTTGGCTCCGTTGGTGTCAATGCGATGGGGGAGAGCTATGTGGTGTTTAGCCGCGACCAGGGCTTTGACCCGAGTCTGGATTTAGCCGATCTTGATGGTCGCAATGGTTTTATCATCAACAGTATTGATCCGCGTGACTTCTCCTATGTTTCGGTGAGCGGAGCGGGGGATATCAATGGCGATGGGTTTGATGACCTCATCATCGGCGCAAGTGGAGCCGATCCTAATAATAATAGTGCGGCTGGGGCGAGCTATGTGGTCTTTGGCTATGACCAGGGCTTTGACCCGAGTCTGGATTTAGCCGACCTGGATGGCCGCAATGGCTTTGTGATCAATGGCATTGATTCGGGTGACCGCTCCGGTCGTTCGGTGAGCGGAGCGGGGGATATCAATGGTGATGGCCTTGATGACCTCATCATCGGCGCAAGTGGGGCCAATCCCAATGGCAACAATTCTGCCGGAGAGAGCTATGTGGTCTTTGGCCGCGACCAGGGCTTTGCTGCCAGTCTGAATCTCGCTGAACTCAATGGCGGGAATGGCTTTGTGATCAACGGCGTTGATGGGTTTCTCATCTCCGGTACTTCGGTGAGCGGAGCAGGGGATATCAATGGCGATGGCCTCGATGACCTTATTATCGGCGCACCCTTTACCGACCCTAATGGCAGCTTTTATGCTGGAGCAAGCTATGTGGTGTTGGGTCGGCAAGGAGCAACCCCAGGCGACGATGTGTTGCTCGGAACGGATGGGCGTGATGTCATCTCTGCGCTGGCGGGCAACGACCGGGTCAGTGGCTTGGCGGGTAACGATCGCCTGGCCGGACAAGAGGGCAACGACCGTCTCATCGGTGGAGCGGGGCGCGATAACCTCCTGGGTGGCAGTGGCCGAGATGTATTGCTCGGGGGAGCCGATGATGACCGCTTGCTGGGGGGCACCGATGATGATCGGCTCAACGGCAATGGCGGCAATGACCGCCTAGTCGGTGGTGCTGGAAGCGACACCCTGCGCGGTGACGCTGGAGCCGACACCCTGGTGGGTGGGGTGGCCAATGACACCTTGCTCGGCGGCAGCGGCAATGATCGCCTACTAGGGAGCGCTGGAGATGATGCCCTGAATGGGCAAAGCGGCAACGATATCGTCCGAGGCGGCAGCGGCAATGATGTGCTGCGAGGGGGTATCGGGAATGACCGCCTGATTGGCGACCAGGGCAATGACCTGATTACAACCGGGGAAGGGCGCGATCGCATCGTCATCCGTCCTGGTCAAGGCTTAGACCGAGTGACCGACTTCAGCGATGGGCAAGACCGCATCGTCCTGGGGGGCATCCGCTTTGAGCAGCTTTCGATTCAACAACGCAACAACCATGTGCTGATTTCGGTGGGCAGTGAGCGCTTGCTGCGGTTGAACAACACCCAAGTTGGAGCCATCAGCGAAGCCGACTTCATTTAACACGCCCGCAGCAGCAACAGTGTGGGTTGAGCGCAGTCGAAACCCAACATCGCCGCTTTTCGACACCTCGCAGCCCCAAGAGAACAATCACTTCAGTCGGTTTTTACGGCAACGACGGTTCACATCTATCGAGGACTGAATTATGACCTTTCCAACCCAATTTAACCTTTCGGATCTTAATGGCCGCAATGGCTTTGTCATCAATGGCATGAATGCGAATGACCGCTCCGGTAATTCGGTGAGCGGGGCGGGAGATATCAATGGCGATGGTCTCGATGACCTAATCATTGGTGCAAGCCAGGCCAACCATAACGGCAATAGAAATGCCGGGGAGAGCTATGTGGTCTTTGGCAGCAACCAGGACTTTGCCCCAAGCCTGGAGCTAGCTAATCTCAATGGTCGCAATGGCTTTGTCATCCGTGGTATTGATGAGCTTGACTACTCCAGTGGTCCAGCGAGCGGGGCGGGGGATATCAATGGCGATGGGTTTGATGACCTCATTATCGGCGCATCTCGTGCCGACCCCAATGGCAACAATGCTGCTGGGGAGAGCTATGTGGTGTTTGGTAGCAACCAAGGCTTTACTCCACGGCTGGATTTAGCTACTCTTGATGGTCGCAATGGCTTTGTCATCAATGGCATTGATGAGGATGACTTCTCCGGGGGGTCGGTGAGCGGGGCGGGGGATATCAATGGCGATGGCTTTGATGACCTCATCATCGGCGCATCCTTTGCCGACCCCAATGGCAACAATACTGCTGGGGAGAGCTATGTGGTCTTTGGCCGCGACCAGGGCTTTGCTGCCAGCCTGAATCTCGCTGACCTCAATGGCGGCAATGGCTTTGTGATCAATGGCATTGATAGGAATGACCGCTCCGGGGGTTCGGTGAGCGGGGCTGGGGATATCAATGGTGATGGTCTCGATGACCTCATCATCAGTGCCGTCGATGCCGCCCCTAATGGCAATCTTTTTGCTGGAGAGAGCTATGTGGTCTTTGGCCGCGACCAGGGCTTTACCGCCAGCCTGGATTTAGCCGATCTAGATGGCCGCAATGGTTTTGTGATCAACGGCATTGATGAGTATGACTCCTCTGGGTCTTTGGTGAGTGGTGCGGGAGATATCAATGGCGATGGCTTTGATGACCTCATCATCGGTACAAGGAATACCGACCCCAATGGTGACAGCTCTGGGGAGAGCTATGTGGTCTTTGGCCGCGATCAAGGCTTTACCGCCAGCTTGGATTTAGCCGATCTGGATGGCCGTAATGGCTTCGTCCTCAATGGCATTGATAGGGGTGACCGTTCTGGTACTTCGGTGAGCGGGGCGGGGGATATCAATGGTGATGGCATTGATGACCTCATCATCGGCGCACCTCTGGCCGACCCCAATGGTGTCCCTTGGGCTGGGGAGAGCTATGTGGTCTTTGGCCGCGACCAGGGCTTTGCTGCCAGCCTGAATCTTGCCGACCTCGATGGCGGTAATGGCTTTGTCCTCAACGGCATTGATAAGCGTGACCTCTCCGGGGGTTCGGTGAGCGGGGCGGGGGATATCAATGGCGATGGCCTCGATGACCTGATTATCGGTGCACCCTGGGCCAACCCCAATGACCCTAATGATGCCGGGGAGAGCTATGTGGTCTTTGGTCGGCAGACTCCAACCCAAGGCGACGATGTGTTGCTTGGAACGGATGGGCGCGATGTCATCTTTGCGCTGGCGGGCAATGACCGAGTGAGTGGCTTGGCGGGCAACGATCGCCTGGCTGGGCAGGAGGGCAACGATCGCCTCATCGGTGGAGAAGGACGCGATAACCTCCTGGGGGGCAGTGGCCGAGACACATTGCTCGGGGGAGCCAATGATGACCGCTTGCTGGGGGGCACCGAAGCGGATTGGCTCAACGGCAAGGGGGGCAATGACCGCCTAGTCGGTGGCGCTGGAAGCGACACCCTGCGCGGTGACGCTGGAGCCGACACCCTGGTAGGTGGGGTAGCCAATGACACCTTGCTCGGCGGCAGCGGCAATGACCGCCTACTGGGGAGCGCTGGAGATGATGCCCTGAATGGGCAGAGCGGCAACGATATCGTCCGAGGCGGCAGCGGCAATGATGTGCTGCGAGGGGGTATCGGCAATGACCGCCTGATTGGCGACCAGGGCAATGATTTGATCACAACCGGAGAGGGGCGCGATCGCATCTTCATCCGCATGGGGCAAGGGTTAGACCGGGTGACCGACTTCAGCGATGGGCAAGACCTCATCGTTCTGGGTGGCATCAGCTTTGAACAGCTTTCGATTCAACAGCTTAATAACAATGTACTGATTTCGGTAGGCAGTGAGCGCTTGCTGCGGTTGAACAACACCCAGGTTGAGACCATCAGCGAAGCCGATTTCGTCTAACACGCCCGCAGCAGAGGTGTTGGGTTTCGGCTGCGTTCAACCCAACACCAACCCAGGCTTGGATGCTACGAAATGGGTCTGAGCTTGCGAGTATCCACCCACCCATAGGCCACTTCAATCAACGGCTTGCCGCCGATTTGTAGCTCTTGCTCACGAACGCGTTGCCCTCCAAGCGCAGCATAAAATCCACAGGCAGGATTATCCACCAAAACCCAAATCAGCATCGAATCCAACCCCAACTGGCTCAACCGTTCGGCAACTACCTGTACGAGTCGCCGTCCCAGTCCTTGACCCTGGTAGGCTTGCCGGATATAAATGCCCGTTAGCTCCCCTCGAAAAGCCGGATCCCCCGTGCGTTCTTTCCCACCATTGGCAAAGCCGATAATTTCGCCGGATTCATCTTGTACCACATAGGTAAAGTTGCCATCCTCAGCGGCTTGCTTAAACACCGCATACCAACCCCGCTCTCGGCGCTCGTAGGATAGCTTGGCCAAATGTTCGTCGGGCATAATGCCGCGATAGGTTGTTCGCCATGTATCGACATGCACCCTGGAAATAGCAGGCACATCATCGTGAGTTGCTTCTCGGATCAACATCGCCAACTGCTCCATCTCTTGCTATGGGGTTGCAGAATCCAACGATGATTTTTTCTGAGAGGGGGCACGGTGCGCCCCCTCCCAGAAAAAATCATTCCCTCAATCAGCAATGCGCTTGCTATCGTTTGCCCACATGTTGCAGTTCATCCAACGCTTGACGGAATTGTGGGGGTGAAAGCCATCGCCAAAATCGTGATAATGCCTTTTAATAGTGTCATTTTCATCGGCTCCTCTGGAGATTGATTGCAATGGCATCAACACTGTTTCATTTGGCCTTTCCGGTTTCCAACCTGCCCGACACTGAAGCATTTTATGTCCAAGGCTTGGGGTGCAAACCCGGACGGCGGGGTCCCCATTCGTTGATCCTCAACCTTTATGATCATCAACTGGTTGCCCATGTGACCGAGCAACCGTTGACACCACAACAGGGAATTTATCCCCGCCACTTTGGGCTCATTTTTACAGAAGAGGCTGATTGGGAAACCCTATGCGATCGCGCCCGTGAGCAACATCTCACGTTTCACCAAAATCCCAAGCATCGCTTCCCCGGTTCTCCCCTGGAACATCGCACATTTTTCCTGGAAGACCCCTTCCATAATTTGCTAGAGTTCAAGTTCTATCGTCATGCTTCCGCCATTTTCGGAGAAGTGGAACTGGCGATGGTGGGCGATCGCGCTTAGCAAGTTTGCTTGCGCCTAGCAGGTCTGATGGCTTAGCCGCCCCTGGGCAATCGCGGGTTCTTTGAATCAGTTAGTGCGTACGCTGCTCCTTAATACTTTGGGGCAAACTATACAGTTTGGGGCTAACTGCGACTTCTGCCATACCACCGTAATTTTGTGGCTGGTTCCCCGTTTCACAAGGGAGCATTTCATGTCATGGTATGCGACAGAATCGGAGAATCGTCTCATCGCCGAATTGTCCTGTGGAATCCAATGGAGTGAGATTGATTGACAGGCATGGATGAGTTGGATACGCGAGAATGGTTATTGACAAACGGGTTGGGCGGCTTTGCAAGCGGCACGGTAAGTGATACCCGTACCCGGACTTATCACGGGCTATTGTTGGCTGCGATCGCCCCGCCAGGAGAACGCACCCTCCTTTTGGCGCAAGTAGATGCGGTGCTCATGGTCGGGGGCTACAGCTACGAACTCAGCACAAACTATTGGCGCAACGGAGAAATTTCCCCTCGGGGCGATCGCTGGCTCCAATCCTTCTCTATCGATCCCATCCCGACCTGGGTGTGGGGCGGAAAAAACTGGAAACTAACCCGCCAAATCCTGATGCCCCATGCCGATGTGCTGGGAGAGGGATCACCGGATCTGACAATCGAACAGCGTAATCGAGTGCTGATTCAGTATCGGCTAGAAGGGGATGATCCAGCCCGACTGACCCTGCTGCCGCTGATCGGCGAACGCAATTTCCATCGCCAGCAACGCTATGATCGGGAACGGCATTTTTCCCAGGTCATCGAACCCCGGCGCGTTATTTTTCAATCCCACTATCGGCAAGTCTCTGGCCTATCCTGGCAGCTCAGTTGGAGCCAGGGAAGCTACCAGCCCGACAGTCATTGGTATTGGGGTTATCTCTACCCAGAAGAAACAAAGCGGGGATTGAGCGATCGTGAAGATCTCTACAACCCCGGCAAGCTGATCGTGCTCCTCGAAGCCAATGACACCGTAACGCTGGAAGCCAGTGTGCGTGGGCTGGCTGGTAACGCGCCCCTGCCACCAACGGGTGAAATCTTTACTGAGTTACAGCAATCCAATCAAAGCCGCCTGAAGACAATTTTCAAGGCGGCTGCTCCCCATCATGCCGAGTTATCTTCTGCCTATTCCCGGTTGCTTCAGGCGGGCGATCAGTTTGTTGCCTATCGGGCGTCCATTAAAGGTTCAACGATCATCGCAGGCTATCCCTGGTTTGGCGACTGGGGGCGCGATACGCTGATTGCTTTACCGGGTTTGGCCCTGACGACTCAGCGGCATGATTTGGCGCGATCGCTCCTACACACTTTTGGTCAATACTGTCGCCAGGGCTTGATCCCCAACACGTTTCCCGATGAAGATGCAACGCCACTGTACAACAGCCTCGACGCCACGCTCTGGTGGATCGAAACCCTAGGCCTATACCTCGACGCCACGCAAGATTGGGATTTCCTAATCCAGCAATATCCAATTGTCCAGCAAATCTACAAAGCCTTCACTATGGGCACGATTTTCAACATTCGTGTCGATGCCCTGGATGGCCTCCTTTCCTGGGAATCTCCGGGAAATGCCTTGACCTGGATGGATGCAGTTGTTTCCAAAACACCCATTACCCCACGTCAGGGCAAAGCAATAGAAATTAATGCGCTTTGGTATTCGGCTCTGCGCTGGGCAGAGAAATGGGCGCATTATCTCCACACTCATGGGTTATCAACCGAGGCGATGGGAAATGTTGAAAACCAAGCCCGTCGCTATGCCCAACAGGCCGAGAAGGTGAAGGTGGGGCTACAAAGCTTCTGGAATCCGGAGACGGGCTATTTTCACGATGTGATTAAGCCTGATGATCAACGCACCTCTGCCATTCGCCCCAATGCCGTCATCGCCCTATCTTTGGCACACTGTGGTTTTGAGCAAGAGCAGGGACAACAAGTGTTGGAGGTCGCTCGCGATTGCCTTCTCACCCCTTACGGTCTCCGATCCCTCGAACCCGAAAACACTTTCTATATTGGTCAATATCAGGGCGGTATGTGGGAGCGCGATCGCTCCTACCATCAGGGAACCGTTTGGGTATGGTTGATTGGGCCGTTCATCCGGGCCTGGAAGCGGTGCTACCCCGACCATCCCCTCCCCTGGATGGCCGATGCTCTCTTGGAACACCTTGAACATGAAGCTTGCTTGGGGTCTATTTCCGAAATTTTTGACGGCAATGTCCCCCATGCACCCAAGGGAGCGATCGCCCAGGCCTGGTCAGTAGCCGAACTACTGCGCCATTGGGAAGACTTGTATCCATCCTCTGGTAAAAACCAGCCTTCCTCGGAGGCGTTGACTCCGGTTCACGTAGAACCTGAGTGTGCTCCCGAGTGAGGGATGACTTGTCCTAATCTTAAAGTGTCGAGCGATCGCCCTATTCGCCTACTCTTTGGTATTGCGCTGTAGCAATCCTTTGCGGAGCAGATTACCCAGTGCATCTTCTGCAGCCTGCTTTTCAGCATCTTTTTTACTCCGCCCTTTGCCCCGCCCAATCATCTTGCCACTCACATAGACCTGTGATGAGAATTCAGGGTTGTGGTCAGAACCACCAACCTTTTCAGTGGAATATTTGGGAGGGGTATGTCCCACATTGGCGTGAGTCCATTCCTGCAGCCGATTTTTGGAATCAAGCGTGGATCGAGTTGCCATAACTTCTTCCGGTACTTGTTCAAATAGGTCTTCAATTAGGGGGCGAATGCGCTCAACATCGCGATCGCCATCCAGATAAAGCGCACCTACAACAGCTTCAAACGTACTACTCAGCAAATTTTTGTTTTGCGATCCGCCATCTTGCATCATGCCTTTACCCAGGCGAATCAGTTGGTCAATTCCCAATTCAAGAGCAAACTCAGCTAACTGGGTTTCATCCACCAACGCCGCCCGTCGCCGTGTCATCTCATCTTCTTTAATCTCTGGGAAGCGTTGATAGAGATAATCTCCACTCAAGAATGTGAGTAGTGCATCCCCCAAAAATTCCAGACGTTCATTATCGACGGAATCCCGTGGGTGTTCTCGCACGTATGAACGGTGTGTTAGTGCCTGTTCGAGTAGAGCTTCGTTCTGAAATTTAAGCAATGGGTGCATAGATAGCTGTTACGAGTCAAGATAAACGTTCGTGCAATCGCAATTTACACCCATCAACAAGTGAACTAGCTGAAAGCTATCTCCCATGTACGTCTTCAAAGACCAAAGAGATTGGAGAGGGAACACCAAAGGTTGATCCTCTTTGTTCTCATCGTGAAGCCAGGGCAGTGAGTAACTCCGATACCGAAATATCTGGAACCAGCATCGCTTGAGCTGCTCCCCCGCACTAGAGACAAAATGCAACGAGACACGGGCGACAGACAATTGGAAGGCAGTGTGTCGACCGAAGCTCCTGGCTGAGAATAAACACGTAACGATTTTAAGGTTCAACGCAGAAATCAGCACAAGGAACTAGATAGACAGAACCACCAAAACTGTAGCGACCCAGGTTGATGAGCCAAAGCGACCTAGAGTTACTTAAAGAATTGCAATTGCACTCCTACAAACCAAAGTTGCCACTATTGTAGTAAAACTCTGGCAAAGCAAAAGTGTAGACAGACAAGTTTGTGGAAAATTTTAAATGATCGTGGTCATGTTCTTTACATGATCTAGATCACTTCACTTTTTGCACTTTTGGCTTATTCATCATCCTAGCTGTATTCTGTATGCTGTGATCGTCGGTTTCAGATTATTTCTTTAAAGAAAGTGGCTTAGCGATCGCCCCTTGGCTTAACCGTTTCTTTAAATACTGGAGAAAATAAATACGACAGAAAATATGTGGTATCAAAAGAAATATATAAGGACGCGGGATCGCCGCAAGGTGAGATAAGAGCAATGGGCGATAGGCAAGTGGCAGGGGGTGGCGAAAACTTGCGAACGCTGATCCAATGACCCAACAGTATAGTTCACCTGCTGAGTGCATGGGGTGAGGGGGAAGAACATTTGACCCATTGCAGATCTGCTTAGGGAGTGACACTAAATCCGGTTGAACAGCCCTAAAATCCAAATAACGTTTACACTCGCCGCAGTGTAGTAGGTGCAAACGATATTTGGGTTCTTTAACCGGATTTGGTATGAGTCCTAAGGAGTTAATTTTTTTCTGCACTCGGTCACTCTATAAAAAGGTGAGCAGAGACGCTCAATATTCGTCTCTGCTCGTCATGATTTGTTGAAAGTGGTTGAATGGCAGGCTAGTTGTTGAGTCCCTGACTTAAAGAGGTGGCTGCATTTTTCTTGAGCATGAAGATAGCAAGCACAAGGCTCACAGCCGCCAAGGCCATAGTGAGATAGAAGAAAGTGGTGTAGCTTCCCACGAGGTCACGCAGCCGCCCTGCTAGTAAAGTTCCCAACAATGCGCCGACACCAAAGGCGGTGAATACAATAAGTACCTTGGTGCAATTAAAACTCAAGTCCTAGAACCCTGTGCCGCCCGCTGCGCGGGCGGCACAGGGTTCTAGGACTTGAGTTGCACCTACCGACTGAATAGACTTAATCGGCAAAAGAAATAGCGGCTAATCTGGGTGATCAACGGTAACTATCGAACTTACCCAAGGGCTTCGTAGTGATCGGCTTCGACTGCGTTGTAGAACCGCTTGAGGAAATCAGGGATAGCACTTTGAATGCGTTCCCAACTAGGAATAAATGGTGTTTCCATCGGATTTTCCAAAAATAGATCCCCCGCTCGCATGATGCTTTCGGTAAAGGTTTCGACCGCTTGTTCTTCGACATGGCGATCGAATTCAAGCCCGTTCATCAACGCATCGTTCTGATAGGAGGCAACCATGTCTAGTGCGGTCCGATAGTAGGTCGCTTTGACGGTGCGGAAGGTTTCACTGGTGAGCACGCATCCTTTGGTTGCCAGCTTACGGAAGATGGATTTTGTAATGTCGATGCTCATTTTTGATAACCCAGACGTAGGGTTCTCGGCAGACAGCGGTTGATGTTTGTGATCGTAAATATCCATGATTTCTGCTTGGCAAATTCGCAAGGCGGCATGGTTACGGGAAATCTCTGACAAAATGCCGACTTCCAACCCCCAATCGCTGGGAATACGCAAGCCAGGAATGATGTGCGTCCGTAGGGCAAACTCCCCAGATAACGGGTAGCGAAAGCTATCAAGATATTCCAGATAATCGTTGGTGCCGATCGCCACCTTGAGGGCACGCAAAAGGGGTGTTACCAGCAATCGGGTCACACGCCCTTTGAGGCGATCGCCCCCAATCCGCGCGTAGTAGCCTTTGCAAAATCGATAGTCGAACTGCACATTGGCAATGGGGTAGATCAATCGAGCCAGTAAGCTGCGATCGTAGGTCTTGATGTCGCAGTCATGGAGAGCAACCCCATCGGCACGCTCTGAGGCCAGCACGTAACCTAGGCAGTACCAAACATTACGTCCCTTGCCCATTTGTTTGGGTGACAGTCCATGTTCGGTTAATTCCTGATCCAGTGCCTTGAGGCGAGGGCCATCATTCCACAGAACCCGATAATGTTGGGGCAGATCTTTGAAATACTGACTGGCATACTGCCACTGTTCGGCGTCAGCCCGATCCAGCCCAACAATGATCTGGTTTAAGTAGGGAACCTTTTTTAACTCAGCGACAATATTTTCCATTGCAGCCGTTTCTAATTCGCTAAACAAGGAAGGCAGAATTAACCCCATCCGAAACTGCGACGAAAACTCCAGTAAATCGGCTTCCAAATCTTCGGTCGATCGTTTCACCAAGTTGTGTAGCGTGGTGATGGATCCATGTTGATAGAAATCCGCCATTTTTGTTGACTTCCTCCACTTGCATTGCAATCCACATTCATGACGCCGATTCAGGAGAGGCAGGGGATAAACCGACCTACCACAAGCGGAAGTGGGAAAAGACGTAGGCGATCGCCATATCGGCTAGGAATAGACAGATGCAACCGGACTCTATGATCTACCTGGTGCGCTATCTGCGCGACAAACCCACATTCCACTATGAAAATACAGGGTTTTGGTCGCACTGTTTGTTCCTAAAGGTGCAAAGTAGCTGAAACGCTTGTGCATTAAGCCATTTATAGCTGGTGGGCGATCTGATCTCCCCTCTGCTTCGTAACGAGAACCGCATCTAACCAACGCGCTCTGCCAGCTCAAGCCAATATTCGGTTGCTGTATCAATGCGTTCGCTGAGGGCTGCTAGCTGCTCGGTTAGAGCTTGAAGCTCCTGGAAATCGCTGGGTGGATTGCTGTAGAGGAGGGCTTCCAAGTCTGCTTTTTCCTGCTCCATTTGGGGGATCTTTACTTCTAAATCTTCATACTCGCGCTTTTCTTTATAGGAAAGTTTTCGAGGTTTATTATCTGTAGGAGCAGATGTAGATTTGGATGGTTTTTCTTTTACCTTGGGTTGCTTTTCGATCGTTTTTGTTTGTTTATCTGTTGCCTTCTCATCTATTTGTTTGAAGTCTAGATACATGGAGTAATTGCCAGGATATTGGCGAATATTACCTTCTGGTTCAAAGGCAAAGATAGTATCAACGGTGCGATCGAGAAAGTAGCGATCGTGGGATACGACAATCACACACCCGTTGAATTCTTCCAGATAATCTTCAAGAACGGCGAGGGTTTGCACATCCAAATCATTCGTAGGTTCGTCCAAGATCAGCACATTGGGCGCACCCATCAGCACCCGCAGCAGAAACAGGCGTCGCCGCTCGCCGCCCGAGAGCTTATGGATGGGTGCATATTGCTGATTGGGCGGAAAGAGAAATCGCTCTAGCATTTGGGAGGCGGTGATGATACTCCCATCGTTCGTCTTCACCAACTCGGCAATACTTTTGAGGTAATCAATTACCCGATCTTTTTCATTCACGTTCACATCATCGGAATGTTGATCGAAGTAGCCGATGTGGATTGTTGAACCAATTTCAACCTTGCCCGCATCCGGCTCAATGCGTCCGGTGATGATGTCCATTAGGGTGGATTTCCCAACCCCATTGCCGCCAATAATTCCGACGCGATCGCCAGGGTTGAAGAGGTAAGAAAAGTCTTTAATGAGTGTGCGATCGCCATATCCCTTATCAACATGTTCCAGGGAAATCACCTTCTTCCCAATCCGCCGCCCAACGGTGGAAATATCCACTTTGCCTTGGGCTTGCTTAAATTCTTGGTTTTGCATGTCGCGGATGCGATCGATGCGGGCTTTTTGCTTGGTGCTACGGGCTTTTGGACCTCGTTTCAGCCATTCCAGTTCGCGCCGCAATACTCCGGCATGTTTGCGTTGTGTACTCGCCTCGGCTTCCTCGGCTTCCGCTTTTTTCCCTAGATAGTAGGCATAGTTGCCGGAGTAGCCGTAAAGGTCGCCCCGGTCAATTTCCAGAATGCGATTGGTGACGCGATCGAGGAAGTAGCGATCGTGGGTGATGAGTAGTAATGCCCCGCGAAATCGGTTGAGATAGCTTTGCAGCCACTCCACTGACAAAGCATCCAGATGGTTGGTGGGCTCATCCATCAGCAGCAAATCAGGCTCGGAAAGCAGAGCCGTGGCGATCGCAATCCGCTTTCGATAGCCTCCCGATAGATCCCCTACCCGTGCTTCGAAGTCGTCAATACCCAGTTGGCTCAGCACATTTTTGGCATTGGTTTCTAGATCCCATGCTCCCACCGCGTCGATCTTCTCGGTCACGTTTGAGAGTTGAGTCAGCAGGGTGTCAGCTTGCTCGGGATGTTTGGCCATGCGATGGGACAGGTCTTCGTATTCCCGAATGAGTGCCATCTGCTCACCGCTGTCGGCAAACACCTGCTCCAGCACAGTATGGTCATCGTCCACATCCGGTTGCTGGGGCAAGTACACAATTTTGGCTCCGGCATTTTGCCAGATGTCCCCGCCATCCATCGGCTCCATTCCCGCAATCATCTTCAGCAGGGTCGATTTTCCTGAACCGTTGGTGCCAATCAGCCCGACTTTGTCCCCTTCTTCCAGGCTGAAGCTGGCATCGTGCAGAATCTCTTTGATGCCGAAGTCTTTTTTGAGCGATCGCGCTGAATAAAGCGTCATACGGAAGAACCAGAGTGAAGAGGGCAACCAACTTCTCAGTTTAACCCCCTATCCTGACGACGGTTGAATCTCCACTAGCGCTCGGGAAAGAGCGATCGCCAACTTTCATCATCCACAGACCCATGACGAAACATCCAGAAGGTCGTTTCCCAGGAGAAAAATGATACGCCGTCATAGTCTGCCGAACGCACTACCTCGACCTGCTGCCGAATCGTTTCCATCGGGGTAGCATTCAGAAACGGCCCTGTGTAGAGTCCGATGCTGAGGGGAATAGCGGAGGCGATCGCCCTCAAACCCTCACTATTCAAAGATGCGCTGAATGTCTCGACGGAATCGCGATAGACCTGCACCACCACCTCATCGACCCAGCCTTCTGCTACCCAGCGCCGCCAATCTTGGAGATAGTTGCGGTAGGCAAAATCGGGAGGATTGGGCGATAGGGATACGATGGCCTCCGGTCGCGCCGCCTTAACGGCTTGAGCAATATCCCGAAATAGCAGCGAGATCTTGTCGGCTCGCCACCGTACCCACTCTGCGTTAGTCGGATCGGCAGGCGGCGCCGCACCACCATGTTCCTGTCGATACAGCGCTATCGTTTCATCGTCATAGCCAAACGCTACGGGCAACCCGAAATGGTCATCCAGTTGAATGCCATCGACCTCATATTGCTCCACGGCCTCGACGATTAAATCAACCAAAAACTGGCGCACTTCGGGCTTGAAGGGGTTGAGCCAGGCCTGATTCCCGCCAGCTACTTCCAGTTGCAGGTTTTGCAGTGCTTTGGGGAGTCGAGAACTCGGCTGCATAGGCGCTGCAACAGACTGCCCTTGTTGATTCACCGTCAGCCAGTCGGGATGCAACTGAGCTAATGCTGAACTGGTAGGGATCATCAGCCCATACTCAAACCAAGGAATGAGCCGCAAATGCTGACGATGCGCTTGATGTACCCATTCTTTAACCGGATCCTGGAAGGGAAGGAGGGGTAGAGAGGTTAGCGGATCGCGTCGTCGCCCACTTGCAGCTTGCAAAACCTTGCTGGAATGCAGCGTGTAGCCTCGATTCCAGACCGCTGGGTAGATCGTGTTGAGATGGTGCTGCGCCAGTTTGCCAACCGTTTCATCCAAGCGGGTTGTGTAATACATCAGCGCAGAACCCAGATTTGTGATCCAAACGCCCCGCATCTCTGCCATCTGGGGTTGCCCTGTTACGGTGGAGAATTGCCACTGGATGATAACCAACCAGACCGTTGTAAGGGCGAATAAAAATCTGAACAGCCATTTCCGGCATCGATGCTGTCGTCGTTTTGGCATAACCTGACAGGCTCCCAACAACACAGATGCCGGAAATGGCTGTTCAGATTTTTATTCGCCCTTACAACGGTCTGGTTGGTTATCATCCAGTGGCAATTCTCCACCGTAACAGGGCAACC
>JBCBSJ010000083.1:0-18345 GCA_039819245.1 Cyanobacteria bacterium J06638_20
GTGACACTCAGAGATTTTCTCTCCACAGCCAAATTTGAGGGTCTAGCTGCAAGTTTGATTGCCCTGTTACCTGGGCAACGGTTTGGGTCATGGCTTACGTTCTGATAGATGGCTCTCAGAATAACGTGAGTGAGTCCCAGGTAACAGGGCAATCAAACTTGCAGCTAGACCCTCAAATTTGGCTGTGGAGAGAAAATCTCTGAGTGTCACAGCAATAAACTAGATTTCAGGTTGCACAACCCCTTGTTTAATTTGATTCCGCTTCGGGGAAAATGACATCCTCATAGATTTGTGCAAAAGAAATCTCTAGATTCACGCTATTGAGAATCAGACCTTCCTTGGCAGAGGGCAACTCACGCAGCTCACTCATTGCGCTTACAAGTTCCCAATTGTCGCGCTCGTTGCGGCGATAGCATTCCACCATGAAGCGATCAGGATCGATCAAGACATATTCTTGCAAGGTTTCGATCTGGCGGTATTGGTGGAACTTGTGTCCGCGATCGCGAGCTTCTGTAGATTCCGACAACACTTCCACCACAAGACAAGGAAAGTGGATATAGCTGCGGGCTGTGCGATCGCGCTCATCACACGTCACGGTAACGTCGGGATAAAAAAACGGGCCATCGTCAGAAATGGCAACCTTCGCATCGCCGCTCAGAACCTTGCAGTTTTGTCCCCGCAGATGGGGTCTTAACAATGCCACCAAGTTAACTGCAATTTGGTTGTGGGGAATGGTTCCCCCCGTCATTGCCATCACCTCACCCTCAGCATATTCATACCGGATAGGCTGTGTGGCTTCCCAATCCAGATATTCAGAAGGTGTGAGCGTAGGCTGAGGTTGAGCAACCATGGCTTGTCTCCGAACAATTAGCGCAACCGCTTATTTAGTTTGATTTTATCGGGCTTTTAGGTGGGACAAAACTGGAGTGAATGCTTATTGGGGTTCTTGTGCGCGATCGCGCTTGTCACCAGTCTTGTCATGGGCATCGGCTGAAGGTCACTGTCCTGTGAAGTAGGATCGGAACAGATAGTTTGATCAGCGATAGAGAGTTCAAGTCATGCGGACACTAACAAAATGGTCGGTTGCAGACTATCAGCGAATGCGAGATCTGGGCATCCTCGATCACCGTCGCTGCGAACTCATCCATGGAGAAATTTGGGATATGGCCCCAGAAGGAGAATTTCATCGATTTGTGAATCATCGGGGAGCCAAATACCTCCGCGCCATCATGAAGGGTAAAGCAGAGATTTTTGAAGCGCATCCCATCACACTGGCTGAGTCTGAACCCCAGCCCGATATCGCCATTGTTCGCCTGCCCGATACGCGCTATCTGAAGCACCACCCCTATCCAGACGATATCTATTGGCTTATTGAGGTGGCAGACACAACCCTAACTTACGATTTAGACACCAAACGAACGCTCTATGCTGAGGCGAGGATTCAAGAGTACTGGGTGATTGATATCGCTAGCAATCAACTGATTGTGTTTAGAGACGTGCAAAATGGCGACTTTCGAACACAGGATACGATTAGCAGCGGTTTTATTTACCCAGTTGCATTTCCCGAAGTGGCGATCGAGGTTCTGCAACTAGTCAGCATCCCAGCTTGATGACTGTGCGATCGCATCAGTCTTGGATTGACTTGGGATACCTATCGGTTGATGCACGCAGAATCTATTTCATCAGCCGCAACAAATCAAACTCTTTGCGGATATCCAAAAGAGACCGCTCAAGCAACGGTTCAAACATCAAAAACGGTAGTCGTTTCTCCCAATTGCGAGTCTTGACCCAAATGGGAATGAGGTCTATAACGACCCCAGGAAGTACCTTCAAGACGGCTCCATAGAGCCAGAATCTGCCCTTTTCTTTGATCATGTCTTCATACATCACATCAACGGCGGGTGAGTTTTTCATCTTCAGATAAGTCTGAAACGTGCATTCGCTTGTCCACCAAAATAGGGGCAAGATTTTGAGCTCATCGTGCATCCCTGTATCACAGCCGTAAATCACATGGCCGACATCATGCGCGTGCAATATCTTCGCGAAATCTGAGGGTTGCGTTGCCGGATCGGTGACATGCGGATTAAGCGCGTAGTACTCTGCAAGCCCTTCACGTAGGGTTTGAGTACTCTGTTTGTCCATGTAGCGAGGTTTGCGATTCATAGTATTTTGATACGATACTGTATCGTAAATTATCATAGCATCTATGAAGGATGCCAAAAAGAAGTCACCAGGAAGACCTCGCAGTGCAGCGTCTCATCAGGCCATGCTGAAAGCCACGCTGGAGCTGTTGGCCGAAGTTGGTTTCGAGGCAATGAGTATTGAGGCGATCGCCACTCGTGCAGGTGTCGGGAAAACAACTATTTATCGTCGATATAAGGGCAAGGAGGAATTAGTCGCTGATGCCATTGAGAGTCTGCGGGAAGAGGTGGTCATTCCGGATACGGGTAGCTTTTGGAGCGATATCGATGCACTCATCGAAAATGCAGCTCAAATTACCCTTACTCCACTGGGTCGACAAACGGTGGCCATGATTATTAGCAGCGCCGCCAGCAATCCTGCATTCGCTCAAATTTATTGGGAAAAATATCTACAGCCCCGACGACAAACCTTTGCTGTTGTTATCGAACGGGCGAAAGCAAGAAATGAAGTTCCACAAGACCTGGATCCAGGGTTGGTTTTCGACACGATGAGTGGCCTTATGCTCTATGTACTCATCTTTCCACCCACATCAGAGTCTTGGGAGGCGTATGTTCGTCGCGGCTTGGGCGTGCTGTTTGAGTAAATTTGCGAAACACTATAACGACCAATGCCAGGGCTGTCGGGACAATCTCTACTATTGCGGATCGCGAAGATTCAACGCAGGGGCGATCGCCGTTACCTATTACAAGGCCCGAGGTTGCACTAGGTGGGGTCGCATCAGGTATAATCCATTCTCACATTTTGTAGACTTCTGGCTGGCTAATTAATAGCGCTATGCGCGTTGGTTAAGTCCGGTTGTGGGTGGGCGCGTCGCGCTCACCCACAACCAACTCTGTACTTGGTGCGGTTGCGCACCGCTATAGGGGATAGAGAATGGTGCATTTACCGTCTGGCCAATTGGGGGATAGACCGCTTTCTCCCGTTGGTCGCCATTGCATTCTTGAGTTGTACGACTGCCCTGCGGGGCTGCTCAACGATGGAGCGCTCATCCAGTTACTTTTACGAGAGTCTGCCGATCGTGCCAAGGCAACCTTTTTAGGGGATCTAATCCATAAATTTGACCCCCAGGGCATTACGGCGTTGGCATTGCTGGCAGAATCCCATATTTCCATTCATACCTGGCCTGAGAAAGGGTACGCGGCGGTCGATGTTTTTACCTGTGGCAACCACACCGAACCGGAAGCTGCTTGCCACCATTTCATTCAACGGCTCCAAGCCGGTCGCCATTCCCTCTGCACGCTGCCGCGCGAGACGCCGTTTTCTGTAGCAGAAGCCTTTGTTCGTCCGAAGACGGCTTGAGTTCTATCAGTAGAAGCGGATTGGGGTTGGGCGATCGCTCAGGTTCAGCAAAGGCTCTGGCAATGGGGCGATCGCTCCTATCCACCCATGCAAACCCGTTCGACTGCGCTCACGACGAAGTCCAAAATCTAAAATCCAAAATCCAAAATCAACATGGTTGGTACAACCCTACAGGCTGACTTCTGGCTCAGCGAATACATTACGCCCTGGGATCTTTACGCCCACGGCATCACGCGCATCCTGACCCATCGGCAAACACCGTTTCAGGAAATGTACGTGGTGGAAACGGGAGCCTATGGCAAGGCGCTGGTGCTGGATGGTAAGTGGCAGTCTTGCACGGGAGACGAGTTTTTGTACCACGAAGGCTTGGTGCATCCGGCGATGATGGCCCAGGGTGCGCCCCGGCGGGTGTTGGTGCTGGGGGGCGGCGAAGGGGCGACGGTACGGGAAGTGCTGCGCTGGCGATCCGTAGAGCGGGTGGTGATGGTGGATATCGATGGTGAGGTGGTAGCAGCCTGCCGGGAGTGGTTGCCCGAGATGCACCAAGGTGCGTTGGAGGATGCGCGAGTGGAAGTGGTGATTGGGGATGCGCTGGAATTTATCGCCACCACTAAGGAACGGTGGGATGTGATTATTTCAGATTTGACAGACCCGATTGAGTCCGGGCCAGCGTTTCAGTTGTTTACCCAGGAACATTATCGACAACTGCAGGCGGTGCTGGCTCCCGATGGTTTTCTGGCACTCCAGGCGGGACCAACGGCTCCGGCAGAAATGCACCTCCACACGCGCTTGGTCAAAACGGTGGGTACTGTGTTTCATCAGGTGCAGTCGTACCTATGCCATGCCATGAGCTTTGGCTCACCGCTGGGATTCATCCTGGCATCGCCTCGTCCTTTCTCCAACCGTCCCGATCCGGCGGCGATCGATCGCCTGTTGGCAGAGCAAACCACGGGAGGGTTGCGGCTGGTGGATGGCGAAACGCTACTGGGTATGCTGCAAACCCCGAAACATCTGCGAGAGGCGATCGCCCAAGAGACCCAAATCTATACCCTCAGTGCCCCACCGAAGCCCTTGGGGAAAGGCTCACTATCTTGACGTGGAATCAGCGGGAAAGCAGGTTCAGCTCTGCGATAGACTGTTTGACGTGAGCAATAACCGCGTTGAATGCGGTTGTAAACCATCGTTTTGAAGGGGTTGGGCGATCGCGTTATGGCGACATTCTTGCTAGAAGTGGGAACCGAAGAACTGCCAGCGAGCTTTGTGGCAAGTGCGATAGAGCAGTGGCGATCGCGCATTCCTGCCGATTTGAAAGAGCAGTTCCTCGACCCCAGTGACATTCAGGTGTACGGTACGCCCCGTCGCTTGGCTGTCGTGATTGAAGGCTTGCCAGAGCGCCAAGCGGATCGCGAAGAAGAGGTCAAAGGTCCCTCAGTGAAAGCTGCGTTTAAAGATGGGAAGCCGACGAAAGCCGCTGAAGGGTTTGCCCGTTCCCGTGGTGTCTCGGTGGATGACTTCGAGACGCGGCAGACCGAGAAGGGCGAGTTCATCTTTGTCACCCTGAAAATTCCCGGTCGCCCCACCGCCGAATTGCTGACGGAGCTGATTCCCCAATGGATTTTTGGGCTGGAGGGCAAGCGGTTTATGCGCTGGGGTGATGGCGACCAGCGATTCTCCCGTCCCGTGCGCTGGTTGGTGGCATTGCTGGATGCCGAAGTCTTGCCGCTAACGATGGAAAACGGTGCAGAGGCAGTGACGAGCGATCGCCGTTCCGAAGCCCATCGCGTCCTTCACCCCGAACCTGTCAGCATTCCCACCGCCAGTGCTTATCTCGAAACTTTGCGATCGGCCTTTGTGGAACCCGATCCAGCCCAGCGACGCGAAACCATCCAGTCCCAAGCCACAGCGGTCGCTGCCGAGGTGGGGGGTGTGGCCGTCATCGACCCCGGATTGCTAGAAGAAGTGACTGACTTGGTGGAATATCCCACCGCCGTTGTCGGTCGCTTTGAACCGGAGTTTCTGGAAGTGCCTGCCGAAGTACTGGTGATGGAAATGGAAAGCCATCAGCGCTACTTCCCAGTGGTTAAAGAAACCGGGTCAAAGGAACTGCTGCCTTACTTCATCACCGTATCCAATGGCGACCCGGCTAAAGCGGACATCATTGCCGAGGGCAACGGACGGGTGATTCGGGCACGGCTATCGGACGGGCGCTACTTTTTTGATGTAGATCGCAAAAAGCCTCTAGAGGACTACCTTCCCCAACTCGAAACCGTTACCTTCCAGGAAGACCTGGGTTCGATGCGGCAGAAGGTCGATCGCATTGTGCAAATCACAGGACATATCGCGCGGCAGTTGGAACTGGCAGAAGGCGATCGCGCCACCATCCAACGGGCAGCGCTCCTCTGCAAAGCGGATCTGGTGACCCAAATGGTGGGCGAGTTCCCCGAATTGCAAGGGGTGATGGGGCAGAAGTATGCCCTCGCTAGCAATGAACCTACCGCTGTTGCCGATGCCGTCTTCGAGCATTACCTCCCCCGTGGAGCCGACGACGAGATGCCCCAAACCCTAGCAGGGCAAGTCGTGGGAATCAGCGATCGCCTCGACACCTTGGTCGGCATTTTCAGCCTGGAAATGCTGCCCACGGGTTCTTCCGACCCCTTCGCCCTTCGCCGCGCCGCCAACGCCATTGTCAGCATTACCTGGGAGGCCAACCTGGGGCTAAACCTGGAACAACTGCTGGAGCAGGTGATGGCAGACTTCGTTGCTGCGAACCTGCTGCCAGAGAGTAAGGTTGAAACCCTGCGCGACCAACTGCGCGACTTCTTCCTGCAACGGGTGCGTACGCTCTTAGAAGAACGGGGCATAGACTACGACCTGAACAACGCGGTGCTGGGCGAAGCCGATCGCGACTATGCCGAGCGAGCCTTACAGGACTTGCTGGATGTGCGCGATCGCGCCCAGTTCCTCCAATCCATCCGCGAAAACGGAGCGCTCGATCGCATCTACGAAACCGTCAACCGCTCCGCCCGCCTCGCCAAACAGGGCGACCTCGGCTTCGATGCCCTCGACCCCACTCCCCTCATCCAACCCAAACTCTTCGAGAAGAAGTCGGAGCAGGGGTTCTACGACTCCCTGGTCAAACTGCTGCCGCAAACCCAAGCGGCTCAAGCCGAACGGGATTACCAAAAACTGATCGATGCGCTGGAAGCCATCACTCCCACCGTCAGCAACTTCTTTGATGGCGAAGACAGCGTCTTGGTTATGGCCGACGACCCCGATGTGCGTCGTAACCGCCTCACCCTGCTGGGGCTACTCCGCAACCACGCACGGGTATTGGCAGATTTTGGGGCGATCGTCAAAAATTAACTTAGTCGGGTCTAGATACCGCAATCGCTCTCTTCCTCACTTAAACCATGACTGAACAGAATGCGAGTCGGGTTGCTGCAAAGAAAAGCACGTCGATTTGGAAACGTCCGATCAACTGCAATTTTTTTGACTTGGGAACGGCTGTAGCGAAAGGCGCTATTTCTGGAGTCTTTGGTAATTGGGAAGAAGCCTCCAGAAGCGGGGTCGAGGTGTTGGAGGCGCTGGAGTTAGAGCCGAAAAGCGTCGAGGTGATCGCCTGGGTGTTGGTGCAGCGATCGCTCATGCAGGCGATGGCAAACCTGGTACAGGACTATCACGACCTGCTGCCCATTGCGCAACGGGATGCGTTCAAACCGGATATGGAGATGTTGGGGCGGCAACTCGACCAAGTATTGGCAAAGAGTGAGTTAACCCTCAGCCCTAATTTTTTCAAGTGCCCTAAGGATTTGTTTATCGTTCGGTCAGTGCAAAAGCCATTCTGTCGTTGGCTACAGACACATGAGGTGCCGGGGGCAAGTGCAAAGGCGATCGCCGATCGCCTACCACGCTATTTTGTCTTTGCCCTGAATGAGCAATGGAGAGTAAACTCCGAGGACTATGCCAGGTTGCAGGAGGCTCTGGATACGCCGTTTACTCAGGCGAGTGAGCGGGAATTTGCCTGGATGCTGTATGTGGCATGGCTGCAAAAGCGAGTGGATGAGCCGCTGTTTGCCGAGTCCTTTAGCTTGCGGCAGGTCTATGTGCCGCTGCGAGCCTACTACGAGGTTCCCGAAAGAGAATCAAAACAAGAGCGAGATGTGAGGTCAACAGAGCGCTCGGTAACTCGTCATGTGGTTGATCTGCAAACCGAATTGCTGGACTGGATTCAAGCTGCCGACAAAGATGATGCAATTCGTGTGATTTGTGGTGGACCGGGTTGTGGGAAATCCTCTTTTTCCAAAATGCTGGCAGCGACGCTTGCGGAAACAGAGACAATTCCTGTTTTCTTTATTCCCTTGCACCAGTTTGACCCAACGGGCGATTTGGTCGATGCGATTGAACGCTTTATTCGCGAGGACTTGGATGGCACTCTGCCGCCTCATCCCCTGGCGAAGGAGAGTGCTGAGCCGCGAGTGCTGCTGATCTTTGATGGTTTAGACGAGCTAGCCATGCAGGGGGCGATCGCAGCTCAAGTGGCACAGGAATTTGTGCGAGAAGTGCAAAAAAAGCTCATCCGCTTTAATCAGAATCAAACGCGCGTGTTGGCGTTGCTGAGTGGTCGTGAGGTGGTGGTACAACCAATCCAGTCTGAGTTTCGCAAAGCTCAGCAAGTGTTGTATGTTTTGCCTTACCACTTAACGCAACAAGAGCGAGACAATCATCGATACCAGGGAAATGAATCACTCCTCAACACGGATCAGCGACACCAATGGTGGAAAGCCTATGGTCAACTAAAAGGACAGTCGTACACAGAATTGCCAGAAGACCTTAGCCATTCTGAATTAGAGGAGTTGACGGCACAGCCGCTCCTAAACTACCTGGTAGCGCTGAGTTATGAACGGGGTGAACTCGATTTTTCAGTAGAGAGTAATCTCAATGCCATCTATCACGACCTATTACGGCGGGTCTATCAGCGCGATTGGGCAGATAATCCCCACCCAGCCCTACAGGAAGTGAAGCAAGAAGAGCAGTTTATTCGATTTTTGGAAGAAATTGCTATTGCCTGCTGGCATGGAAATGGTCGTACGACCACTGTTGGGTGCATTGCAGAGCGATGTACAAGTGGAACCCTGAAGCGTATCTTAGAAGCGTTTGAGGCAGGAGCCAATGAAGGGGTGACGCGGCTGTTAACAGCTTTCTATTTTTGCCAGAGTGGGATTCAGGGAAGTGAAGCCACCTTTGAATTTACTCACAAGAGCTTTGGGGAATACCTGACTGCGCGGCGTATTGTCCGGGAAGTCCGCATGATTCAGGAAGAGCTAGACCGCCATCAAGAAGATGCGGATCGAGGTTGGGATGAGAGGGAATGTCTCAAACGTTGGGTGTTGCTTTGTGGTCAAGCAAAGTTGGGTCAATATATTCTGCGGTTTTTCAATAATGAGGTTCGCCTCCAGCCAATTGAACAGGTACACACGTGGCAACAAACGCTTTGTGGTTTGATCAATGTTCTGCTACGGCAGCAAATGCCAATGGAAGACCTGCACCCGCGCCCCAGTTATCGAGAGGAAAGGCGACAAGCCCGTAATGCTGAAGAAGCACTTTTGGCAGCCCTAGCGGCCTGTGCTGTCATGACAGAGAAATGTTCCTCAATTGATTGGCCATCTACCACCAGTGCGCGGGAGTGGTTGATGCATTTGCAAGGGGAACACATTCAAAACACCAATCCCATTGACTTTGCTTATTTTTCGTACATGGAGTTGTCTCAGCAAAATTTAAGTGGTCTCGATTTGACCAACGTAAATCTGGATGGGGCGAGGCTGCAAGAGGCGAGGCTGCAAGAGGCGAGGCTGAACCGGGTGAGTCTGGAAGGGGCGTGTCTGGAAGGGGCGTGGCTGGACGGAGCGAGGCTACGCGAAGCGAATTTGAACCGGGCGATTCTGGACAGGGCGAGGCTAGAAGATGCGGATCTGAACGGGGCGAGTCTGGAAGAGGCGAATCTGGACGGGGCGTGGCTGGTTCAGGCGGATCTGAGCGGGGCGAATCTGAACCGGGCGAGTCTAAATGGGGCGAATCTGGAAGAGGCAAGTCTGGAAGAGGCAAGTCTGGAAGATGCGAGTCTGAAAGATGCGATTCTGGACGGGGCGAGTCTGAAAAACGCTTGGCTGAATAGGGCGAGGCTAGATTGGGCGAATCTGAACCGGGCGAGTCTGGAAGATGCGAGTTTGGAAGAGGCAAGGCTGGGGGGATGGCTGATCGAGGCGAATCTGAACGGGGCGAGTCTGAACGGGGCGAATCTGGACGGGGCGAATCTGGACAGGGCGAATCTGGACGGGGCGAATCTGGACGGGGCGAGTCTGGACAGGGTGAGTCTGAACGGGGCGAATCTGGACGAGGCGAATCTGGACGGGACGAGTCTGAACGGGGCGAGTCTGGACAGGGCGAGTCTGGACAGGGCGAGTCTGGACAGGGCGAGTCTGAACAGGGCGAATCTGAACGAGGCGAGTCTGAACGGGGCGAGTCTGGACGGGGCGAGTCTGGACGGGGCGATCGGACTCACTGAAGAACAACTAACTCAAGCAAAGCTGTGCCGGACAAAACTTCCAGAAGGAATTGACCTTGATGCAAATCGTGATTGTCTAGAGTTTGATGATGACGATGACGATCTAGAGTTGCATATGGATGAATAGAGAATTGATTCAATAGTCTAGGATGGCTATGCCCCGACATATTGCCCACTAGCATTGTTTGCACTAAGCCACATTAAGCGGCTATTTTCTCTTTTCTCCGATTCGGTGACCAGCCCAGTTTCATCGAGATGGTCAGCCAAAACCCAAAAAACGGTG
This sequence comes from Cyanobacteria bacterium J06638_20, assembly GCA_039819245.1. Classification (GTDB taxonomy): domain Bacteria; phylum Cyanobacteriota; class Cyanobacteriia; order Elainellales; family Elainellaceae; genus Vacuolonema. Next base: position 10,347 of record JBCBSJ010000083.1, read on the forward strand.
CATGGATGGATATCCAATGCACCGCTTAAGTCGTTAATCATTCAAGAATGATCGACTAGCCCATCAGCGCTTTGGCCTTCAATCGACGGTGAAGCCGTACTTCTCCATGCAGGTGCCGCCGGGAGCGGACGCACCGAATGTCTCGACGCTGAGGGTATCGCCTTCGGCTCCGACGAACTTGCACCAGCCCATGCTGATGCCTGCTTCGACGGCGAGGCGCTTAGTTACCGCTTTGGGCAGTACAGACTCCTTGTAGGCGGCATCCTGTACTTCAAAATTTCGTATCAATCTGATAGCGTTTCGCTACATCAAGGTATCGGCTAATCCTGATTCGTGGATACAAACTGAATAAAGCTGAACCGAATCATGCTGGGGAAATGCTTGCAAGGCGTTATCGACCGACATTCCAGGAGCCGTGCAGAATCGCTCCACGACCTGGGAATATTGATCCATTGGCCCTAGCAAATTGTCTAAGCGCGTCGGATCACTCAAATTGGAGAGTAGCCCCGTGGCGACCCGATCGGAAAGAATCTGAGATGATTCAGGACGATTGGGGAGTTGCAGGCCGCTCTGCAAAATGGCGGATTGCACGATGCTTTGCATCATCTGCTGGCCTTCAGGGGTGAGCGCAAAGACGGCTAGCAAATCCGGTGTCAGGCGGGGATCGTCATCGACGGCCACTCGCATACCCGTCAGGGTACTAGCAACCATCACATCACCAACGGTTTCCATATAGTCTTCATAGCTGATCCCTTCCATCACGCTGCCATCACCGCAAACGACCCAACCCTCAGGGCTGGCTCCCACCGACAAATCCACCTTTTCCTGTTCCCAGCAGGCTGCAACGGTTTCCTGAATTTCATCAGAAAACATCTCATTGAGCCGGTCTACACTACTACTATCCTGGGCTAGTTCCCTGCCAGACGCGGATGGGGTTACAGAAGAGGGGGATGTTGCCGCCAGCGCTGGAGTCAAACTCAAACTTCCAAATGCTACCAGTACTGCCAGAAAAGAACGCATAGGGCAAACCTCTTGACCTGTCTAAAACTGCAAAGACTGTACAAGCAAAATTAATGTACAAGCAAACCAACGACAGCAGCGATAGACAGACGTTCCCAGCTCTTCAAGCGTGCCTAAGCGATCGCCGAAGCCTGGGTTAAACATCGCCGCATCTGTTTTAGATTAGCAGGCAAGTCAAGGCGAATAGCTTGCTGGATGAACATTGATGGAATCGGTACCGTCGGCGTTGCCTGAACGGAATAGGTGAGTATCGTCCCACCGTTCCAATCTTCTAGGTGCAGGTCTGCCGAAAAGTCTCGGAAGTTGCCCTCTTCCATGCGAAATCGGATGAGATGACAATCATTCAAAGCCGTTTCAAACACCTTGAGGTAAATCGAAACATTGATCTGAAATAGCACAAAATTTTTGCTGGCCGACTGATGTACCCGCTTCCAGCAATGGCCGTTGTCTTCGACCACTTCGCTGTGGGTCAGGTCTGGGAAAAATGCTACCCAGTTGGAGTAGCAGGTCAACGCCTGCCAAATTTGTGCCCGAGCGGTTGGCAAGTACATGCGTGCCGTCACCCCAGCACCCCAGTCGGTGTGGCTGCGAGTTTCTAATAGGATTTCGCCCCGTTGAAGTTGTTGGCGATCGCCCAGGGACAAATTATCAAGAGCAGAATAAGAAATGGAGCGAGAACGGTTTGAGGGGTAAGCAGTCTGTGATGCGATTCCAGATACCATGCTGATTCCTCTGAAGCACTAAGCCGCGCGATCGCAGTTTTGGTCTGTACCAATATGCCTCAAATGGCTCCGAAAATTACGCTTCTCCATGAAGGTTGTGACAAGATTGCGTGGTGCTGCCTTGAAATCCCTCCCAGGAAATACGGAGGTAACCCATCGTCATCGATTGAACGACGAGCACTGAACGCCCTATCCTCAAATGGATTGACAACGATCCCCTTTCCCTGCAATGCCAAGATGTGCAAAAACAATCAAACCATGACATTTGACATTTGGTAGGATTGCAAAGTCATTGGCAATCTTGGTGAGATGAATGGGGTTTTGTCGGTGCATCGCGCCCACAAAATCAGCAAAATGCATCAGGTCTAATTTGGTAGGATTGCAAGGACATGCGCAATTGGCGTGAATGTCCGAAGTTGATGGAGCAAGCATTGTGGGGCAGAAACCCAATCTGGCGATTACTATTTTTCTCTACGTCACTGGCATTTTGCTGGTGATGATGTCGCTGTTGTTGCTGTTCCAGGCCTTTGGCTGGTTGCAAGAAATCCCCCGCGAAGCCATCTGGGCACTGGTGATGTTGGCGATCGGGGCGGGCATTCTTGCGGGTATCCGCACGTCTCGCTAGCCCCCCGCCCCGCCGGAGATTATGAACGACGACAGATTGCCCAGTTCCTGAATGCGTTGAGACTGAGATAAATCATCTCCAGGTAAGGCAGGCACTAGCCACCTGAACCACCCTGAAGCTGAAACCGCATGTTGCCCGGAACCTACTGCAAAGCGTTTATCGTGTTCCACGGATCGATCGGCTCTGCGTTCTTTTCTTGCAGTAGACAATTGCTGAAAACGCCTATCTTTTATGGAAGACCATAGGTAGAGCTGTATTCCGTAAAGGGGCTATGGCTGATTCGCGCAACAATTTCCGCGCAACAATTGCTGTAACGTATGGCTGGGCAAACAACCATGAAAACTGAAGCACGACTCTTTTGGGTGTCGCTTGGAATCTTGGCCGTTGTCTGGGGATTGCGTGGATTTGGCCTGCTCACCTTTTTTCCTGGTGGCGTGATCTGGATCTTGCTCCTGGTCACGATTGGCTTAGGAGTGTTTGCGCTGATTCAGGGAACACGGCGTTGGTGAAGGGATATAGGTGATGCGATCGCACCAGCAACAAGCGGCATGATTGAGGATTGAAGTATGAAGTGGGCAATCGAGTCGGCAACACAAAGATGGATGCAGGGGTGGAAACGGGCGATCGCCCTACTTCTTTGCATTGTCTTTTGCTGGGGATTCCTCGCGGGTGGCCTGGGCATGCGTGCCCCTGCATTTGCCGCGGTCGAAGACACACCGACGGTATCCGAAGACTCGGTGTCCACTCCGCCACCCACTAACCCAGCGACCGAAGACATTTCCACAGAGAAAGTCAGCCAATTTGTACATGCCTACCTCCAAGTGCTGGCACTGGTGGACGAGCGCGAAGGGGATTTGCAGGCAGCAGAGACTCAGCTCGAATCCCTGCGGTTGCAGCAGGAGATGGAAGCTGAAGCCTTTGCCATCATTGAAGACTCAGGATTGACCTTGCAGGAGTATCTTCAGCTCTTGGGATTGGCCAATACAGACCCAGAGTTTGGAGAGCGGGTCGCCACGCAGTTGCAAGAACCGTCTCGGTAGTTAAACTATCGCCTGAACTATCTGAACCTAGTCACTTCTGGCTGGGCAACTCCCACATTGGATACAGACGACTGAACGTTGCACGTTGCTGTTTCAGATCAACGTTTGGCAAGTGTTGTTCTACCAGATCGAAGGTTTCCTCACAAAGGTTCCGTAGCTCAGTAGTGCCGCTCAAGGCATCTGATTGAAAAACCTGTTCCAACCGCTCAAAAAAGTTATGCGGCTTGATATTCATTTCTTCCACGAAGAACCGCGTCCACTTAAAGCCGGGATGATAGATGCGATTTAGCCCGAACAACAGATTGAGGAGCCATCGCACAATGGCGCAGTTGTTCTCATAAAGCAGTGGAATTTCAAGGCGATCGCTCAGGATTTCTTGACCGTGGAAGGGTCGGAACTTTAGATGTTTTTGAACCATTGCAACAGCAAGTTCTTCTGGATACTGGGAGAGTTGGCGCTGCCAAGGCTGGATAACCGCTTCGCCATAAAGAATAACGGCGCGTTGCAGGTGGGAGGCGATCGCCTGCTTCTCAAACAAAAGCCCAGCTTGCGACACATCATGATGTTCAACAACATCAAGCACAATGGCGTCTATCGTTTTCCGCGCCCAATGCCCCGCCTCGACTTTCATGTCGTATAGATAAAACTGTTCCAGCCAGGCCTGTTGCTCTTTGCCATACGGCTCTATTTCCCATCCATCAACACCGATGTGTTGTGCCGTGGCTTGCAAGTCTTTTGGAGCTGGCAGGTGCGACCAGACAAACCCCAACTCAAGGTCAGAATATGGGTCTGATATGCCTAATGCAACTGAACCAAAGACAAAACAGGCTTCAACGTTGGGGTTGGCCGTGAAGGCAGGGGCGATCTTGTGAGCCAAGGAAATGCGCCATACGCTGTGTTCATTCATGCTGAAGGATTATAGTTTCTCCATTGCGACGTTGTGGCGCATCGCAAACCGATGTGTGACTTGAAGGATGCGCTAAACACTAACAAAAAAGTCTGACTCTCGGCCTTGCCAAAAATAGAGCAGAGGTGGTGGGATTTAATAGAATGTTTGGCAGGTTGACGTCGTTGCTCGACAGTCTGCAAGGATGCAAAGCGGATTTAACGCAGCAACAGTCCGTTCATTTGCTAGATTTATGCAGTCATTATCGAAAAAGGAAGGCGCAGTGCCCGATTCCCAGGTCATTTGTCTCGGAGAAGTATTGTTTGACAAGTTGGCAGACCAGGCTGGCAAGCCGCTAGAGCAGGTGGTTTCCTGGACGGATTACCCAGGGGGAGCGCCCGCGAATGTCGCCTGCTGCCTGGTGAAACTGGGCACGCCGACAGCGTTTGTTGGCTGTGTTGGATCAGATGATACGGGCAATACGTTGGTCAACCTGCTCAACGAGGTGGGGGTTGAGGGACGAGGGATTCAGCGCCACCCAACGGCTCCGACCCGCGAAGTATTTGTTGTGCGGTCACTGGAAGGCGATCGCGAATTTGCGGGATTTGGCGAGTTCAAGGCCAGCGAGTTTGCCGATGCGTTTCTCCAGGCTGACCAATTGCCCACTGAATTATTTGACACTGCAAAATTCCTAGTAGTTGGAACCCTGGAACTGGCCTATCCCGACAGTGCCGCTGCGGTACGGCGGGCATTTGAGCTGGCAAAATCCCATAACACGCAATTGCTAATGGATGTGAACTGGCGACCTATGTTTTGGGATGAGCCAGCGCAGGCTAAGGGCATCATCCTGGAACTATTACCGGGGGTGCATGTACTCAAGCTGTCAGCGGAAGAAGCCGAATGGCTGTTCGATACCAAAGACCCCGCTGCAATCCATAGCCAGCAGTCTCACCTACTTGGGGTGCTGATTACCGATGGAGAGCGGGGCTGTACTTATTCCCTCGCGGGCAATATAAGTACGGTTCCGGCGTTTTCGGTTGATGTGGAAGATACCACAGGAGCCGGAGATGCATTTGTGGCAGGCTTCCTCCATCAGCTCTGTGTCAAGGGCACAGGTTTTCTGCAAGACGCTGAGCAGGCGAAACAGGTAGTGACCTTTGCTAGCGCCGTGGGCGCCCTGACCACAATGCGTGCGGGGGCGATCGCCGCCCAACCTAGCCTGGCCGAAGCCGAAGCCTTTCTCTACATGAATCAGCGCTAACCATTTCAGGACACTACATCTCGATGACGAGTAATATCCACCGTAACGCTGCCCGTGAAATCGGGGATTGGCGGGCTAACTTTTGTTAGCTGGACTTGCACTTGCTCCACGATCTCCGATTCCAGAACCCGTTGGGCGATCGCCTCCGTTAGTCGCTCAATCAGCTTAAACCGCTGGGTCTGGATGATACTTTGAATATCCTTCGTAGCAGCCCGATAGTCGTAGGTTTGGGCAATATCATCATTCGCCGCTGCCGCAGAAATATCCAACCAAACTCGCAGATCCACCGTGTACCACTGCCCCAGCACCTGTTCTTCAGGGAGCAGTCCGGTGTAGCCATAGGCACGAATGCCAGTGATATGTAGAGAATCAGGCATGGGGATTGGGATACAGAGGGCAGAGTTGATTGGTTGAGCTGTTGCTCATTATCCCTTACTTCAGATCGCGGTGAGTGAAGGAGCGGGCATTGGGGCCAGTGTAGGTAGCGGAGATAGCGCCATCGCCCGCCACCCAATATTTGTAGGTAACGAGCCCTTCTAACCCGACGGGACCACGGGGCGGCATTTTTTGGGTGCTGATGCCGACTTCTGCACCAAAGCCATAGCGGAAGCCATCGGAAAAGCGCGTGGAGCAGTTGTGGAAGACGCCAGCGGCATCGACGCGGTTCATGAAGTCGAGGGCAGTCTGGTCATTTTCGGTGACGATCGCATCGGTATGGCGCGACCCATAGGTGTTGATATGGGCGATCGCCTCGGCCAGAGATGCAACCTGTTTGATGGAGAGGATGAGGTCGCTATACTCGGTTTTCCAGTCTTCTTCGGTGGCTTGCTGGATGGTTAGGCCTTGCTGTGCCAGCAGGGTTTGGGTCGGCGCATCGCCGCGCAACTCGACTGCATGGGTCTGGAGTGCTTCAGCTATTTGGGGAAGCAGCGTTGGTGCGATCGCCTCATGCACCAGCAGCGTTTCGATGGTGTTGCAGGCAGAGGGATAGCTGGTTTTGGCATCAATGCTGAGGGCGATCGCCTTCTGCACATCGGCGGCTTCGTCCACATAAAGGTGACAGATCCCATCCGCATGACCCAGCACGGGAATGTTCGTGTTTTGCTGCACAAACCGCACAAACACATTGGAGCCGCGCGGAATAATCAGATCCACTTCGTTCTCAAGTTGCAGCAACGCCAGGGTTTCTTCCCGCGTCGTGAGCAAACGCACTACCGATGGATCGATGCCCACTTGCTCCAAAGCCGTGTGGATGGCGCGGGTGAGGGCTTCGCAGGAGCGCACGGCTTCCCGTCCCCCTTTCAAAATGACGCCATTGCCCGACTTGATGGCTAGGGTCGCAATCTGCACTAGGGCATCGGGGCGCGACTCGAAGATGACGCCCAATACCCCCAGGGGACAGGTGATGCGCTTCATCACCAAGTCGGTGTCCAGTTCACGATGGATTTGCACTTCACCAACGGGATCCGGCAATCGCACCAGATCTCGCACCCCGGTGATGACGCCCTGGAGCTTGCTCTCCGTGAGCTTGAGACGCCCATAGAGTGGCTTGGCCAGCCCTTCCACCTCGGCAACACGACAGTCCTCAGCGTTAGCAGCCAGGATGTCTGGAGCAGCGGTCTCAAGTGTTTGGGCGATCGCCTCCAAGGCTTGGTTGCGCTTATCTGTGGTCAGAACAGCCAGTTGGCGAGCCGCTTCGCGGGTTGCTTGAGCCAGGCGTTTGAGGTCGGGGGTGGCAGTCGAATGTGCAGTCATAGCCGGGGATGATGTGAAGATATCTCCCATTCTAGGGGGCTTTTGAATTGTCGCAGCAAAGGCTTACCACGCACCTGACGCTACTCTGGCGATCGCCATTGCCCATCGTTATCCCAATGCTTGGCTTGCTGGTTCGGCGTTGCAGATTCTAAGTGCCTTAAAAAAAGAGCTGTATGAATCGAAACATCGTTTCGATTCATACAGCCTTTCAGCAATGCTGCTGATTCTGCTGGGTCTAAGCGGGGTCTAACCGACGCTGACAAGTCCAAATACTGTGAAGATGCGATCCAAAATGCCGTAAATGATGCTGAGTGCCAAGGCACCCAGCAGCGCGCTGATGATGCCCCAGCGCAGGCGGAAGCCTGGAACTAACTGGGCAGACAATCCGAAGATCAGGGCATTGAGCAAGAGAGAAGCAAGCCCCAGGGTCAGAATATTGATCACGGTTGCGCCAAAGATCGGCCCCAGAATCGGACGAATCAGCGCATTGAGTAAGCCTAGAACCAATCCAGAAATCAGGGCTTTGTTAAAGTTGTCAATTTCAACGCCGAGGGGGAGTTTGGAGATGATAATCAGGCTCAGCGTGAAAATGAGGACAGTAATCATAATCGGAATGATAGCAGCCATAGGTTTTGTGGAGATGTGTCACCGTGTTTCCGCCATTAAACCAAACAAATCCCAAAGCAGAAC
>JBCBSJ010000084.1:0-17941 GCA_039819245.1 Cyanobacteria bacterium J06638_20
GAAATCTCCTCGTGCTCATCCTACAGAAATAATCCGAGCCAGGAAGAATGCCCAGGTAGTGGCAATCCCTCCCAGGAGGTAGTGAGCTACCCCAACAGCTCGACCCTGAATAATGCTCAGAGCGCGAGGCTGAATTGCGGGAGCAACTTTCAACTTATTATGCGCCCAAACGATCGATTCGATCAGCTCTTGCCAATACCCACGACCGCTGAACAGGAACATCAAGCTGAATGCCCAGATGAAGTGAGCACCGAGGAATAGCAAACCATAGGCGGACAGAGCCGAACCATAGGAGCCAATAACCTGAGTCGCTTGTGCCCACAAAAAGTCACGCAACCATCCATTGATGGTGATCGCGCTTTGAGCAAAGTTGCCGTTGGTGATGTGCGAAACGGTTCCATCCGGTGACACCGTACCCCAAACATCCGATTGCATCTTCCAACTGAAGTGGAAAATCACGATGGATAGGGAGTTGTACATCCAGAACAGACCGAGGAATACATGATCCCAACCAGATACCTGGCAAGTACCACCCCGTCCAGGGCCATCACAAGGGAACCGGAAGCCCAGGTTGCCCTTGTCGGGAATCAACCGAGAGCTCCGGGCATAAAGCACACCTTTCAAGAGAATCAACGCCGTGACGTGAATCGTGAAGGCGTGAATGTGATGAACCATGAAGTCAGCCGTACCCAAAGCGATGGGCATCATTGCGACCTTGCCGCCGACGCCGACAACATCGCCGCCAAACGCAACACTGGCGGTTGCCAATGCATTTGGAGCTGTGTTGCCAGGAGCCAGGGTATGCAGGCCTTGCACCCACTGGGCAAAGACTGGCTGGAGCTGAATCGCCGTATCCGAGAACATGTCTTGGGGACGACCCAATGCCCGCATGGTGTCGTTATGGATATACAGACCAAAGCTGTGGAAGCCGAGGAAAATGCACACCCAGTTGAGGTGAGAAATGATGGCGTCACGGTGGCGAATCACCCGATCCAGCACATTGTTGACATGCTGTGCGGGGTCATAATCGCGAACCATGAAAATAGCGCCATGTGCGCCCGCGCCCACAATCAAGAAGCCGCCAATCCAAATATGGTGGGTAAACAGCGACAACTGCGTGGGGTAATCCGTCGCAAGGTACGGATACGGAGGCATCGCATACATGTGGTGCGCCACGATGATGGTGAGCGAACCCAGCATCGCCAAGTTAAGGGCGAGCTGTGCATGCCAGGAAGTGGTCAACGCTTCATAAAGCCCCTTATGCCCTTCACCGCCGATGAGCAGCGGATCTTTGTGAGCTTCAAGGATTTCTTTCATGCTGTGACCGATGCCCCAGTTCGTGCGGTACATGTGACCCGCAATGATGAACAGGACAGCGATCGCCAAGTGGTGGTGTGCCGTATCAGACAACCACAGTCCCCCAGTTACTGGGTTCAGACCACCCTTGAATGTCAGGAAGTCGGAGTATTCAGCCCAGTTGAGGGTAAAGAAGGGTGTTAAACCTTTTGCAAAGCTGGGATACAGATCGGCCATCAACCCTTTGTTCAGGATGAACTCGTGGGGCAATGGGATATCTGCGGGAGCAACCCCCGCATCCAGCAGCTTATTCACTGGCAGTGATACATGGATTTGGTGACCCGCCCAGCCCAAAGAGCCGAGACCCAGCAAGCCTGCCAGGTGATGGTTCATCATCGATTCCACATTTTGGAACCACTCCAACTTGGGCGCAGCCTTGTGGTAGTGGAACCAGCCAGCAAACAGCATTAAGCCAGCCATGACCAAAGCGCCAATGGCTGTGCAATAGAGCTGAAAACCATTTGTATAGCCGGAGGCTCTCCAGAGCTGGAAAAGACCAGAGGTAATTTGGATCCCCTGGAAACCGCCACCAACATCTGCATTTAAAATGTCTTGACCAACAATAGGCCAAACGACCTGGGCACTAGGCTTGATGCCAATCGGGTCGCTTAGCCATGCTTCAAAGTTTGAAAAGCGTGCACCGTGGAAGTACATCCCGCTCAGCCAGATGAAGATCACCGCTAGGTGACCAAAGTGAGCGCTGAAGATCTTGCGAGAGATATCTTCCAGGTCGCTGGTATGGCTATCAAAGTCGTGAGCGTCAGCGTGAAGGTTCCAAATCCATGTTGTGGTTTTTGGCCCCTTCGCCAAAGTTCGTTCAAAGTGTCCTGGCTTAGCCCACCTCTCAAAGGAAGTAGGCACTGGATCACGATCAACAGTTACCTTGACTTTCGCCTCCGGCTCCCGTGGGGTAGTTGTCATCAGAGACTCTCCTCTCTATAGACAAGGAACGAAGGACTACATCCCTGCCCCAAGCGTGTAGTCACCACAATCATTTTCTCTCTCGTGCCATGTATAACAGCCGATGTATCAAAGGTGTATAAGGCCTAGGGGGAGCGTTACCTGCACGCACTATCTCGAGATAGCCGACAGGCTTGAGAGAAAATAGATGGAACCTTTTCTGAAGAAGACCTGCTGTTCGGCTAGATGGTGAAATACTCCAGCAAGAGGCCAAAGTTTCTCAACCCATCACCCCCGAAGTCACAGCATCATCCGAACCTGGGGAGGGTTCCCTGAAATTATAAGGGGGTTACTTGCACGAACCGGTTGAGGATTAACAATAATTCAAATTGTGGAAAGCAAGGGCTGATCAATATTCCAGAGGTCAGCCATTAATCGCACGAGAGGGATGATTAAGAAAAGTTAATAAATCCTGCGTTTACCGGGTCAAAATAAGGATCTTGCCTAGCTTACTCTCCGGCTTTTTCTATGACAGACCCGGGAATTGGTAGTGTGTAAAACAAACACTATTACCCCTTTATCAAATCACTATCGAAATGCATGTTATGCCGCCAAGAGAGTATTGGGGGATCATAGAAAAACCAAATAGTGAAATTAGGACGATCGCCTTTCTTACACCGTCATTTTCTATACTTATTTCTGCTTTTCATCTATATACTGTCGGTTTCTCTTGCCTCCTCTCAAAAGATTAGGCATCTGAATTTACGCATTCCTCCCCATCTTTTCCGATATAGTTCCCATTGGAGTGTGTCCCGTCTTGAGATTCAGTCGCCTTGTACCCTCTCCGGACTTGCGTGATGGCAAACCGTGGTCGCACCCACTATTTATATATGTTGGGCACAACGTTAGGGAGTTGTTGGTGTGACTAGGGTCAGGCAATGGACATGGCGGCGTGTTGTGGTTGGGGTGATGCTATTCCTCAGCCTGGGCGTGGGGTTGATGGGATGTAATGGGCGATCGCTCTCCGCACCGCCCGGAGCTGACCGCGCTCCCGCCGTTCCAGAACCCCACATTATGGAAGTCTCCCCACCCGAGGTACTTCAAGAGCTGCGGCGCGAAATCGACAGTTATCAGCCCCAGGTCAGTATCCTCAGTCCCCGAAATGGCAAAGTGTTTGAGGATGATCAGGTAACGGTGCGGGTGCAGGTGCGCGATTTACCTTTATTTAAAGAGGCCGATTTAGGATTGGGGCCGTACCTACAGGTTTTTCTCGACGACCAGCCTTATCAATCGGTTTACGACGCAGATGCGGTGCTGATCTTTCAGGGACTTTCCCCAGGAACTCACACCATTCGGGCGATCGCCGCTCGTCCCTGGCATGAGACCTTCAAAAACGAAGGGGCTTTCGCCATCACGACCTTCCATACCTACACCAAAACCCCGAAAAATAATCCCGACCCCAATCGGCCACTGATCACCTATAGCTTTCCACAGGGTAACTTTGGAGCCGAGCCCATCATGCTCGACTTCTACCTGACCAATGTGCCCCTCCACTTCATTGCCCAAGAACGGAGCGACGATGAAATCAAAGATTGGCGGATTCGCTGCACCGTTAATGGAGAAAGCTTTGTCTTCGAAGACTGGCAGCCAATCTATCTAAAAGGACTGCACCCCGGCAAAAACTGGGTGCAGCTAGAGCTGCTCGATGAAGATGGGCGACCCACCAATAACGTTTTCAACAATACCGTTCGGCTGATCAATTATGAACCAGGGGGAACCGATACCCTCTCGCAGCTAACCCGAGGCGAGCTAACAGCAGCCGATCTGGGCGGTATTGTGGATCCGAATTACGAGCCACCGCCAGTCTTTGAAGCCCCTGTCCTCGTTCCTTCCGAACCGGAGCCAACGGAAGAATCGACAGAAGAGGCAGCGGAGGTGACTCCGCCCAAGGGTGATGTTGAGGAAATGCGGCAAGAACCTGAAACGATTCCCAATGAAACCTCTCAACCCGCCGAGTCACAGGAGGAGCCACCGATCGTAGACTCAACGGATGCAGACACAACTCCAGAGGTATCCGAACCAGAGGCATCGCCTACAGATAGTGAAGCGACGAACAAGACCGATCTCCCAGTTGAAGATAACCAAGAACAACTAAAAGCAGGGGGCGATCGCCTCACTCCCCCAACCCCAGAGGTATCTCCCGATCTATCCCCAAACGAGGAAGCCACAGATACACCCAAGGTCACTCCCAAAACTACTGACGATGCAGCAGCAGACCCTCTGGATGAGGCCACTGAAACTGATTTGGAGTCGGACGATCGTTTGGCTGAACCAGCTCCGATAGATATTGAGGATAATGCGGCAGAAAGCGAACCACTTACTACACTGCCTTCCGTTATGGATGACCTGGATGTGGAGGAGACTCCAGCGATCGCGCCTTCTGATGATTCACCCGAAGACGAACTGCCGGAACCCTCTACCTCAGACCTGCCAGAACGGCGATCGCCTGTAGACGTACCGAAGCTCATCTAATACCAATTCTACGAAAACCAAAACCAGATTATTTTTTGAAAGCCGCGCACTGCGCGGCTTTCAAAAAATAATCTATAGTGGGTTCTTAGCGAATGGGTATAAATGGCATGTTGCAGATGGCTTGCGCTGCCAATGAGCCATAATTCCAATTTCCCAAAACGCCAATTTCCCAAAACGAATAAAGGGGCGATCGCGATCGCCCCTCAAAATAGCCTTCGAATAACTTGCCAAGAAAAGGGGGAACCTCTCCCCAGTTGTTCCCCCAAAGTAAGCTTGTGTTTTGGTAAGGTCAAACCTGATAGAAACGGGTCAGGTCAGACTTGGTAGACAATAGTCAGGCTAGGTAACACCCAGCGGTTCGGTCAGACTTAATACGGCCTGAGCCAACTAGATTGGGCATGTCATGTAGCTCATTTCCGCTTCTAGTTGTTGCACCAGTGAGCGATCGCCCCGCGCTCGAGCAGCTTCAATTCGGCGAACCAAGCGATCTTGGATATTCTTTAGATGCATTTGCTCTACTTCCCGCATCATTGCCCGACGCGCGTTGAGGTTGTTGCGCACTGCTGTGTTTACAGATACAGCAGGATGCGGTCGAAAGCAGGTCGGAGAAAGTTCCCGCGCTTCTTCGGTAGGATAGTCAACACCCCGATAGGTCAGGCTGTTGTAGTCCGCTTGGGGCACAGGGATGTGGCGAGGATATGAGAAGTTAAACCCTTGCCAGCGATAGCGACCGTTTATTTCAGATTCAACTGTATTTAAATCAACTGGCTCGTATTCGTAGCCATTACCCCGATAGTGCAGCCGCATAGTCGTATCTCCTTGTCCGAAACGTAAATACCTGGATTGCAGCGAATGCCGTGAAACTTGATCCCTGCCTCACTTTTGTGAATGGGAGCGCTCATCCAGAGTATTCCCCTCTTTCTGTATTCTATTTTACTGTTCTTGAAATATGTGGGAATGTTAGCAAACTTAAATCTACAGCAGCATCTCCTTACAAAACTTCGCACGGAGATCTAGCCCAACCATCACACTGAAGGCTAGGAAAGGGTTTGGGCAAATTAGAAAAAGCTGCTTGATAAGAGTCGAGAGTCGCCTTGAAGACGGCGCGATCGCCCCAATTGCTGTCCTTGGATGGAAGGGGAAACTCAGAACCTAACACACATAAGGCTTTCCTACTAGAACTGATGCATGGTTTGTGACTTACGCATGGTTTGCGCAAGCCCTAAAAACTTATGGAGGGTGTAGGCACGCGATGCACCCACACCCGCAAGCAAGGCGCAAGCCCTATAAATAGACCTGGCTGAGAATAATCTGGAGGCGATCGTAGTCGTCTTTCAAAATCAGGCTAAGCATACGTCCGGCCTGCACGAGCCATGAGCGATCGCCTTTCCGCAACTGGTAGATATCGCGCAGAGCCGCTGCTAGCAATGCATCCACTGGAGCGGCTGTGACCTGGAGCAGTGTTCGCAAAAACTCCAACTGTTCGCTGAAACGTAGGACTTCATCAGCAGAGCAGGCATGCACGGCTTGGTGAATTTGGGGCGGACGGGGCGGCAGATGTTGGTGGATAGTCGCAGGAAGATCACGGTTGGTGAGGTTTTGGGGCGATCGCTCAAAGCCTACGATTGCAGCACGAAACTCCGTTTTGAGCATGGCAAAAATTTGCGGCTGCTGTTCGCGCAAATCTTCCAGAGACATGCCCAAGGCGCGGGCGCGATGCACGGAGTCGATGGGGCTAGTGGTGACATGGTAGACCACAGCATAGATTTGGTTGCCCGATTCCTCGTCCCAGGATTTAACCCAACTACCAAAGGGCGGCATGGTGGCAAATTTTAGGTCATCCGGCTCTAGGCATTGCGCCAAGAACTCGGTGGTCGCCGTCTCAATCACTTCGGCCAGATAGTCGGCAGGACGGTTCTGGGATGGAGAATAGGACAACGGCAACCGCATGGGAAAATCCTTCCATATTTGCTAGACAGACCTATTTACCAGGCAAATCTGCAATCCCTGGCACCAATCGAACGCAGAATGGCAATGAATTAAGTTTTGGTGGGCAACGCCCACCCTACAACTCATGCTCAGTGACATTCATCCGACATTTTTTAGAACAGATGAACTCTCATCAGTTTAGGCTGAATTTCACGGTCTGCAGCATTCTATTTTTTGGAGTTTCTCATCTGGTGGGTGGAATGGTGATTCATGCTCGCCCATCCGCTTGTCGGGGTGGCACATTCAGCCGGGCAGCGATCGCATTTCCAGGTACAGTAGGGTTCCAGGTACGGTAAACAGTGGATGACATTGGCAAATCGCTTGACCAGAATGGGTTTGGGCTCATTCGGAATCGATTGTTCGGAATCGATGGAGCGCGTCGTACGTTATTATTCCTTACCCTTCCTCCATTTATAGAATCAGTCGCACAGGTTCATGGCGTTTCCCTTGCACTCTTCTTCCCAAAGCTTCTTAAACCATTGGTCAAAAAATCCAACACTGGCGTGGGGGCTCTCTGCACTTTGGCTAGTGGTGATTTGTTTTCTTGGGTTTTGGTGGCATCTCGGCAGTGTTGGGCTGATCGATGAAACGGAACCCTTGTTCGCTGAAGCCGCGCGCCAGATGGTGGAAACGGGCGACTGGATTACCCCTTATTTCAATGGTGAAACCCGGTTTGATAAGCCGCCGTTAGTCTACTGGCTGATGGCGATCGCTTACCAAACCATCGGTGTGAATGAGTGGGGCGTCCGTTTTCCCTCAGCCCTGGGAGCGACCGCCCTAACCGTAGGTGGATTTCTGATTCTGCGGCGATTCGGTGCGCCAATTCCTGCCCTGGGGGGTGCGGCCGATTCCACCTCCATCCAGACCTCCGAAACTCAGCGCTGGTTAGCCGCATGGATTGGGTCAGGATTTCTGGCGTTCAACCTACAAACCCTAGTTTGGGCGCGCACCGGCGTTTCCGACATGCTCCTGAGCGGCTGCATTGGTACCGCGCTCTTTTGCTTCTTCGCAGCCTATGCCGAGCCCGAACGACAGATCAAGCGACTGGGATATCTGGGGTTCTACATCTTTTGTGGACTGGCCGTCTTGGCGAAAGGCCCTGTGGGAATTGTGCTGCCAGGGCTGATTGTGCTGGCATTTTTGTTGTACCTGGGCAAGTTCCGTGAGGTGTGGCGCGAGGCTATGCCGATCTGGGGCATCGTGCTATTTCTGGCGATCGCCGTTCCCTGGTACATTCTGGTGTTCCAAGCCAATGGGCAAGACTATATCGATTCCTTCTTTGGCTATCACAATTTCGAGCGCTTCACGAGCGTCGTCAATCAGCACTCGGCTCCCTGGTACTTCTACTTTTTGATTGTGCTATTGGGTTTTGCACCCTATTCGGCCTACCTGCCCCTGGCTATGGGACGGCTGCGGTTTTGGCGCTGGCAAGACTGGCGATCGCAGCCTCGCTCTACCCATCTCGGGCTCTTTGCCCTGATGTGGTTTGCCGTGATTTTCATCTTCTTCACCGTTGCCGTCACGAAGTTACCGAGCTACGTGATCCCTCTGATTCCGGGCGCAGCATTGCTGGTGGCCTTGCAGTGGAGTGCGTGGATGACAGCACCAAGCCGAGCTAGTTGGGGGCGATGGCTCACCCACGGAACAGAAATCTTGCTGATGGTCGGGCTGGCAGGCATCATGCTTTATTCTCCCAATTTCTTGGGAACCGATTTGGCAACGCCGGAGTTTCCTGCAGCCATGCAAGCGTCGGGGGTCCCGATGATCGGAGCCGCAATTTGGGGTGGAGGGGCGATCGCCACCTTGGTCTTGCTTTGGCGCAGGCAGGGACGCTGGCTTTGGGGCGTTCAACTAGCAACCTTTGCGCTCTTTCTGATTTTCGCCCTAACACCAGCGCTGTTTGTGATGGATGCCCAGCGGCAGCTTCCCATCCGGCAAATGGCAGACGAAATTCTGGCTCAGCAGCGCCGCAATGAACCCATTGTGATGATTGGCTTTGCCAAACCCAGCCTCGTGTTTTACACCCAGCAACCCATCAAATTCCTGTCGAATTCCAGAGAAGCCGTGAACTATTTCTTATCCCTGCCCATGGAGGGACGGCGACAGCGTACGTTACTCTCTCTCAGTTTGCGCTATCGCATTGTGGAATCAGATTTGCGCCCCCGCGACTATCGCGTGCTCAAGACTATCGGCAAATATAACCTGGTGCGCATCCGGCTTCCCCTTTCCATCGCTCAAAGGCAGAATCCCGGTGCTGGAGGTGGCGCTCAGCCTTCGTCCCCGGCTCCAACGCTCGCAACCGAGTGAGGATTGACCGCTTGGCACATCATTTGCATCAATTGTGAAAGATCCGAGTCGCTGGCTTGGCTGTTGGCATTCTGAGCCCCAAGGTAGGGAAACACCGATAGCTCTGGGATCTGGTGGGCCGCCTGAGTATTCTCGGGACTGAGGGTGACGATGGGGAGGGTCGCTAGGGCTCCACAGCGGCTCAGTTGGCGCAGATAGGATAGTGGATCAGGCAACGCCCCATCCAACAACACCAAATCAGGCTTCCAGACTCGCGCAAGCAAATTGGCTTGCTCCAGGTCATCCACCTCTAGCACCCGGCAGGGGTAAGAGTGCAGCGCTTCAGCCAAGGGGGAAGAGGTCGATCGCTCCAGCACCGCTGAGGCCGCCGGAGCTGAGACCAAGGTCAAGTCAGACCGCAGGGCGATCGCCGGAGATAGGTGCAAAATCGTTAGCAACTTAGCGGCGGATTGTTCGGCAACCGCTTCTTGCCGTTGGATATTAGCAATGGCCTCCTCCAGCGCTTCAGACTGCACTGGAAGGGTAAGAAAATCGCTCGCCCCATGGCGCAACGCCTGACCGCGCTCACTGTGCCCGGCGGTAACCAGCACAGGAATGTCACAGGTTTCCGGATGCGATCGCAGCAGTGTGAGCACATCCCACCCCGACAGTAGCGGTAATAGGGGGTTGAGGAAAATCATCAGCGGCTGAAGTTGGCGCGCTTTTTCGAGCGCTTCGGTTCCCGAGCGGGCGATCGCCACCCGATAGCCCAACTGCCGCAATGCCGTGTATAGGTCATTCAGAAACTGGGGTACTGCCTCGACCACCAACACCAGGCTATGGCCGGGCCAGGCCGTCGCCTTGGGCTGTGGCATGCGGGGCTTCACGCCTCGCAAGGAGGGATCCGGTGGCAGCAAGAGCGTAAATCGACTGCCCTGGCCTTCGGTGGAGGTGAAGGTCACATCACCCCCATGAAGCCGTGCGAGGCGCTGCGTTAGCACCAGCCCCAAGCCCGTCCCTTCAAACCGCCGTGTCAGGGGGTGCTCGAGCTGTTGAAATTTTTGGAAAATGAGATGTTGCTGGTTCTTGGGAATCCCCATACCCGTATCCCATACCGTGAAAGCAACCCAGCCATCCCAGCGTTCCACTTTCAGGCCGATCCGCCCGGTTTCATCAGTAAACTTCATCGCATTGGATAACAGATTCGCTAGCATTTGCCGCAACCGTAGCTCGTCTGCCACGATGATGTCGTTTCCGAGCTGGACGTCCAGCGCAAATGGTGGAATCGGCGCTGTGCCGTCGGGATCTTGCAATTCCAAAGAATCGCCAAACTTGTGCATTTGCTTGGCCTGGGCAAAGGCACGGCAGCAAATGGTTTCCACTGACAGCGGAGCCATCGTCAATTCCAACTGACCCGTCTCAATTCGGGTTAAATCCAGCATGTCGTTCACAATGGTCATCAAATGACGACCACTTTGATAGATCAGATGGGAATAGCGGGCTTGACGCTCGTTCAACTCGCCAACCATCTGGTCTTTCAACAGGTTGGATAAGCCCAAAACGGCGGTCAGTGGAGTTCGCAGCTCATGGCTGACGCAAGAAAGAAACTCATCCTTGAGGCGATTGAGTTGCACGAGGTCGGCATTTTTAGCCGCCAGTTCCTTCGCCACCTGGTGCTGTTCGGTAATGTCCTGAGCCAACACGAGCCAGACCCGCTCGGGGGGAACCGATGCGGGCAAATCGGCCGGGTGGATCAGCGGCAGGCGATCGCCCAACCGGGTGCCCGAAAACTGCCAGACGCGATCGCCATCGGCCTTGGTCTCACACAAACATACACAGTTGCCCGACTGGGGCAACCGCTGGCAACTGCCGCTTTGTTGTAATTGATTGGCAGAATGCAACAATGCCTCCCACATCGTGCTGTCATGCAGAGATGTCCCATTCTCATGGGCAACGGAGAACGAGGGATGGAAAGGAACCTCCATCCCATCATCGGGTGGGAACGGCAAGGTGGCGTCGGGAGGCTCTGAGTCTATCGTCGTGGGGGATGAGGCCCCCGTCTCAGACACAGGGTCTGAGAGAAAGGTGCTGATTTCCTGCCAAATGGGCTCCGGATCTTGCAGCGCGGCCAATTGATGGAGCCAAGCTGTATTTTGCGCGAGGATGTGCCCTCTACTCGTTTGCAGCATCAGCGGCAACGGCAAATCTTCTAGCAGCATCGCTAGAGTTCTCAGGGGCAGCACTTCAGGAGTGGAGGATGCGATCGCCGCTGCCATCCCCTCGCCATCTGATGGATTCTGCTTCTGGGTTGCCCAAAATTCCCACCATCGAGCCTGATCCACCAGGCCCAGGCAGGTGCCATCTGCCGCCATGACCACCCAATGCTCCGTTGGCTTAGCGATCACCATCTCGTGATAGAGGTCTTCCAAGCTAATTGACGCGGCCACTTGCCGGATGGGTTGCAACGCCGAGAAATTCCCCACAGCCAGATCGGTCACAGAATCAGCCTCTGCAGACCAGATGACATCCTGTAAACGCACTATCCCTACCGGTGCATCCTGGGCGTCGAGTACGACAGCGCGATCGCACTGCCCTATTTTGAGGGCGGCCAAGACCGTATCCATCCCGGCGTGAACTGCCACGAGGGGAAGCGGTCGCGTAAAATCGTTGACCGTCATCAAGCGTCTCATCCCTACTCACCCCATACTGGGAGACTGTTGGGTAACAGATAATCTGGCGTCTGCCCCTTCGATGATCGTGTTCTATCCCCGGTTGTATCGTCGTCGCATCAATTTATAGTGCCTGAAACCAAGGCGTTGAGACAGCTTCAGTAATGTCCTAAACGGTAAATAAAGACTTGCACTGCATGACTCGGCTCTCATACCACGCCTTCATTGCAGCGCCTCTCCACAACATGGCGCCAAATTCAAGGCAGACCCTTCGAGGTAACACCTTAATTATGCCGTCCTCTTTACGAGTGCCTGGACGTTTCCGATTACAATGTACGTTAAGTATTTTGACAACACCGTAATAATTTGAAAGGTTTTTTGGTAATGCCATCTTCAGGGATGGACTCCATCGCTTCAGTGATGCACTGTGTTGTTTTGTAATGATCGACTCGGATTCCCTTGCTGCTTCTCTGCTCTTTTGCGCCATCTCCAGGCCTATCGAACCAGATCCTGGCTCAAATTCAGGAGAAGAATAGGGTTGTCGATCCGCAGCCACGCTACGATCTGACTCAATTTGAGACACTCCAGGAGTTTTTGCAGTATATAGAGGATGAGCATGATCGCGTCGATTGCTTATTACTCGAAGCAGTCGAAGGATGCTCAGAACTCTTGTGGCAACTGAAAAACCTTACGATTTTACTGCCGACCGTTATCCTGAAAGCAGGGGAAGCTACCTATGAACCAGACACCTCCTCTCAAGAGTTGCTGGTCGAGTCTCCCCATGCGTACCACGATGCTGTCGCTCACGTCGCAAGCGCAGAGTTAACGCAACTCGATCGCTACATTGAGGAAGCGATCGCCCGCTTTCTGCGCCTTTCGAGTACCGACGCCCTACCCGGACAACCACCGAACCCTGTCCTCAACCTCCATGCCTTGAGTAAGCTTTCGCAGCAGCAGCATCGTCTGGCCGAAAAACTCAAAGCGCGCCTCGAGTATCTGGGCATCTATTACAAACGCAATCCCGCAAACTTTCTCCGGCGAATGCAAACCTCCGAACGACAGGAACTGATCCAGCAACTCAAGCAAGACTATCGGAAGATTGTATTGAACTACTTTTCCTCAGAGTCATCCAACCAGGTCGAATCCGTCAACACTGCCATCGATACCTTTGTTAATCTCGCTTTTTTCGCCGACGTCTCTGTCGCCCAGATTGTCGAATTGCACATGGAACTGATGGATGAATTTGCCAAGCAGTTGAAGCTCGAAGGGCGCAATGCCGATATTCTGCAAGACTATCGTCTGACACTGATCGACATCATTGCTCACCTCTGCGAAATGTATCGGCGTTCGATTCCTCGCGAAAGCTAATCCCTTTTTCTCTTCCCTTTCTCTTTGAAGCGAGTGCCTTGGCGCTCCTGAACCTTGCCCTCAACCTATCCTTGCGGCCTTCTCTCATTTGCAACCTCAGCCAGCGAAAAAACTCATGAGCCCTCCTAAGAAGACTTATATCCTCAAGCTGTATGTTGCGGGAAACACACCCAACTCTGTGCGAGCCTTGAAGATGCTCAGCCAAATTCTGGAAAAGGAATTCCAAGGGGTGTATGCGCTGAAAGTGATTGATGTGCTCAAAAATCCTCAACTTGCTGAAGAAGATCGCATTTTGGCGACCCCAACCCTGGCTAAAGTCTTGCCACCTCCAGTGCGTAAAATTATTGGAGATTTGTCCGATCGCGAAAAAGTGTTAATCGGTCTGGATATATTGGATCCCTACCTTTTGTATGATGACTTGGAGGATGCGGATGCGGAAACCTGAGGAGGGCGATCGCCAGCCGACTCTAACCCCACTGCTCCTCATCCTTTAGAATCCACTTTTTGCTCACTCCATTTTTCACTTCCCTTTCAATTTCCCTACCCTTAGACGCAGAATCATAATCATCCATGACAGACTTGGAGCACTCTGGAAAACTGAACGAAACCACGTTCCGAGGGATTCAAAAGATCCGCACCATGATCGAGGGGTTCGATGACATCAGCCACGGCGGTTTGCCCGTGGGTCGAACGACCATTGTGAGTGGTACATCGGGTACGGGCAAAACCCTCTTCGCCGTGCAATTTCTCTACAACGGCATCGTTCATTTCAACGAACCGGGTGTGTTTGTCACGTTTGAGGAATCCCCTGCCGACATCATCCGCAATGCCCATAGCTTTGGATGGGATTTACAGCAATTCATCGACGAAGGCAAGCTGTTTATCCTCGATGCATCACCGGATCCGGAAGGGCAGGAAGTGATTGGGAGCTTTGATCTATCTGCCCTGATCGAGCGGATTCAGTATGCCATCCGCAAGTACCAAGCCAAGCGAGTTTCTATTGACTCGGTCACCGCCATTTTTCAGCAATATGACGCCGCCTCGGTGGTGCGCCGCGAAATCTTTCGCCTAGCGGCACGACTCAAGCAAGTGGGCGCAACCACCATCATGACCACGGAGCGCGTCCAAGAATATGGTCCGATCGCCCGTTTTGGCGTCGAGGAATTTGTCTCCGACAACGTGGTCATTGTCCGCAACGTGCTAGAGGGTGAACGCCGCCGCCGCACCATGGAAATCCTGAAACTACGCGGCACTACCCACATGAAGGGGGAATATCCCTTCACCATCATGAACCAGGGCATCAACATCTTTCCCTTGGGAGCCATGCGCCTCACCCAGCGATCGTCCAATGCGCGGGTGTCGTCGGGTGTTCCGATTCTGGATGAAATGTGTGGTGGAGGCTTCTTCCGCGACTCCATCATTCTGGCAACCGGAGCCACGGGTACCGGAAAAACATTGCTGGTCAGCAAATTCTTGAAGGATGGTTGCCGCATTGGCGAACGGGCCCTGCTGTTTGCCTATGAAGAATCCCGAGCCCAGTTGGCCCGAAATGCATCGTCTTGGGGCATCAACTTTGAGGAGCTAGAGCAGCAGGGGTTGTTGAAAATTATCTGTGCTTACCCCGAATCAGCCGGCCTTGAAGATCATTTGCAAATCATCAAATCCGAGATTTCGGAATTCAAACCCTCGCGGATTGCGATCGATTCCCTGTCAGCGCTGGCACGGGGGGTGAGCAACAATGCCTTCCGGCAGTTCGTCATCGGGGTGACGGGATTTGCTAAGCAGGAAGAAATCACTGGTTTCTTCACCAATACGACGGATCAATTTATGGGGTCGAACTCCATTACCGACTCCCACATTTCCACCATCACCGACACCATCTTGTTGCTGCAGTATGTGGAAATTGGCGGCGAAATGGCTCGTGCCATCAACGTCTTCAAGATGCGCGGTTCGTGGCATGACAAGGGCATCCGGGAATATGTGATTACGGAAAAAGGCCCCGACATCAAAGATTCGTTCCGCAACTTCGAGAGCATCATCAGTGGCTCGCCCCGGCGCATTACTTCCGACGAAAAAGACCGCCTGGCGCGGATCGTACGGGGAGTCCAGGGACGTTCGGAAGACAGCCCCGAGTCCACGCTATAGCCATCCTTACGTCACCTGCGATCGCCCCACACCCAGCGTTGCTTTTCAGCAATGCCATCAATCTCTCCAAAAACCAGCTCACATCGCGGCGATCGCCCCCAGTCAATCCCCCAAGTGTCCTCCCTATCTCCAGCATTTGTAGGGGAAAAGTGGTCGTAGCTCGAACACGATTGAGGGCAGTTTGAAATCTGTCCCGCCCACTGAAACAGCCCTGGGTTGTCGTGCAACATCTGAACATAACCCGTTTTCCAGGTGGGGCGATCGCGACTACCTGGGAGGCCAGGGGTAAAGCTGAACCGCCAGGAGGTTTTTATGACATCCGACAAGTTTCGGCGACAACTCCGCCACGAAGCACAACAGTGGCAGGTTGACGGGGTGATTAGCCCCGAGCAGTTCCAGCAATTGCAGGAACGATACGAATTTGACCATCTGGATTCATCGGCGCGCGATCGCTTCGTTGCCATCCTCATCGGCGTCGGCAGCGTGTTGTTAGGGCTGGGGATCATCACCTTCGTCGCCGCCAACTGGCAAGCGATTCCTCGCAACCTCAAGCTTGTGCTCTTGCTGTCCGTCTTTTTGGGCGTGAATATTTCCGGCTACTGGTTCTGGCAAGAACCCTTGCAGGCCGACAATCGTCAGCGCTGGCAGCACCGCCTAGGAACCGGATTGCTGCTGCTGGGCGCCCTGACAATCGGGGCGAACTTAGCTTTGGGCAGCCAACTTTTTCACATCGGCGGCGATGCCTACGAGCTGTATTGGGTATGGGGCTTAGGCGTTTTGCTCATGGCCTTTGGGCTAAGGATGGTTCCCCTAGCTGTTTTGTCCATGCTCCTCTTAGGGCTGGGCTACTGGACGGGCTTGGCCGAACCCGATCGCTGGAGCGGCTTACCAGGGCTCCCCTGGATCATGCGAGGGATGCCCTTGTTTGCCGGGACAGTCTTCACCTGGCTGGCCTACCGCTGTCGCTCTCGTGTGATTTTTGGCATGGGCGCGATCGCCCTCGTATCATCTTTTTTCGTCAACATCGTTGATTTGACCGAGCAGATTACCATTGACAACTTGCCATTGTTTGGCATCCTGATGACTCTGCTCCCCCCCGCCTTACTCTGGAGCTACGACGATGCCCTATGGGACAGGCTGCGGCGGCAACCGATTTCGTTTAAGCGCTGGTTTCGTCCGGTGGCTCAGGGATTGGCGATCGCCTACTTGGTCAGCTTGGTCTATCTCGCCTCCTTCCACTGGCCCTGGACTCAAACGGTGGAAATCATGCCACTGACGACACAGCTCACTCATTTACTAGGTGACCATCGATGGCTTTGGCTAAATCCAGTCGTATTCCTCCTTAGCCTCATCACCCTAGGTAACTGGATATTTCTCGCCCGCCCAACTCCCCGCATCCCCCATTGGCGCTTGGTACAAAGCGACCTGACAATGGCACTGCTATTGCTGGGACTGGCGATCGCACCGCTTTGGCACCTGAGCATTGCGCCCATCGGAGCAGCCATAACCTTTTTGGCCAATGTGGTGCTGGCGATCTTTGCCGCCGGATTCATCCGCCAGGGATTGGCGCAAACCAACCGCAGCCTCTTCTGGTGTGGGCTGTTGCTGCTGACCCTACAAATCCTCAGTCGGATGCTGGAATACGAAACGGGCTTACTCCTGAAATCCCTCGCATTTGTTCTCTGTGGCACAGGCATTATCGTCATCGGTCTCTGGTTCGAGCGCTATGTCCGCCATCTGAATCAACCCTCTGTGCTAGCTCCCAAATCTGTGGAGGAAACCCTATAATGCCGAACGAACCGAACTCCGCTACAAATTCTCAGCCATTGAGCGATCGCCATCCCAGCTCACCTGCGATCGCTCCCACAGAACCGTCTCCAACCGCAACCCAGCGGCATCTCCCCCATTCCCGTTGGGGATTTTGGGTTCCCCTAGCCATTCAAACGCTGCTGATTGCCCTGGCTCCCGCTCAAGCGCTCTACACAAGGGCGGTCGGAACACCCATCGTGCTGCAAACCGTCCCCGTCGATCCCTATGATCTATTCCGGGGCTACTATGTCACGCTGCGCTACGACATTTCTAATGTGGCGGAATTAGGGTCGATTCCTGGATCTGAAGAGGCGATCGCCGAAATTCAGCAAGACTTCCAAAACCAAACCTCTCCCTTCGATCAGGCAGTTGATCTCTATGTGGTGCTAGAGGCTCCGGCGAATGCAACGACCAATCCGCCTACACCTTGGGTACCTGTGGCGGTGCACCGCGATCGCCCCACGAACCTGCCCGCAAACCAGGTAGCATTACATGGCATCTACCGCTATGGCGGCATCGCCTATGACTTGGAGCGCTACTACATGCCCGAAGAACAACGCGCCGACATTAACAATCGCATTGCCACCGTCCAGCAGCAGACCACCACAGATGAAGAAGTACCCTTTGTTGTCGAAGCTCGTGTAGGGGCACAAGGGTATGCTGTTGCCACAGGGTTCTGGCTAGAAGATACCTTCTTCCAGTTTTAAGCAGGAGTAATACCAATTCGCTAAGAACCCACTACAGATCATTTTTTGAAAGCGGCGCGCCGCTTGCAAAAAATGATCTGTAGTGGGTTCTTAGCGAATTGGTATTACTCCTGCTTAAAACTGGAAGAAGGTATCTTCTAGCCAGAACCCTGTGGCAACAGCATACCCTTGTGCCCCTAC
>JBCBSJ010000085.1:0-17789 GCA_039819245.1 Cyanobacteria bacterium J06638_20
GATAGCCCCAATGAGCCAGGATAAAGGCGACCAGCGAGAGCATCAACCAGCGATACAGTCCCAGTACCGTCTGCTGACCAAAGCGATGGAGCCCAAAGCGATGCTTGGCGGTTTTGAAGAACCCTTCAATCTGCCAGCGATGGCGTCCCCACCAGACAATGGTGCTGGCTTTCAAGGGAGCCGTCGAGAAGTGTATAACTTAAACCGTTGCAGCCACTTCATTCTAGCTACCACTCATTAGTAAACCAGTACCAACTCTTCCAGTAAGGCAAACTGTTCAGCGGTTAAATCACTCGGATACACTGTGCTCTCTCGGTGCTGTTGGTGTTATTCGCAGCGTATACCGAGTGAGCTTTTTTACGCTCCAGAAACCTTTTCAAACACGCTCTTAGTCCATTACCGAATCCGTAATCTTTTCATGCAACAACGCCGTCTCTGAATATGGAACTGGAAGCTACCATTGCAGTTTTCTGCAACAGCTCTGACATTTAGTGCACCCTTTCTCTCTCCAAAGTCGGAAGATAGCTTCACAGCATTTAGTACTGGTTTGCCGAAACCTCTCAGGTACTGTTATGGATAACAGCTCAAAAGAGGTTTTCAACTATGAAACTTAACTCACTTCATTCAGTCAAATTCATGTTCGATTCCACTCTTTGGAAAAAGCAAATGTTAACCCACAAACGTCTGGCAACTCTTGTTAGCACAACGCTACTATTGGTTGGCTTTGCTCCAACCATTACCTTGCAAGCTCATGCGGAGGAATTCGAGGCTCTTGATGCCGGACAAATCTCCAGACTGACTCTTGAAGAAGATGGATCTGCTGAAGATTTAGGTGGAGTTGTTATAGCTGATTGTCTGAATCTTGACAATCCATTGATCTGTTTCGTTCGAGGAGGACAAGGGGACTCCCAAGCCGAACCGGAGATCTCGCTTGATTCAGGTAATACCTTAAACTTATCTGATCCGGGAGTCATCCAGATTTTTGAGATTCAATTCTGAGCAATCAATCATTATTTATCCAAACGATTCCCACGCCAATCATGCCCTAGATGAGCTTATCACTCTAGGGTTTAGAGTCCAGTTCTTGGATGCAATGAGTGATGTTTCCGAAAATTTCTTTGGGACTGACGAAAAACATGCAGCAATTTTTACGATCGCGTTAGGTTGCACTTTACTCAACGCCACCCTACGGAAAGTAGAAAGTTTTAGGAATTTTGTTTGTCAACTCATTACATCATTAGGACTTGCGCATTTGCTACGAAAAAACCAAAGAAATTTGATAATGTTTGGGGCGCAGAGCACTCCAAACATTATCAAACTGCGTCAGTCCTAATCATCAACTCCTTGTCTATGTCCTGTCCTAATGAGCACGGTGAATGATGTTTCCACTCATTTTGACTTCTAGATTTGAATCAGCTCTAGTGTATGCAATGGGGCTGTACCGTCATCAGCGGTGCCCAGTAAATGCTATGCCCTATGTCTCGCATTTGCTGGGGGTAGCAGCGTTAGTGCTGGAAGATGGGGGCACCGAGGAAGAGGCGATCGCCGCTCTCTTCCTCGGTGCCATTGAAGACCAAGGGGGCATCAAGACGCTGATTGCAATTCGCGATTGCTTTGGCGATCGGGTGACGGCGATTGCCCTCGGCTGCACCAAACCTTCGGTTACCGACTACACCTCCTGGCTTCAGCACAAGCAAGCGTACTTGCAGCAAATTCGTAGAGCAGAGCTGTCGGTGCAACGGGTTGCCTTAGCTGACGAGCTGCACAACGGCTGGTTATTGCTGCGCAATCTAGCAAAGGCAGGCGACACCACCTGGCAAGCATGTGCAGGAAGCCCATCTGAAATCCTCTGGTTTTACCGAGAAGCAGCCGTTTGTTTTGAGACGATTAAGCCAGGATGGATGGCGGTGGAGCTGACGCAGGTGGTGCAACGACTAGTGGAGCAAGTTGAACTGCTGTAACCGAGTCCTATCGCTTTCCATCCGACTTGCTGAGAGGAAGATGCTCGATCGCGGCATTGACGTCACTTACGAGTCCATTCGCAAGTGGTGTCAGAAATTCGCTCAACCTCATGCTAACCAGATTCGTCACCACCACCCCAAGGCCATAGGTAGCATAAGGACTTGAAAAATCGGGGCGAGCACTCCTATCGTCCGACCCAGATACGAGAAAGGCGGATGGGATGCTTCAAAGATGTGCTGATTTCTCGGGGAAGTGAGCGCTTGCTGCTGTTGTAAAACACCAACATCAGTGACATTAACGAAGTTGACTTTGTCTAGCTGAATTTGCTTAATAGTGCAGCTTTCTTGAAGGCTCCCAGTGTTTTGGAAACATCAGGAGCTGAGCGATCGCCCCCTCCCCTCCTTGCCCAAACTTAACGTCAGGGTTGGGCTTCCATAAAGCTACGGCGATCGCCGTGAGCATCCCTATGAATTTTGATAATCTAGCGATCGCACAATAATAGTCGGGGTTCCAATCGCTCTCCTTGATGTCTGGTCAGCATCAGGCATGGTAGGAAAGCGATCGCCCCATTCTCCTTTGCAACAATCATCATTCCCATTCATCTAAGGATTTCTTATGGCCTTTCCAGCCCAATTCAACCTCTCCAACCTCGACGGCAGTAATGGCTTTGTCCTCAACGGCATTGCTGCGGGTGACTTCTCAGGTGTTTCGGTGAGCAAGGCAGGAGATATCAATGGCGATGGCTTCGATGATCTCATCATCGGTGCAGACGATGAAAGCACCTCAGACAACAGCGGATTGAGAATCACCCAGTATTGGCAGTTTAAAGGAGAAAAGCGGATGGGGTGATTCAAATCGCCAGGGCAAGCCCAACGATCTCTCAATGCCTTTGAGCCAACTCGCAGCTATTTTCACCCGCATCAACATCGACAAACGGCAACCGAATATCGAGCAACGATGCGTCACGGAGAAACCATAACGGTATAGTTCGAATCAGGCATTTCTTCAGTTGTCTGGTCAATGGTTGTGGAATAGAGCGTTGTTAGGCCAGACAACATAGCTGTAAGGATTGCAGCGTTGATTAATCGTCTGAACCAAGCCATTTGAAAGTGGTTCATGATCAAGATCCTTGATGCAATGTTCTTCACTCATCAGGATAGGAAACACTTTTAGGCAATCCTTATCATCTCAGTGCTAAAGCGATCGCTCAATTCATCCAACCCCATGAGACGAAATGACAATGCCCCTTGCTGGTTCCTGCAAGGCTGCGTACAAGAGACCTCTTCACTTGCTCGTTAGCTTGGTCACCTGTTCGGAAATTGCAGGCAATCGCGATGGTTTGACAGTCGTGCAAAACAAAGGGTTCAGGGCGATCGCCTCAACCACCTCGGCCAAATCTGCATTCCCTGCCCGTGCGCCCAAACCATTGATGGAGCACTCAATTTGCCGTGCACCAACCATCAACGTCTCTAGGGAATTATCGACCGCCTGTCCATTGTCATCGTGACAATGGACAGCAAGGGTCGCCTGATCAATATTAGGGACGCTGTGTTTAATCTTTTTAATGAGGGCAGCAAACTCCGACGGGGTCATAACACCCATACTATCGGGGATGGCGATCGTCGTTGCCCCCGCCTTGATTGCCGTTTCTACCGTCTTACACACAACATCGGGATGACTCCGGGTCGCGTCGAAAGCCGACCATTCCACATCGCCACAGTAATTTCTGGCCAGGGAAACACTTTTCTGTGTTGCCTCAATGGCTTCTGATAGAGCTTTTTCTGTCTCAACTCGGATGGGCGTGAAGACATTGACTCGGCCACGTGCACAAGATTTGAGCGCCGTAGCAACGGCCTCAATTTCACGGGTCTGGCTGCTGGTCAAACCACAAACTACAGCATGCTTGACCTGCTGCGACACCTGAGAAACTTCATCCCAGTCTTTAGGGAAAGCGCCAGGATACCCGACTTCAATCACATCTACACCTGCCTCATCCAGCATCAGTGCAAGCTGTAGCTTCTGAGCCACGGTGAGTTTTCGGGTGAGAGCCAATTCACCATCCCGCAGAGTGGTATCGAAGATTGTAATTTTTACAGCTTGGTTCATGGCGATCGCCTTGCTAGCTATACTGAAACAATCTATCAGTTGTTATCTGCATCCGTTTGCATCGATGAGCGCAGGTGAAGCATGACCTATTTCACAGGGATCCGTCCTATCGGCGATCACCTTCTCCCACTAATAAGGGTCGATGACCTGTTCTTTAGAAATGTCCAATTTTAATGATAAGCAAACAACAAGATCCCGCTGTTCTTGGAAGCAGGGTTATTCCTCTGCGGGAGCAACACAGAAAGCTGCCATGAGGTCATCAATCACGACTTCTAATGTCTCCGAGGGATCTGGCTGGCTCAGCAGAGTTTGGGACATCTCCGCCACAAGTCCTTGGCTGGCGAAGAACAGAGCGCGTTGAAACGTTGCGTCGTCTCCTGTAATCTCATCTTCTGTAAGTGTTGCCTCTAGTTGCGCCAGTTCGGTGGTAATGCGATCGCGCTCCTCTCCTTCTAGGATCTCAAACCGCACAAAGCGGGGAATACGCTCCTCCAAATCCGGCTGGGATGGTACAGAGCGATACATACGCCATTCGTAAGTGACGCCCAGTTCGAGAGCATCCTCAAGGGTAAGTTGATAGGTGGGGATGGGGGTATCGCGCACTTGGTCTTCGACGGAAATCGGATAGGAAAGGGGGGGATGGCGATCGTCGCTGGGTTGCACTTCGAGTCGCGTGATCATCCCTTCTGGGCTCTGCCAAGTGAAGGTGGGGCGATCGCTCCATACCATAGCCGTCTCAGGCATCATAAAGGGTGCCGCCCAGCACACGCCTTCCCCATCAATTGGGCGTGACCCACCATTTCTAGGAGGCTCTGGGGGTTCTTGGGACAGCCAACCGTCAAAGATCCGACGCCATCCTGACTCCGATGATTGTGGTGTAGAGGAATGGCTGGCGTGCGGAGTAAGCGTCAGCAATGACAGGAGCGCAGTTGTGCTGAATAAAAGGTAGCGACGTCGTCGAGGGCTAAGGTGGAGCATAACCTGTTTCACAATGATTGTGTCCCATAAAAGCATAGACCACGCACTTAAGGCTGGCGTTCCCGATGGCGCGGAATAGTGACCAGCCAAAAGGCGAGCAGCGGCGAGAGGATGGGGAGGGCGATCGCCACACTCGACGCATAGAGCTCCAGGCTCAATACGATGTAGAGTAATGTGCCGCTGCCCAGGGCGAGAAAGTAACGGCGGCGATTCTCCATTGCACGGGGCCACAGTAACAGCACCCCTTTGCCCAACGCTGCGGCTAGCACAATCATCCACACATCCGGAATGGGCGTCACCATGCGGTTGTTCAGGTATTGATAGAGCAAGTAGGCATGGTATTCGCCCCCAGTGAGGATGCGCCGTCCATCTTGCCAGTAGCGAAACGCTGCGGGAGCAACAAAGTTGTCTTCGTTCTCTCGTTCGATGCCTGCTGCTGCATAGTTGGGGACGATGAAGAGGGTTTGGGAAGGGCGATCGGCCAGCGGATTGTCGGTATCCAGGGCATCCTGAGAGGAGAGGGTATCGTACACCTGCTCCGGGGGCAAGGAGTAATCAATGATGGGATGCAGCCACATCTGTCCCAGCCAATAACTGAAGCGTGTGACCCACCCAGCGCGGAAGCGAGCAGGCTGCTCTGGCACCACTCGCTGAGTTTGGGGAATGGCGGGCAGGTCGCAGGAAGCTGACGGATCGACACATTGGCGATGCAGGTTTGCGAGTAGAAACGATAGGGGTAATGGTTCCCGACTCAGCAGCTCAGCGTAGAGCGTTCCCCGTGTTGTCATGCTGCCGCTGAGGCTCCATTCCGGATTCCGAAGGCTGTCTTGGGCATAACGCCATTCACCGGTGTTTTGTTCGCGGCTGGCCCCTAGGACAAAGTGGCTACCCTGTTGAGCCGCTGTCTCTAGCGATTCAGCCAAAAGGGGATCGTCTTCATCTGGTAGATCGAGGAGATAATCCATCCCGATAACGGGCGTCCCCGCAAACTGATCGACGAGGCGCGCTAAGTAGTCGCGGGGAATAGGACGGAAGCGCTTTTCGTCGCGCAATGAGGCTTCGTCGATTTGCAGCAACAGGGTTGGCGGCGGAGCGGGTGGGGCGGGGCGGAAGGGTAGATCCTGGTAAATCGCTTGAGCCAAAACGCGCCGCTCTAGCAACCACTTTTGGACAGGGAGTTGCCAGGTGAGAAGCAGCAGGACAATGAGGGCGATCGCCTCCACTCGGTTCGGCGAAACAACCGCCAGCCATTCGCGCCAGCCCGTGGGCGGAATGCGAAACAGCTCGGTGTGGGGATAGCGGAAGAGAGAAGGAACCAGATCCGCCGCCGGATAGGTGAGGGCTTTTTGAGTTTTCAGGGTGTGGCAGGCGTCACGCAGGCATTCTTGTACATCCTTATGCTGAGCTAGGGCTTGGGCGAAGCGCACGAAAAAGGCTTCGGCCACGCTGTTGTGAATCGGTTCCCGCATGATCACCACCTGGCTCAAGCCCAGGTCGATCAATGATTCCGCCAGGTTGAGCCCCTTGCAGGAGTTAAATAGAGCAAATTGCAACCCGTTTTGTTTGGCGATCGCCAAAGGCGCTTTCATCTCCGCAATGCGCACATAGCCGTTGGGGGCAATGCCCAATTCACCCCCCATGCTGTCTTTTTCATTGCTATGACCTGCAAAAAATAGGGCATCCCAGCCCTTAGAATCCACCAATGCCGTTTGGATTTCGTCCTTCACCTGGCCAACAGATTTTCCCGGCTCCCAGCCGATAAACACCACATCGGCCAGCTTGCGCAGGGCTGTGGTCGCCTGCTTTTCCCGCTGAAAGTCGAGTCCCCGATCATCCCCCAGAATCACTAGAATGCGAGGACGCCGATGGTTACGAGAATTCGTCTGCGCAGCTTCTTGAATTGTGAAAGGAGCACGCGCTAGGCGAATGTGGGAGGCAATCCCTGCTTCGGCTCCCAGTTCCCAGGTTTCCCAGGGCAACCGTGCCAGATCCAAAGGGTGGCAGGTAATCAGCACATCAATCGTGGAGCCTTGCTTTTCTGCCACATGAGCTGCTTTCAAGATTTCCTGGCGAATCGGGTTGAGCGCGGCATGGTGCAGCCAGCGGTGCAGTTCTAGTTGCAATCGATGTTGAAACTCGGCTAGATCCGCTTGCCAGTCCGTTGCGGTGGAGGTGCCCGCGCCACTACTCACCAGGCGACCCCGCAGGGCATCGTCGGGTAGGGTGGGGGCGATCGCCTCACTCGCCTCTGTTCCTGGCAAACTGCGATAGAAGTTGAGATAAGCCCGTTGCCAATCCCAATATAGTCGCATCAACTCGGGGGGAAAGGGCAGTTGGGCATGGAGCCGCTGTCCAGTTCCCCAGGCAAGCTGGAAGGTGCAGATGGTATCGATCTGCTGGATGGTGAGCTGGAAAAGGAGCGGAGAGGC
This sequence comes from Cyanobacteria bacterium J06638_20, assembly GCA_039819245.1. GTDB lineage: Bacteria > Cyanobacteriota > Cyanobacteriia > Elainellales > Elainellaceae > Vacuolonema. Next base: position 7,476 of record JBCBSJ010000085.1, read on the forward strand.
AGGCATGGAAGTGGCGATTTTGGATTTTGGGTAGAAGCAATGTGCCTGAAGGATCTTTGCGAAAAATCACAAAAGGGGAAACTGGACTCAAAGTCCCCCTTAACAAGGGGGATTTAGGGGGATCGTTCGGAGTTTAAGGTTGTGGAAGATCCCCCCTCAGTCCCCCTTGTTAAGGGGGGAAGTCGATCTTGCGTTAGGACTCGACGTCTCTATTTCTCAAGAAAATATCGAAACCTTGTATAGGTTAGCGGCTTAGGGCAGGAATACAAACGGGGGCAGGGTGACGCTGATGCCAGTGGGGGATTGCACACTAATCAGAAAGCGTTCGCTGGGTTCGCCGATGACTTGGGCATAGAGGAAGGTGCCGTTGGCATTGTCGAGGGTGGTTTCGGTTAGCAGGGTTTGGGCATCGCGGATTTGCAAGCAAGTGCCCAGGGGCATGAGGGAATCGGGTTGGGGGCTGAGGATGGCAAGCAAGTTCCAATCAGGGGTGGCCCCAGCACTGGGTAACTCCCAGGTGACGACATAAAGCCGCAGCGCAGCACCTTCAACCCGAAAGTCGTAGGCGGCGGAGCGAGCGGTCGTGGGAATGGTGACGGAGCGGTAGCGGGTCAGATCAGAAAGGATGCCGTCTAGCTGCTCGACGGGCGATCGCAGCGATCGCATTGCCGCACTGTAGGAAAAAGAGGGTAGAAGCATCCAGGATAGCTCCTGAGCCATCTGATCCAGCTGATCACGAAACCAGACCGCTGCATTGATGGCCGGACGCGCTAGGGCGTCAGCTAGCCGCTGGGGATTGCGCTCCAGGTTTTCAACCAACAGTGGTTCGCGAACTGGAGCAGGCTCCCAGGCTTCCACCTGAACCAGAAACCGATCCGGCTCTCGATCAAACCAGTCAATCGGCACGGTGTAGCTCCCATCCTCCGGTTGCAATGTCGCTGTTTGGATCGCTTGCATCAGCTCGGGATGCCGTAAAAAGCCCCGCACCTGCACCTGACCCAGTTCTTCTAAAACTTCCACTAACAAATGAACGTCTAGATTGGCAGTTCCCAAGATTCGGTCGGGGATTTCGACGCTACCATCTTCCAGGCAGGGGATGGACAGGAGGTGGGTGAGCGCGTTACCGATTTGAATAAGGGATGAACGGATAGGATTTTCTATAGGCGAATGGCGTAATCGGGGCGATCGCTCCTGTAGCCATTGTTGTACGCCAACCCCGGCCAATAACTGGAGATAAAGCGCCCAGGGATCCGAGGTATCGGTGGTTTGGCTGGTAGCTGCGGCCCAGGTGATAGAAGCCTCGTCTAAATCAATGGCATCCGGTCGCAGGAACCGCTCTCCCAAAATTTCGTCATAGTCGAGAGAAGGATTCGTCATAGTTAGTCACTCCGATGGGCGAGATAGTCGCAGAGGCGTTGGCTCAAAAGGCTCTGCTGGTCGGAATAGGCATTGAAGGATTCCGCTTCGGCTTCTGAGAACAGGCGCTCCAATTCGGCGTCGAGGGCTGCATCCAGGGCGTCATCCAAGTCCGACGCCTCTACATACTGTTGTGCTAGCTCACCTATGCGCTGGCGCAGGGTGTGTTGCATTTCGCGACGAATATCAGCCCGCAAGGCTTTGATGTTGAGCAAGCGTGTTACCTGATACTGCGCTGTCAGTCCGATATGGGGCGCGATCGCCCCCATCGACTCTCCTCGGCAGAAGAAGCGGTGCAGCCCTTCCAGAAATGCGCCATCTTTTGCAGGCTTGCGTTGGGAAAGTGTAGCGACCCGGTGGGACAGGGTTTGGGCGATCGCCCCATCCATCGCCTTCAGCAGCGCATCGCGGTAGCTTTGCAGAAATGCTTGTTGGTTGGCAGCGGCTTCCTGCTCCTCCGGCGTGGGCGCATCGCTTTCGACGGTGTCGATCAGTTGCTGGGTTTCAGGCGTGTCGATGGAGACCGTGGAAGGATGGCGCGATCGCCGCATCAGTCGCGCCCATTGTTCCAACTGCGCCAGCAGAACTTCCGCTGTAAGGTCGGAGATTCCCTGCTGTTGCAAATATGCGACCATGCGCTCTAACTGCTTTGGAGTGGGCGGTTCGCAACGGCTGCGGTTCGCAGTTTCAGCCCGAGACGCAAGGCGATTCTCGGATCGAGACGCTACGCGATCGCGCCGATACACCTCTTGATAGCTTTGTAAGATCGCTTCGGCTCGTTGCAAAACCGCTTCATCCACACGAGCCTCTTCCGACAGCAACCGTCGTAGTTTCTTAGCACTCAGCCCATTCAACAAACTCCAGTCGCTATCGAGGTAGACCCCATGGTCTTGCAGGTAATGACTGAGGGCGCGATCGGAAATAACCACTCGCTTTGTCCAAGTGTTTAACTGCGCTTTGTCGGGGTCGAAGGTGCGCAGCACTTTGCCTGCCGGAGTCGGGTCGTCAGCCAGGGACGGCGTCGTGGGACGCTGCCGCAACGGGTCGGAGTCGAGCAGCACCAGGGTTAGCAGTTCCTCCAGGTATGGAATGCCAGCGGCTTTGCCAAAGCGCACAAACAGGTCTTTGCAGGCGCGATCGATTTCGTGAGAGATGTAGCAGCGCAAACAGCCTTCGGCAGAGGGCAAGGGTTCGACCATTAAGGCCATCAGTCGACGTTGAACCACGGCATCAGCCGCGTCAGCTTCGGGGAACTGCCCATCCAAGCAATCGCGACAGGCAAACACTTCGTCCACCTGCCGCTTTCCTTGCATTGTCAACCGCACCAACTGCCAATAGCGCCAGGGTGCCTTCATTCCAACGCCTCCAATGGTTGCCAATCGCCCGAGAAGATGAACCCTGCCCAGTAATAAGGATGCTGATAAGCTCCGGTGTCGAGCAACTCCCGCTGCACTTCACGCAATGCTTCACTTCGTCCTATCCCACGGGTAATGCGCTCATAGTAGCCCTGCATCAGCTCACTCGTACCAAAATCATCCACCTTCCACAAGCTCATCAGTTGACTTTCCGCCCCAGCCAGCACGAATGCGCGGCGCAGGCCATAGACCCCTTCCCCATTCACTACATTGCCCAAGCCCGTTTCGCAAGCCGATAGCACAACGAGTTGCGTTCCATCCAGGTTCATTCGGGCAACCTCTTGCGCCGTTAGCACGCCGTCATCACCCTCCTGGGAAGAGGTGCGTTGATTCACCCCAGCAAACACCAACCCCGATCGCAGCAAGGGGTCTTCCACATTGCGCGGCGTGGGGATGCAGTCCGTGTTAGAGGCAGATTCAATGGTGACGTAAGCCTCTCGCCCACCACCGCGGGCATTGGGCACCGCCAGACAATCTTGATCCTGCAAGAAAAAGCCGTGGGTGGCGATGTGCAAAATGGAGGGATTTGCGACCTGCTTTAAGGCCGCTTCGGTAGCGGTAGCTCCTTGCAACAGCAACGGATTGGACAAGAGGGGGGCGATCGCATCTAGCTCTTCCTGGGTGCCGGGGAGCGGGGCAAAGGCACTCAGGTTAGCGAAATCGGCAGAGCGTTGGTTAGAGATCCCCCTAAATCCCCCTTGATAAGGGGGACTTTGATTCCGATCCCCTCCCTGGGAAGGAAGGCTAGGGGGGATCTCTCCGGAATCGTAATCCGGATTCGCCACCAACACCGATCGCTGCCCAGCCGCCCCATCTCGCTGCATCCGCACCAAGTCGCGCCCGGAGGTGAGGTAGGTGAAGGTGTAGCGCTCGGCCAGGTAGGTATTACCTTCATCCATCAATGCGGCAAGGGGAATTAGGTTGAGGGTGCCGTCGGGCGAGATGAGCAGGTGTGTGGCATCGCCCACCAACTCGCGGATCGGCTGCATGAGTTGCGCATCCAACTCGCGGGCAATGGGTTGAATGTTCGAGTCGGGATTGCTGAGGGCGTTGCGGAAGGCGAACACCTGCGCATCCAGAATTTCGGCATCGCCCAGATCAACCCAGCGGGGCGCTCCATCCTGGAACAGCACATAGACCGCATAGCGGGACGCACCAAAACCGCCCTGGCGGGGATTGTAGGCGTCGTAGCGCACCAGTTCCACCAGCGCCGCATCGGGAGGAATCTGCTGTTGCACACCCGCAATGGTGATGGGTTGGGTTTCGGTGCGGAACTCGGCACTGCGCTGAGCCAATAGGTTTCGCAGTTCCTCAGCACGGACTTCGAGGGTAGATAGGCGATCGCCCTCCTGCCCAACCACACTGGAAAATTCCAAAGTAGCCCGTTGCGTCTCAATTGCCCGCAGCTCATCGAGCAAGGCTTGATTCTCGGGCGTCACCTGTTGCCGCAGGGTGCGAAAGCTATCGGTCGTAGCATCCAGTACTCGTCCCTTGCGTCGGAGCACCGTGGTCAGTGCCAACTCCGCCGCCTCGGGTTGGTCGGCGGCTTCCTGCAAATGCAGGGATACGGTCATATTCGTGTGAAAGGACAGGGTTGAGATGTAGGCACGTTTGCGCGCTTCGGAGCCCAGCGCTAGCGTTAGCCCCAGGTTCCGTTCCTGAATCTCTGCCGCGCGTCCCAGGGATGCTAATGCTTCTGTGCGATCGCCCCGCACCCAGGCTAAACTGCCCAGGTTAATCAGGCTGTCAGCTAGGCGAGGATGCGTCTCGCCCACCGTTGCCTCCAGAATGCCGATGGCATCCCGATAAAGCACCTCAGCGGTCGCGAACTCCCCTTGTTCGGTATACACAGACCCCAAGTTATTGAGGTTCGTTGCCATAAAGGGATGGTTACGCCCGATCGCGCCTTCAAAAACCTGACGTGCCCGCTCATACAAGGAACCAGCAGTCGCATTGTCCCCCTGAGCATGGTACATAGTCGCCAAGTTGTTTAAGGTGTAAGCAATGACAGGATGGGCTTCGCCAAACACCGCCTCACGAATTTCGAGAGACTGGCGATATAACGGCTCAGCTGCATCGTAGTTGCCTTGGATGCGATATAGCTCTGCCAAATTGTTGAGGCTTTGGGCCACATCGGGATGGGTCGCCCCCACCGTGGCTTCTTCAATGGCGATCGCCTGCCGATACAGCGATTCCGCTTGGTCATAGTTTCCCTGGTCGGTATACATCGCTGCCAGGTTGTTGTAGCTGTCAGCAACATCGGGGTGGTTCTCCCCCAGCACCCGTAAGCGGATGGCGAGCGATTGCTGATACAACGGTTCCGCTGCCGCATAATTGCCCTGGAGACGATAGAGAGCCGCCAGATTATTGAGGCTAGCGGCCACAGTAGGATGATCATCTCCCAGGGTTTGTTGGAGGATGGGGAGCGATCGCTGCAAGGTTTGTTCCGCGCGAAAATAGTCGCCCTGAAATTCATAAAGTTGTGCCAGGTTGTTCAGCAATATGCCGACCGCTTCATGGTCTTCACCCAAGGCCGATTCAAGGGTGCTGAGCGATCGCTCCAGCAAGGGAATTGCTGCCGCATAGTTCCCCTGGGTGTAATAGAGTACCGCCAAATTATTCAGACTCTCAGCCACATCGGGATGATTGCTGCCCAACCCAGCTTCGCGAATCGCCAACGCCCGCTGATATAACGGCTCCGCTTCAGCGTAATTGCCCTGCGATCGATACAACAACCCCAACGTATTCAGGCTATCTGCCACGAGCAACGTATCCTCACCCAGATCGGCTTCGCGAATGGCTAGTGCCTGCTGTGCCAGCGGAATCGCCTCGGCATAGCGTCCCTGCGATCGCAGTCGATCCACCTGCTGCATGAGCGCCTCCGCCTCGGCTAGCGCATCCTGATCTTCTGATACCTCCCTATCTTCAGACGTCTCCCTGTCTCTGCTGCTGTTATCCGCCGGAGGAGAAACCTCGGAACCCCCATCCCGGATAGTCAGCTGATAGCTACCAGTCTCCCCCGCAGCATAGGAGTTGGCGATCACGGTATAGGTATCGGTTGTCGGCAGGGCCAGGGTAATGCGAGAATTGGTGCCATCGCTGTCATCGTTGTAGGTCACAGGACTGGACTCACCATCCAGCAAGATGAGATATGTGTCGAATTCCGCGCTCTGCATCTCGATAACGACCCTCATCCCCTCATCCCCGGAAAAGGTGTAGGCATCGTAGTAGCTGTTGTCCGATAAAGTGCGATCGCCCTCTTCCAAGCTACCCGTTATCTCAACGGGTTCAAAGCCTTCCTCCACAACAATCTGCGCGATCGCAGGCGGGATGCGATTGATCGGCAAGATCACCGGAGCCACCGGAGTCATGAGGGGCAGGGTAAGTAGAGAGAGAAGGTAGGAAATTTTAGATTTTAGACTTCGGATTTTGGACGGGCGTTTGCTGGATGGCGAAGGGCTCTGCAAAAGCGTTGGGTCAGCAATGTCCGACAGCAAGGAGTGGAAAGAGCGCATGGAGTAAGGAGTGTAAAGGAATCTAAGCATATATGCGTGTGCGCTCTCGATCTATTCATTCCACTTATGGAGGTATGCAGGAGCACCACACAAAATACCTGTGATAGATAAAGTGCCCAGGATTTCTGTGTTGGTATCTGTAAAATGCAGACATCAACTATTTCTCAATAAAGAAAACAGCACCCCAGGAGTAAGACGATTGCTATTGGACATTTAACGCTTCCCGAAATTCTTGAAACGCGATCGCTACGGTTGGGCTAGCAGCCTCTTATCACTATCCTTATCAAACATATTTGAGAGAGCCGCTAAGGCTTAAGATCTGCGACTTCTTTTCGGCTCTATTACTTTATTTGTGAGGAACCGAAAAGAAGTCGCAGATCTAGGCGGGGCGATCGCTACACTATAGGCATCGACTGTGACACCCAATCTTCAGTCGCATTTCAGAGGTATTCCTCAATGACATCCACAGCTTCCCCTCAAACCTCAATTACCTACCCAGACAGCGATGGCAAGCCCATGGCCGACAACACCAAGCAATTTCGCTGGATTGTGATGATTAAAGAGAATCTGGAGTTGCTGTTTGGCGATCGCCCGGATGTCTTCGTGGCTGGAGATCTGCTGTGGTATCCCGTGCAAGGAAACAATAAGGTGCGGCAAGCGCCCGATGCGATGGTGGTGTTTGGCCGTCCAAAGGGCGATCGCGGCTCCTATCGCCAGTGGAATGAAGAGGGCATTGCCCCCCAGGTTGTGTTCGAGATTCTTTCTCCGGGGAATCGGCTGGCGGAAATGATTCGCAAGTTCAAATTCTACGAACATCATGGCGTCGAAGAATATTATGTCTATAACCCCGACGATATTGCGTTGACGGGGTGGGTGCGCCAGGATGACACTTTGACAGACATTGAGGAGATGAATGGATGGATCAGCCCTCGATTACAGGTGCGCTTTGCTTTGGATGAAGAATTGGAACTGTATCGCCCCGATGGACAGCATTTTCTTACGATGTCAGAGTTGGAACAACGAGCCAAAGCGGCTGAGGAGCGAGCAGAAACGGCTGAAGAGCGCGCGCAAGCAGCGGAAGCTTTGTTAGCCCGATATCGCGATCGCTTCGGCGATCTGAACGGTGAAAATGCTACAGACAAAGAATCCAGCGATCGCCCCTAAACCCAAGTTTGTCAAAGTCTGCTGAGGCTTAAGATCTGGCGTTGCTGAATAGCGGTATGAATCGAAACGAAGTTTCGAGCATACACTACGGTTTTCATACCGCTATTCAGCAACGCCTAAGATCTGCGACTTCTTCTCGGCTTCCCACAGGTGACCTAGTGGAGCATACAAGAAGTCGCAGATCTGGGCACTCAACCCATCCAAAATCCAAAATCGTTCGACTGAGCGCTCACGCCGAAGTCCAAAATCCAAAATTGCCCCAACTGCATACCTCCTGCAAGAGGCCGAATATGCCTGAGCATACCCCTTGCGCTAAAGGAAGGAATGCTCATGAAACGCTTAGTTCAACAGATTTCGACTCGCCTTGCATCGAGTGTGATGGTAAGTGGATGTTTGGCGGGGGCGATCGCCCTGCTCCCCACCGCGATTACGTTTTCCAGCATCGCTCATGCCCAAACGGCGGATGCCCAGCCTACTGATGATTTGTATTACACCTTCTATGGGCGGCAGATTCCGTTGCGATCGCGCCCTGATATTGTGGCCGTACAGTTTCGTCCTACCTCGGGAAGCCGTAGCCGGGGAGCCTTACCTCAATACCTGCAATTACAAGAAGATCTGCAAACGGGCGTGAGCAGTGGCACCCGTGGCGATGGGCGGCTGGAGGAACCCACCGAGGGAATTGAGGTAAATGTGGAACCCTTGGGCGATCGCTTTGCTTTAGTGACACCGACCGACGAAGGACGAGGCACTGACGATATCCGTCAACGGGTTCAGGATCAAAACTATGTGGAAGAAACCCTTCCTGTGCTTTCCCTCAGCGGCGTGAGCGATGATGCTGCCGAGATGACCGTTGTGCTACCCAATGAGATCGTCGTTGGCTTCGAGTCCGATTTATCCAATAGCGAGATTCAGTACCTTCTTTATCGCTACGACCTGGAGGTAATTCGTCCGCTGCAATTTACGGAGAACCGCTATTTGGTGCGATCGCTCCGGGAGAATGGTATTGGAGTCCTCCATGCCGCCAACCGCTTAGCCCAGGAAATCGGCATTCAATCCGCCGCACCGAACTTTGTGCAGTCCGTGTCCTATCAAGTACAGGATGCGCGGTTCGCCGATGCGGGTACGGTACCCGACGCCAACGAACGCCTGCTGGATGAACTGGCCGCATTGCCCACCCTTGATACCCCGTTTGACAGCGACCTGTTGCCTCTGGCTTGGCACCTCAACAGCACCCCCCAGCGCGGCATCCTGCAAACCCGAACCGATGTTCGAGCAACGGAAGCATGGGAGCAGAGCAATGGCGGCGACGATGTGGTCGTTGCCGTAATCGACAGCCTGATTCAGTGGGATCATCCCAACTTAGCGCAGAGCATCTACACCGTGCCGGAGTCGACGCCCAACTTGCTACCCGGCGAAGTACATGGGTGGGACTTTACCAACTACCAAGTGCTCTGCACCGCTCAGGACATTTGCGTCTCGGGCGACCCCGATACCCGCATCAGCCAGGAAGAACTGGCCATCCTCCGTCCCACATTCCAAGAAACCTTCTCGTTATCGGACAGCGAGATCCTCAGCCTCTATGAAGCCTATGTCGGTTGGTTCTTAATGGAGAATCCGAGCCTGACGGATGCCGAGCTAGCCAGGATGATGCGGAACATTATTCGCAGCGAAATCTCTGCTGAGTTTCATGGCACCTGGTCAGCCGGGGTCATTGCGTCCCAGCCGGCGGATGCTCAGGGCGTGGTCGGGGTAGCCCCCAATGCGGAAATCTTGCCCGTTCGTGTGTTTGGGCTGGGCGGCGAGATCACTCCCGCTCGACTCATTGAAGCGGTGGGCTATGCCGCCGAGCGGAATGTGGATGTCATCAACATGAGCCTGGGCAGCATGTGGCCCCACCAAGATTTGGTAGATCAAGTATTCACAGTGTTGGATGAGAATCCAGATTTGGTGATCGTGGCGTCGGCAGGCAATGACAACTTGGATGGCGTCGGGTTCCCTGCCGCCACACCGGGGGTCATCTCGGTTGGCGCAACCAGCCTCGAGGGACGTCGCACCTTCTACAGCAGCTACGGTGGACGGCTGGATGTCGTCGCTCCCGGTGGCGAAACGACCTTGTTCAACCGCCGGGGCATTCTGACCACCGGAGGCACTTGGGTCGATGGCTTCTGGGAAGGTATGGAGATTCCCAACTATTCCTGGGATGTGTCCCTTGACCCAATGGGTTACTACGTGCAGGTACAAGGCACATCCTTCTCTGCTCCCACTGTAGCGGGCGTCGTCGCCCTCATGCGCGGGGTGAATCCAGGGATGGATCGCGATCGCATCACCACCGTCCTGCAAGAAACTGCCAGCTATGAGGGGCTGACGCTTTCAGAGGGCGATCGCAACCGCTATCGTCTGCAACGGGAGGTAGGAATGACCTTGATGGAAGACCGCCTCTCGGGTGTCTTCCCACTGCCCGATCCCGTTTCCGCTGAGGAATACTTCTTTGGGCACGGGCTGGTCAACGCGGAGGCCGCCGTCAACGCTGCCCGTTAGGAGCTTTGGTATCGTTATACTTTCAAGCTTGTTAGATGGAAGCGTGGTTCCATCTAACAAGCGCTCCACTGGGAGCATGTCATATCAAATCCGGTTGAAGAACCCAAATATCATTTGTGCCCGCTGCGTTGCAGCGGGCACAAATGATATTTGGGTTCTTCAACCGGATTTGATATGACATGCTCCCAGTGGAGCGCTTGTTAGATGGAACCACGCTTCCATCTAACAAGCTTGAAAGTATAACGATACCAAAGCTCCTAACGGGC
>JBCBSJ010000086.1:0-17515 GCA_039819245.1 Cyanobacteria bacterium J06638_20
ATGGCAGGCGTAGCGAAATTCTTTCTAGGGTTTGTGTTGGCGATCGCCATCATATTTTTTGCAGGGGTCACGACCGCTCGATATTTCGTCAATCGCCTGACCGAAGCGCCGCCCCGTCCCGTTTTTCCCAACGACGCGCCACCCCCTCCCGACCCCGCCGAAGCAACGGCTGCAGCTCCCGTCAACCCAGAAGAACTGGCTCCTGAAACCGCTGCAGCCCCTGAGCCAACGCCGTCTCCCGAACCAACGGTCTCTCCCGAACCAACACCCAATCCAGGGAATGTCGAACGGGTTGTCGTCCCCATTGGGCTGATTCTGCGGGAAGATGCGACCCAGGCATCGGCTCAGATTGGTGGCATTCCTTATGACGGTGAGGTGGAAGTGCTGGAAAGCAGCCCCGATGGAGAATGGCAGCGGGTTCGCGTCCTAGATTCTGGACAGGAAGGCTGGATCAAATCGGGAAATACAATTGCAGCGCCCTAAAACTTGCCATCTCCAGTATTAAGAAACATGTCCAACCTTAAAACTTGGTAACAATAATTTTCTGCGATTCAAGATGGGTGATCGCTAGATGTTACATTAACAACACTTTATTATCTCCATTTACTTAGGATCGCGATCGCCACTCATGTATAAGAAAAGCACAGAAAAAGATTGGGTTAGTGCTGTTTTGACTGCTACCCTCGGCGCAGGTGTGGCTACGAGCTTTGCCATTAGTCAAGGACAACACCCGCTGATGGGTTTGGGCATTACAGCATTTGCCGTTTGCACTGCCTTGTTGATCGACCATTACGCGTAGCTTCAAAAAAGCCTTCTCGTTTGAACGTTTACCTCGTATCCCAAAAAAGCTGAGCATTGTGCTCAGCTTTTTTGTTCAGTTATTGGGGTATTGGTCATCATAGTCGTGGGTTTGATTGTGTGTAGCTTGATATGGCGAATCCAGGGCTGATAGCGGAGCGATCGCCCGTTCTCACACTCAGCTTGGACGCAGAATCAAGATTAAATGTATTGATGTGGCCTGATGTGGTCACATGACAACATCTTGGATCGCATTTGAATTGGACTGAAATTCAGAAAACAAATGAGCATATATGCTTACTTGATTTTTTGGAATAAACAAGAGTAACAGACTTTGAAGAAAGTGTGAGTTTTCGAAAAAGTAATAACCTGCCTGTTACACTAAATGTAGTTTCAAAAACGCTAGCAAACTTATATTATTGCTAGCTTTTCAATACGCATTATAAAACTGCCAGTCACCTGATATAAAGACTGGTTTTTAAGATAAAACTAAATGCTCCTAGGTGCTCCTGGCTTGAATAGTCGCTAGGAGCGCTTCTTTTTTGTGCAGCATGGTTGAGCTTGCACAGATTAACCACATGTCGCTCGATCCCTCAACAGCAAAAGTGTCTATAGACCGATATCTAACCAAAAGAAAATTATTGGCAAGCTCTGCATATTAGCTTGGCTTGAAATCTTAAAACAATCTAAACTTTAGATCGTTTAGGATGTCGCTGAATTTATTGAAGTCGACGGATTCGTGAATCGATCAGCGATGAAATTCCCGGCACTTATCTGAGCGCTTTGAGTTTCGTTATTGAGTGGTGCCAACTAGGTCGCGAAACTCCTCAGATTGGCGGATGTCATCAAAGCTGTTGTCGCCAATTGCCATGACGCGATAGAGGTGGGGGCTGAGTACAAGGGCGCGGTGCAAGCTCCGTACCGACTGACGAAGATCCTGTTGCAGGCTATAGCAGCAGGCTTTCCCATACCAAGCCTCAGGGTTATCCTCTTTGAAAGCTAGGGATTGGTCGAAGCTCTGGACGGCTTCTACATATCGTCCTAGCTTGTTCAGCACGATACCGCGATGACTCCAGGCATAGTGGCAACTACGTTTGATGGCGATCGCCGTATCCAAGCTGCTGAGGGCATCGTCATAACGACGTAAGGCGGCTTGCGAAACGCCTCGGTTATACCAGGCGCGGTAATTGTCGGGGCGCATCTCTACAACGCGATCAAAACAGGTGATCGCCTCCCGATAGTGAAAGACACGTAGATGGGCATACCCCTTGTTGTACCAAGCCTTGATGTCACGGGGATTGAACCGAGTTGCCCGCTCGAAGCTGTCGATCGCTTCGTCATAGCGTTCCAGCTTTGCTAGGGTGATACCCTTTCCCTGCCAGTGCAAACTTTCCTTAGGTTCGTATTGGATGGCCTGACTGAAACTTTCGACGGCTTCTCGATACATGCCAATCTCATGCAGGCTGTAGCCACGCTTGCTCCAAGCTTCGGCATGGGTCGGGCTGCTCAGTAAAATCTTGTCAAAGCGAGCCACGGCTTTTTCATAGCGCCGCGCCACAAACAATGCGGTTCCTTGGCTCAGCCAGGTATGAATATTCTGATTGTCGTTCATGGTGATGCAATACGGGCAATGCCCGATTCTGGTAGCGACCCAACATGGTTCCTTACGCCATCGTTCGATTCAGTCTTGATTGGGAGGCGTCAAGACATTGACGGGCGTTTTCAAGAGATCTTGGAATAGGGGCAAAGACAAAATCGCCGCATACCTTTGGGGATATGCAGGACTGTTGTAAGGGGATAAATGTTTGGAGACTGTAGATTTGGGAAATTTGGGGCTAAGGGCGATCGCTCGAACCCTCATTCTGCGGTCACCATGGCTTAATAGTTACGCTGGATTTGTTTAGCCTTCTCCCTCAGCCCATCATCTGCGTATGAGTTAAGGCAGAATTCACTTCCATATCGGATCATTCGTCAGTTCAATAGCACCCTGCCATCAGTATGCCCTGGACTCTATGAAATAATTAGCAGGGCATATATAAACTTCGTGTCAATTTGAGTCCAATGACTTGTGACATGATTTGGGAGAGAATAAGCAGTTTAACGGGCGACACTAATACGATGCGGACGGAGAAAGACTCGATGGGGGAGCGTCAGCTCCCTGATGAAACCTACTACGGCATTCAGACGCTTCGCGCCACCGAAAATTTTCCGATCAGTGGATTAAAGCCTCTATCAACCTATGTGGATGCTTGTGTGCTGATCAAAAAGGCGACGGCACTTGTCAATGGCGAATTGGGTTGCATTCCAACAGACATTAGTCACACCATCGTGCAGGCTGCTGATGAGGTGTTGGGGGGGCAATGGCGCGAGCAATTTGTGGTGGATGTGTATCAGGCTGGGGCAGGTACTTCCCATCACATGAATGTGAATGAAGTGCTGGCCAATCGGGCATTGGAGCTGTTAGGGGGTGAAAAGGGTGACTATACCCGCGTTAACCCCAACGACCATGTGAACTATGGGCAATCCACCAATGATGTCATCCCCACTGCGATTCGGATTGGGGGGCTGCTGGCTCTAGAGCGATCGCTCTATCCCAATCTGGCGGAGGCGATCGCCACCCTCGACAACAAAGCACGCGAGTATCAAGATGTGGTGCGATCGGGGCGAACGCATTTGCAGGACGCCGTTCCCGTGCGGATGGGCGAAACCTTTCGTGCCTGGGCCCAAATTCTGGCGGATCACCTGGTACGAATAGAAACCGCCGCTCAGGATTTGACGGTATTGGGGTTGGGGGGTAGTGCGGCAGGCACTGGGTTGAACACCCATCCCCGCTATCGCTTCCGAGTCGCCGAGGTGTTATCGGAACTCATTGATCAACCGTTGCAATCGGCGCCTCACTTGATGGCCGCAATGCAAAGTATGGCTCCGTTTGTCAACGTGTCGGGGGCACTCCGCAATCTGGCACAGGATTTGGCCAAGATTTCCCACGATCTCCGACTGCTGGATTCCGGTCCTAATACGGGTTTCAAGGAGCTTCAACTGCCTCCCGTCCAGCCGGGTTCTTCGATCATGCCTGGAAAGTACAATCCAGTGATGGCGGAAATGACATCCATGGTTTGCTTTCAGGTGATGGGCTATGACACGGCGATCGCCTTTGCGGCTCAGGCTGGGCAGTTGGAGCTAAACGTGATGATGCCGCTGATCGCCTTCAACCTGATTCACAGCATTGAGCTACTGGGCAATACGCTGGATGCATTAACGATGCGGGGGCTAAAAGGATTGACCGTGCAGGGCGATCGCTGCGCCACCTATGCTGAAAGTAGCCTCGCTCTGGTCACTGCCCTCAATCCGCACATTGGCTATCTCAATGCTGCTGCCGTTGCTAAAGAATCCTTAGAAACAGGTAAGCCTCTCCGGCAGATTGTGCTAGAAAAAGGACTGATGAACGAGGAAGCACTGGCACAGGTTCTCGATTTGGCGAAGATGAGTGCTATGCCCGGTTCAACTTCCGATAATGCAGCCCAACCTTAATTCCCAACCGTTATGTACACCCAAGAATCTGTTTACACCCAGATGACCTTCCACTACATGAATGGTCAGTCTGAATCGTTCAATCTCTATGCTCCGATTGAATCAGACGGATCTGCCCAGACATTCCAGCTTGTAGAGGTCCGCCATCTTTTAAACAAGGATTGGTGGATTATTAACCTTCCCGATCAAACCGTTTTTGTCAACATCGACAATGTGGTCAAAGTTGAGGTGAAACCCTCGATTGATCAGTTGAAGGGAGAAGATGTATTTGCCAATGCGGAGCGGGTAACGGCATTAAATCGCTCTCGTTAGGGTGCCTGTAGGAACCGCCAAATGAGGAGCATCCAGAATTAAAAGTGTCTGCCTATAACGACACCCACCTTCGGTGTTGATACACAGTAATCGGATGGCTGGCGTTAGTCAGTTTGCATTAGAAGCCAGAACCAAACGACCCATGATCTTTCCACGATTACTGGGTGTTCTGCTCCATTTGTTCCCTCTTCTCCCAACCCAATTGCATGATGAACCCAACGGTAAGCCTGACCCGTGCCTCGTCTTATGAATACGACTATCTGCGCGATCAATTGCGGCAGATTTTGGAACCCATGGGTGGCATGGCAGCCTTTGTGAAACCGGGCGATCGCGTCTTGCTCAAGCCCAATTTGCTTACTGGTTCGCGCCCTACGAAGGACTGCACAACCCGCATGGAGTTGGCGTACTGCGTTGCCCAATTGGTTCAAGAAGTCGGAGGCAAGCCGTTTCTGGGTGATAGTCCGGCCTTTGGTAGCGCGCGGGGGGTGGCGATCGCCAATGGCTATGGTCCCTTGCTGGATGAGTTGGGAGTTCCCATTGTTGAGTTCAGCGGCCAGCGCTACGCCACCAACAGCAAAGAGTTTAACCACTTGCTGCTATCAAAAGAAGCGATGGGTGCAGATGTGGTGATCAACCTACCCAAAGTGAAGTCGCATGTGCAGCTCACCCTGACCTTGGGCGTCAAAAACCTGTTTGGTTGTGTCCCTGGCAAGATGAAGGCTTGGTGGCATATGGAAGCGGGGAAAGACTGCCTACGGTTTGGCATGATGCTGGTGGAAACGGCGCGGGCGATCGCCCCCAGCCTCACCATTGCCGATGGCATCATTGGCCACGAAGGCAATGGCCCCAGCCAAGGAGATCCTCGTTACTTGGGCATCCTCGCTGCTTCTAACGATGTCTTTGCGCTCGATCGCGCCCTCGTCGAAATCCTCCAAACCGACCCTACGACCGTTCCCACCCAGGTTCCTGCTGAGCAGTTGGGTTTCAACCCTTGCCTGGATGAACTTCAGTTCCCATTGCTAACCCCAGCTGAGCTTCAAATCCCCGACTGGCAACTCCCGCAAAACCTAGTGCCCATCGACTTTGGAATGCCGCGGGTAATCAAATCTACCTTCCGCCATCTCTACATTCGCTTTATCAAGGAACCGCTACGGGCTTATAGCGATCGCCCCCAGACGCATCGCATGTAGCGCTGCATAGCTCCCCAAAAACCTGGGCTACGTTTGAGGAGGATATGCCGACTCACAGCCCATGAAATTCATCGTCACAAGTGCGATCGCCCTAGTTCCTCCCATCATCTGCCTTGTGCTTTTGGGCGTCGGCATTTATCCCGGTGGTGTTGAAAATGCAATCATTTTCTTCATCCTACTGATGCTGGTTGCCTTGAACCTGTTCATTAGCAACTTAGTTGTAGGGCAGCTTTGGGCAATCCTTACGTTCGTTTCCCCGGGAGCTGTTATCGCCTTAGTGTTGTGGAATGAATTGCGGCAATCGGCTGTAAACCATAGCCCGCAAACTTCCCGTCGATTACCTGCCATGCTTCGCAAAGCGTTACGGTGGATGTGGATCCTAGATGGATGCATCGTTGGGCTGACTATCGTTCTCTTAAGCGCCAATATCCCGCTGAAGTGGGCTTTTGCTCAGGTGGAACCCTCGTTCTCTAATCTCGCGGCTCAATCTTCATCCCCTGGGGCGATCGCTTTTGTCGATCGACAGTTTGGCCCATACTCCATTTCAGAGATGGTTCAGAGTGAATCGGGGGGAATCTACTTGCGGCTACACCCACCCGAGTTTTTTGTAAGCGATCGCACCATCTACGGCTTTGTCCAGCGCCCCAACGCAAACGGATCGCCCTTCGGTGGTGGCGATGAAAATCATCGCAACTACGAAATTCACCCCATTGAAGGCGACTGGTACTGGTTCCAAGACAATTTTGGAACAGACGACTGGCGAGACTTCTAGCGAAAGGACGCTAGCCGTATGAATGGGAACGTCTGAGCAAGACAGCAGCTGACTAATATAAATTAGAAAGAGATTAGGAAGCGATCGCCATTAGGCTTAGCGACTGCAACCTGTAGGGTGGGCATTGCCCATCAACCGTCTCGACTCTGAAATCAAATTCCTATCCTTCTACGCTGATAGCCATCCGACCCTAGTTCCCCATGACCTTTGACGTAGCAGCAGACTTTCAAGATGAATTCGACGTCGTCGTCGTCGGAGCCGGACATTCCGGGTGCGAGGCCGCACTAGCGACCGCGCGATTGGGATGTCGAACCCTGCTGCTCACCCTCAACCTCGATAAGATTGCGTGGCAACCCTGCAACCCTGCCGTGGGTGGCCCTGCCAAGTCACAGTTGACCCACGAAATTGATGCCTTGGGCGGCGAAATCGGCAAAATGGCAGACCGCACCTACCTACAAAAGCGGGTGCTGAATATCTCGCGAGGACCAGCGGTATGGGCGTTGCGGGCGCAGACCGACAAGCGCGAATATGCTGCCGTTATGAAAGGCATTGTCGAGAACCAGGAAAACCTAACCGTGCGCGAAGGCATGGTGACGGATTTGGTGCTGGGCAAAAATGATGAGGTGATTGGCGTCGAAACCTACTTTGGCGTGGCCTTCGGCTGCAAAGCGGTGATCCTTACTACAGGCACTTTCCTGGGCGGCCGCATTTGGGTTGGCAACAAGTCGATGGCTGCAGGACGTGCGGGAGAATTTGCGGCTGAAGGTTTGACCGATACCCTCAATCGCCTTGGCTTTGAAACCGATCGCCTGAAAACTGGAACCCCCGCACGGGTCGATCGCCGCTCTGTAGACTACAGCCACATGGAACTGCAACCGGGCGACGAAGATGTGCGGTGGTTCAGTTTTGATCCAGAGCTATGGGTGGAGCGAGAGCAAATGCCCTGCTACCTCACCCGTACAACTGCTGAAACCCATCGACTGATCCAGGAAAATCTGCACCTGTCCCCCGTTTACGGCGGTTGGGTCGATGCGAAAGGGCCGCGCTATTGCCCCAGCATCGAAGACAAAATTGTGCGCTTCGCTGACAAGGAATCCCACCAGATTTTCATTGAACCAGAAGGTCGCGATATTCCCGAGCTCTATATCCAAGGTTTCTCCACGGGGTTGCCAGAGAAACTCCAGTTGGCCATGCTGCGATCGCTCCCTGGCATGGAAAGCTGCGTCATGCTCCGTCCGGCCTATGCAGTGGAATATGACTATCTCCCGGCTACCCAATGCTTCCCCACCCTCATGACAAAGACCGTGGAAGGGCTGTTTTGTGCGGGGCAGATTAATGGCACGACGGGCTATGAAGAGGCGGCTGCCCAAGGGATGGTTGCAGGCATCAATGCCGTTCGCTTTGTACAGGGTCAAGAGATGATTGTCTTTCCCCGCGAGCAGAGCTACATCGGTACGCTGATCGACGACCTCTGCACCAAAGACCTCCGGGAACCCTATCGGATGCTGACCTCCCGGTCGGAATATCGTCTGATTCTGCGATCAGATAACGCCGATCAGCGCCTCACACTCCTGGGACGCGAGATTGGGTTGATCGACGATCGCCGCTGGGCACTATTCCAGGATAAGCAAGAGGCGATCGCCACCGAGAAAGACCACCTCCACAGCACCCGCGTCAAGGAACACGATCCCGTTGGCAAAAAGATTGTTGCCGATACGGAGCAGCGGATCAAAGGCTCGGCGACACTAGCCGAACTCCTTCGCCGTCCTGGTTTCCATTACGCCAACCTGGTTCACTACGACCTGGGCAACGCCACGCTCCCTCGCGAGGTACGCGAAGGCGTCGAAATCGAAATCAAGTATGCGGGCTATCTACAACGGCAGCAAAACCAAATCGACCAAGTCACTCGGCAAGCCAATCGCCCCCTTCCCGCTGACCTGGATTACCATGCCATCAGCACCCTCTCCAAAGAATCCCGCGAGAAACTCGCCCAGGTGCGTCCCCTCACCATTGGACAAGCCACCCGCATCGGCGGCGTTAACCCTGCCGACATCAACGCCCTCCTCCTCCACCTCGAAATTCAATCCCGCCGAGGTAAGGGGGAAGTTGTGACGGATAAAGTTCCTAGCAGCAGCTCGGTTTAGTGGCTCGTTTGCCTCAGAGCAACGATTTACCAATTTACAAGGAACCTTCTGAGGAGTTCGGCTGTGAGATGATAAGACATCATCTGGCTATGCATACATGGTTGAGTTCTTAGGTCTGATTATGACTAGTCTTACTTCACCTCCAGCCATTGAATCAGATATTTTTTATCCCAGCAGTGATGGTGAACCCTTGGCAGAAACGTCCGACCATGTCCTAGCGCTGCTGACAATTTTTGCCGTGTTGATGCAGCATCTGCAGGGGCAGCAGGCCATTGTTCTAGCCGACCAGTTCTTTTACTATTCAAAAGGCTTTCCTCGGTTGAGGGTTGCGCCAGATGTTATGGTCGTTTTCAATGTTTCGCCCGGCAGCCGAGACACCTACAAACTGTGGGAAGAAGGTGAGATTCCCAGCGTAATTTTTGAAGTTACCTCCAAAGGGACGCAAGATAGAGACCAAGGATTTAAGCTTGGTTTATATGAACAGTTAGGTGTTTCGGAGTACTGGCTATTTGACCCAAAGAACGAATGGATCGAAGGTCAGCTTCAAGGCTACCGCCTCCAGAATGACACCTATGTCCCGGTCTCAGAGCCAGTCAGTGAAGCATTAGGACTACGGCTAGCAGTAGAAGGAAAATTGCTGGGTTTCTATCGAGTGGATTCAGGTGAACGGCTGCTTATCCCGGATGAGTTGGCAGCAGCGCTGAAAACAGAAGGCCAGCGACGTGCCGAAGCTGAAGAGCTTGCGGAAGCGGAACGTCAGCGGGCGGAAGCGGAACGTCAGCGGGCAGAAGCCTTGGAGGCACAGTTAGCTACATATAGAGAGCGATTCGGCGACTTGGACGGAGAGACCTCCGAGCCTTCGACCTGATCGACGAAGCGATCGCCCCACCCACTGACCAACCTTATCGATATCCCCATCGTCATTCTCGCTACGGAGCCGCTCCATCCCATTGTTACAATGAACTTGCATTGAACGCTTCCACCGTACGAGGGTCTCAGGGAAACGCCAATCCACTATGCAACCAACCGATCCGAAGAAATTTACCGAAAAGGCATGGGATGCCATTGTCAAATCCCAGGATGTTGCCCGCAACTATCGGCAACAAAATCTAGAAGTGGAGCATGTGGCGATCGCCCTCCTCGATCAGCAAGGGATGGTCGACACCATCCTCGAAAAAGCAGGAATGGAGCCAGCGCGACTGCGGCAGCAGCTCGATGCCTATGCCTTACGTCAACCGAAAGTTTCGGCCTCTGATCTGAACCAGTTGTTTTTGGGGCGTGGTTTAGATCTTTTCCTCGACAAAGCAGAAGACGCCCGCAAAATTTTTGAAGACGAATTCATCTCTGTTGAGCACCTGTTAATGGCGCTCTCGGAAGATGATCGGGTTGGCCATCGTCTGTTCCGTACGGCCAATGTCGAGGCAAAGCAACTTGAGATTTCGATCAAGGCAGTGCGGGGTAGCCAGAAGGTAACCAGCCAAAATCCAGAGTCGCAATACGCTGCCCTCGAACGGTTTGGGCGCGACTTAACCGAATTAGCACGGGAAAATAAGCTGGATCCGGTTATTGGGCGGGATGAAGAGATACGTCGAGTGGTTCAAGTTCTCTCTCGCCGCAGTAAGAACAATCCGGTGTTGATTGGGGAACCGGGTGTCGGAAAAACGGCGATCGCCGAAGGTTTAGCCCAACGCATTGTCAAAGAAGATGTCCCCGAATCCCTGAAAGGTCGGCAGTTGATCTCTCTGGATATGGGAGCCTTGATTGCCGGAGCCAAATATCGAGGCGAATTTGAAGAACGTCTGCGGGCTGTTTTGCGAGAAGTTACCAATTCTGCAGGGCAAATTGTCCTCTTTATCGACGAGTTACATTCGGTTGTCGGCGCAGGCTCCTCTCAGGGAACAACGGATGCTGGTAATCTGCTCAAACCCATGCTGGCAAGGGGGGAGTTGCGTTGTATCGGTGCGACGACGCTGGATGAATACCGCAAGCATATTGAAAAAGATGCCGCCTTAGAACGCCGTTTCCAACAGGTTTTTATTGGTCAGCCTTCGGTCGACGACACGATTTCCATTCTGCGTGGCTTGAAAGATCGCTATCAGGTGCATCACAACGTCACGATTACGGATGCCGCACTGGTAGCGGCTGCGGCTTTGAGCGATCGCTATATTACCGATCGCTTCCTCCCCGACAAAGCCATCGATTTGGTGGATGAAGCGGCCGCCAAGTTGAAGATGGAAGCCACCTCAAAGCCTGTGCAGCTCGAAACCATTGAGCGCCGCATTCGACAGCTAGAGATTGAGAAGCGATCGCTCGAAAGTGAAGGAACGCGCTTGGGTTTTACGAGTACAGCCTTCCGCGCGTCTAAGGAAAAGCTGACCCGACTCGAACAAGACATTGCAACGCTAACACCCGAGAAGGAAAGTCTCACCGAGCAATGGGAATCTGAGAAGACGATTCAGCAAGAAATCAAAACATTGCGGGAAGAAGAAGCCTCCCTTCGTCGCCAGATCGAAAAAGCTGAGCGCGAGTATGACCTCAATACCGTGGCTCAGCTGAAATATGGTCAACTAGAGACCGTCCATCAAAAGCTGGAAGAGAAAGAAGCCGAGTTGCTGGAGATCCAGAATCGCAACGGTACAGCCTTACTGAAACAGCAGGTCGTCGAAGAAGATATTGCCGAAATTGTTGCCAAATGGACAGGGATTCCCGTTAATCGCCTCCTGGAATCGGAGCGCCAAAAGCTGCTGCATCTAGAAGCTTTCCTGCATCAGCGAGTAATTGGTCAACAAGAAGCTGTTGCGTCCGTTGCTGCCGCTATCCGCAGAGCGCGATCGGGCTTGAAGGATCCGGGGCGTCCTATTGGCTCCTTTATGTTTCTGGGTCCTACTGGGGTCGGAAAAACAGAGCTAGCACGGGCATTGGCAGAATGCCTGTTCGATTCTGAGGATGCCCTCATTCGCATTGACATGTCGGAATACATGGAGAAACATGCTGTTTCACGGCTGGTGGGTGCGCCTCCAGGCTATGTCGGCTATGAGGAAGGTGGACAGCTCACCGAAGCTGTACGTCGTCGGCCTTACAGCGTGGTGCTTTTGGATGAGGTGGAGAAAGCCCACGCCGATGTGTTCAACATCCTTCTGCAAGTGCTGGATGATGGGCGTATTACGGATTCTCAGGGGCGAACCGTTGATTTCCGCAACACCATTGTGGTCATGACCAGCAATATTGGTAGCGATCACATTCTTGATGTTTCTGGGGATGACACAAAGTATGAGCAGATGCGTAAGCGGGTTATGGATGCCCTCCGCAAGCACTTCCGCCCAGAATTTCTCAACCGAGTTGATGACATCATCCTGTTCCATGCACTGGGGCTCAACGAATTGCGGCAAATCGTCGGCATTCAAATGAAGCGCCTGCACCGTTTGCTCGGAGAACAGAAGGTCGCTTTAGAGCTGACGACCGATGCTCAAAATCACATTGCAGATGCAGGCTTTGACCCTGTTTATGGCGCTCGCCCACTGAAACGAGCTATCCAGCGGGAAATTGAGAATCCACTGGCAACCAAGCTCCTGGAAAATGCTTTTGTTTCAGGCGACACGATCTTGATAGATGTGGTCGACAGCAAACTGACGTTTACTAAAAAGCTAGCGGCTTCTTCGCCCAAGGTAGAACAAGAAGTCTCCCAACCTGTGGCGACAGAAGGTTGATCCTCATTCCACACGAGAGAGTCCTGTGGTGTTTTCTCATCGGTGAAGGTGGATTTTATCTTGACGTTAAGCAGTCCTTAGCGATCGCTCCCATGCCTGGTAGCCCAAGCTAAGGTGAGGAGGGCGTGCAAGACGCTGCTTGCTTGTCTACAAAATTTTCAAGATCTTATAGACAAAGCTGAAATATGTGGTTATGATATTAAATCGTCGCATATAGAACTTCGTGGTGCTTTTGGCACGCGTTTTGACGTGATAAAAGCTAGCCCCGAAGTTGTCACGGATACTGAGTGGTTTTCTGCTCAAGTCCCCGCGACCTCTGCTGGGAGTCAATGAGGTTGTGTGACTAGACTCCCCGATAAGGCTTGCAGCCAGAAAGGTAAAAATCCGCTTCTGTGTTGTTCTGTCAGGGTGGCTCGACGCTTGCATTGGTAACGTCGGTTTCGCTCTTAATGTTCGGTGGTTTGCTGGATGAGCTAAAGAGTTCATCGGGATTTTAGTGTGTTAGCAAAGGGAGAGGTGTAGCTGTGTCCGTCGGACTACTTGGCACCAAATTAGGGATGACTCAGGTCTTTGACGAGTCTGGAAAAGCAATCCCCGTCTCCGTCATCCAGGCGGGGCCCTGCCGGGTCACGCAGGTGAAAACGGTAGAAACGGACGGCTACACGGCTGTTCAGATAGGGTTTGGGGAAGCAGCAGAAAAGGCTTTGACGAAACCTGAACTAGGTCACTTGACCAAGTCAGAAGCACCGCCCTTGCGATATTTGCAAGAGTATCGGACGGATTCGCTAGATACCTTCAGCCTGGGTCAGGAGTTGAAGGTTGATCTCTTCGCTCCTAATCAGCAAGTTGATGTATCTGGAAAAAGTATCGGTCGCGGTTTTGCAGGCTACCAAAAGCGTCATAACTTCCGTCGAGGCCCGATGGCCCACGGTTCTAAGAACCATCGCCTACCGGGCTCAACAGGGGCTGGCACAACGCCTGGGCGGATCTATCCCGGTAAAAAGATGGCTGGCCGCATGGGTGGTGTGAAAACGACCGTTCGCAAGCTCACCGTTGTGCAGATTGATGGCGATCGCAACCTGATCCTGCTTAAAGGATCGGTTCCTGGTAAGCCTGGCACGCTGATTAATATCACCCCTGCTAACTTGGTCGGGGCTGCCAAATCATAAGCCATTTGAGTGATTGATGAGGGGCGATTGCTTCTCTCCGTGCTGAATTGGGTCGAGGAAAGAAACATGGTTGAATGCGCGATTAAAAACTGGAATGGCGAAGAGGCAGGCACAGCAACCTTTGCATTGAAGGTTGCTAAGGACGAAAACGCAGCTCACATTGTGCATCGCGCTCTCGTTCGCCAGATGAACAATGCTCGCCAAGGAACAGCGTCGAGCAAGACTCGCTCTGAAGTGCGTGGTGGTGGCCGTAAGCCTTGGCGTCAGAAGGGGACTGGGCGGGCAAGGGCAGGATCTAGCCGTTCCCCTCTATGGCGAGGTGGTGGTGTCATCTTCGGCCCCAAACCCCGGGACTACTCCGTCAAGATGAACCGGAAGGAGCGGCAACTGGCCCTCCGCACAGCATTCCAGGGTCGGTCAGATGACATGATCGTTGTGCAGGATTTTGCAGAGGAGTTGCCGCGTCCCAAGACGAAGGATCTGGTTGCAGCGCTCACTCGTTGGGGTGTGGAAGCTGGCGATAAGGTGCTGCTCATCGTCGCAGATCGTAATGAGAACGTCTATCTGTCCTCACGAAACATTGAAACGGTACGGCTGATTTCTGCTTCGAATCTCAATATCTATGATTTATTGGCTGCCGATCGCGTTGTCGTAACGGCATCCGCCTTGGACAAAGTGCAGGAGGTGTACGGTGGATAAGCGCGACGTGAGAGACTTAATCGACCTGGTTCGGCGTCCTTTGATTACTGAAAAGGCGACGATGTTGCTGGAAGAAAATAAGTATCTGTTTGAAGTGTCCCAGCAAGCGCGTAAGCCTGAGATTAAAGAGGCGATCGAAGCGTTGTTTGATGTCAAGGTCGTCAAAGTGCATACCCAAGCAGCAACCCGGAAGTCCCGGCGTGTTGGGCGGTTTATTGGTCACAAGCCAATGTACAAGCGGGCGATCGTGACCTTGGCGGAAGGTGATTCTATTGTGCTCTTCCCCGAGGTTTAGAGTGTGGAAGTGTTTCTCAAGACGAAGTGTTTTGCTTTTGCAGAAGTTCGAGTTGGAATAAAGCGGCTGTTGAAGGCTGTCAAAACCGTAGCTAAAAGTCATCGCTGAGAGTGAGATTATGGGCATTCGTAAATATCGACCTTATACCCCAGCCACGCGGGAGCGTACGGTTTCTGACTTTTCAGAGGTCACAAAGTCAAAGCCCGAACGGTCATTGGTTATCTCGGTTCACAATCCCAAAGGGCGGAACAACCGAGGCGTGATTACCTGCCGCCATCGTGGCGGTGGGCATAAGCGACTCTACCGCCTCATTGATTTCCGTCGGGATAAGCGCAACATTCCTGCTAAGGTTGCTGCGATCGAATACGATCCCAATCGCAATGCCCGTATTGCCCTCCTGCACTATCAAGACGGTGAAAAGCGTTATATCTTGCATCCCGTTGGTTTGGCTGTTGGTGCAACGGTCATCGCGGGAGAAGATTCGCCTTTTGAAACAGGTAACGCTCTGCCGCTCAGCAAAATGCCGCTCGGTACCACAGTGCATAATGTTGAACTGATTCCTGGTCGGGGTGGTCAAATTGTGCGAGCAGCCGGTACCTCAGCCCAAGTTGTGGCTAAGGAAGGAGACTACGTCACTCTGCGGCTTCCTTCGACTGAAGTACGGATGGTGCGTCGTGAGTGCTACGCCACAATCGGACAGGTGGGTAACACCGACTCTCGCAACGTCAGCCTTGGAAAAGCAGGTCGCAAACGTTGGCAGGGGCGTCGCCCAGAAGTGCGTGGTAGTGTCATGAATCCGGTCGATCACCCCCATGGTGGTGGTGAAGGGCGGGCACCTATTGGTCGCTCGGGACCTGTTACGCCCTGGGGTAAGCCTGCATTGGGCGCCAAAACGCGGAACAAGAAGAAGGCGAGCGGTTCACTCATTGTTCGACAACGGCGGCGGACATCCAAGCGGGGTCGGGGTGGGCGTCAGTCTTAGGACAGCCCTTTCCGCGAACATTTTCTTGCGGTTTGACTCTACATTTCACGTTTGTCTGTATGAATTGACTGACTTGAATCCGATTCCCTCAAACTCAGTAAGTTGTTAGACATTTTCTAGGTTAGGAAACATGGCTCGCTCACTCAAAAAAGGTCCATTTGTCGCCGACCATCTGATGAAAAAGATTGAGGCGCTCAATGCGAAGAATGAAAAGCAAGTCATTAAGACTTGGTCGCGGGCATCGACCGTGCTGCCACAGATGATTGGGCACACGATCGCGGTTCATAACGGTCGCCAACATGTTCCCGTGTATGTCACCGAGCA
This sequence comes from Cyanobacteria bacterium J06638_20, assembly GCA_039819245.1. Lineage (GTDB taxonomy): Bacteria > Cyanobacteriota > Cyanobacteriia > Elainellales > Elainellaceae > Vacuolonema. The sequence continues at coordinate 15,924 of JBCBSJ010000086.1, forward strand.
GATGGTGGGACACAAGTTGGGTGAGTTTGCGCCAACACGGACATTCCGTGGTCATGCGAAGAGTGATAAGAAGGCACGGCGATAGGAGAAAAAGATGGCTACTACGACCTATGAAAAAGAAGTAAAGGCGATCGCCCGCTATATTCGAATGTCACCCTTCAAGGTGCGGCGAGTTCTCGATCAAATTCGCGGCCTCTCCTATCGCGAGGCACTAATTATTCTAGAGTTTATGCCCTACCGCGCTTGCGAGCCGATTCTCAAGGTTTTGCGGTCTGCTGTTGCAAATGCGGAGCACAACGAAGGCTACGCACCGGCAGAGCTGATCATCACTCAAGCCTATGCCGATCAAGGGCCGGTTCTGCGCCGTTATCGCCCTCGAGCCCAAGGACGGGCTTATCAAATCCGTAAGCCTACCTGCCATATCACCATTGCTGTAGCGCCCGGCGCAGATATTGAAATTACTGATTAGCCGCGGTTGCATCTAATCTAATTCCTTCGTTCGGTTTCGTTTGCACATCTATCTGGCTATTTCAGAATCATCAACTGAGGACGCATTGTGGGACAGAAGATACATCCAACTGGTTTTCGGCTCGGCATTACTCAGGAGCATCGCTCCCGATGGTTTGCTGACAATAACAACTACCCCAAGCTCCTTCAGGAGGATCATCAAATCCGTGAGTTCTTCCTGAAGAATCCCTTGAAGCTGAAGAGTCTGGAAAGCCCTAGTATTTCGGATATTCGAATCGAGCGGAAAGCCGATCAGATCGATTTAGAAGTTCATACTGCCCGCCCTGGTGTCGTTGTGGGTCGTGGGGGTGAAGGAATTGAGAAGCTCCGCGAAGGGCTGCAAAAAGTACTCGACACCCCTGGACAAATTCGGGTCAACGTTGTTGAGGTTCAGCGCGTAGATGCAGATGCTGCCTTGATTGCTGAGTATGTGCAACAGCAACTAGAGCGAAGAGTTTCCTTTCGGCGTGTAGTTCGTCAGGCGTTGCAACGGGCGCAACGGGCAGGTGTCCAAGGGATCAAGATTCAGGTAAGTGGTCGACTCAATGGGGCTGAGATTGCCCGGACAGAGTACACCCGTGAAGGGAAAGTGCCTCTGCACACCTTGCGAGCAGATATCGACTACCACTACCGTACCGCGCAGACCATCTATGGAATTCTCGGTATTAAGGTTTGGGTTTTCAAAGGTGAGATCATCCCGGGTCAAGAGGATCCCAATCCTGCGCCTGCAAATAACCAACCCCGTCGCCGCCAGCAGCGTCGCCGCCCCCAATTTGAAGATCGGTCGAATGAAGGCTAGGCAAGTGTAAAACTGCAAAGGCGCGATCATCCCCTTAACCTTCATCAACTTTCCTAGTCACGAGTCAAGGTAGCGAGTAGTGAGTCATGTTAAGTCCTAGACGAACAAAATTTAGAAAGCAGCATCGGGGGCGAATGCGTGGGCAAGCCACCCGTGGTAGTTCCCTAAACTTTGGGGATTTTGCACTGCAAGCCCTAGAGCCCTCTTGGATTACTTCCCGCCAAATTGAGGCGAGTCGTCGTGCCATGACCCGCTACATTCGACGAGGTGGAAAGATTTGGATTCG
>JBCBSJ010000087.1:0-17478 GCA_039819245.1 Cyanobacteria bacterium J06638_20
AAATAGGGGTTTTGGGTTCTAGTTTTGGCAAGATGTGAGCAGAGTGACAAAAGAGGAATAGATTCAGAGCCATTCATTGCTTAAAAGCCCTGATATGAAAGGCTTTCGAGCAATAATTGAATTTTATCCAAGCTTGAATGCATGAGATGTTGCAATGGCGATCGCTATTACCAAACAAATCGCAAAAATGTATTCTACGCTACAGATATTTCCAGGAAAATCCACATATTGTGGCTCTACGATAAAAGCACCACTAGATACGGTGCATATAAAATCTCTCCCTGTTTATTGGTCTAACGATCGTTTGATTAACTAAACCTAGCGTTTCGGTGTTCGTGGTTCGTTTTAGGGTTCGTTGCCTCTCCCCAGCTTTTCGATATGGGGCAGGGCACGATTCGGTTACGTTTCACATCCCATGTCCTTTTGAAACGGTGTTGATCCCATGAGTTACCAAGAACAGTTAAGCCCCTGGGTCGTCCACAAGCTGATGCCCAACCTTCAGCAAGCTGCCATTGCACGGTTCCGTCATCGCAACGACGCTGAGGCATACCTGAAACTGATCAGCCAAATGATGCCCCACATACGATTTACCATCGCTTTTGATGTCCACAAAAAGCTTTGTGCATCCTCCGCTACAGGTGTGCAGGGGGTTTCACAAGGGGCGATCGCCCACTCTTAAGCCTTGCTAGCGCTGCGGAATGTGGTGTGGGTGAGACTAGCACAATTGAATACTCTATATCTAGGGGGTGCGCTGTGAAAGATAACGGTGTACCCCCTCGCCCATCTGTACTAGATTGGGTTCAATCTTCTTTCCCAAAAAGTCTTCGACCATTCCACTCACCATCTTGGCCACGAAGGATGGAACATTCTTGATCTTGTTGGAATCGATGCTGAGTTCTCCCTCGCTGGTAATCAAGGTTCCTTGATCCCGTTCCAGAAATCGATTGTTTCCCTTGCATAAAACAGCCTCGGTGTAAGCATGGGTTTCAATCTTCCATGCGGTCGTGAAGTTCGTTTCATCCCACAGGGCATGCTCCGTCCATGACAACATGGATTCGTCGAGGATTGACCGAGCTGCTGATGGAATATCGCCTCCACCATGCCACTCATTCACTTGCGCAATATGCTCACCTTGATCTTGCCGCGACTTGATAGAAATCTCCTGGATGTTGGGCATGTAGGGCACCAACTCCGACAGGCGATCGCGGTAGGTGGTAAACACAAGCGATCGGGGGAATGGGAGATAGGTGCGAGTCGAAATAATCATGAACCTATGCTGAGATGCGGTTACTCCTATTCAAGGCTGTTTTGCGTAAAACGCGGAAGCGGATAGCCGATCTATAACCGAACGCTAAGTGGTGCGGGAATCAGGAGGCGATCGCTCTCAACCGCTCAAAACAAGCTGAGTTGGGCGGGAGGTTCTGCGAGCGTATTCCAGGGCAGGGGCGGTACGGGAACCTCTGCTGCTTCCAATAGCCCCTGCACATGGCGGGCAAAGGTAACGGAATGCTCCTCCTGGGGACAATGCAGAAAAAAGTAGACACGCTTCCCCGATCGCAGCCAGTCATCCAGCCGCTGCACCCAGGCATCCCAGTACGGTGCATTAAATGCCAGGTCGGGATGGCTAATGTAGCGTACCAGGCAAAAATCTGTTGGCGTATCAATACACAAGGGCACGCGCGGTTTCTTGCGCTCCGAAAGCACTTGCGGATCATCGGGGCAGTCGTAGATAGGACGGGTGTCGAGAATGACCCGTCCAACACCCAAGTCGGTCAGTAGAGTATTGAGGTGTTGGGCATGGGGTTCGTCGAACCACTGCTGGTGTCGCACTTCGATCGCCACTTCTACTTCATCCCTCGGCAAGGCGTCGAGAAATCGAGCCAGATCATCGAACTGTTGCGGCGCGTAGCTAGGGGGAAGTTGGGCAAAGAGCGGGCCCAAACGTTGCTCGGCAGGGGTAGCGGCATTGGCATTGAGACCCTGCATATGGTGGATGAAAGCGACCGCCCCCTCTACCTGGGGAACTAGAAGACCTTGGTGGGTCACGGTACGCGGCAACTTGGGGCAAAACTTAAACCCATCGGGTGTTTCGGTTGCCCATCGCTGCACGGTCGCCTTGTCCGGTACCGAGTAGAACGTGGTATTCCCCTCCACGGTGGTGAGGCGGTGGCTATAGAGTTTCAAAAAGTCAGCAGCTCGCGTCTTAGGCGGGAAAAATTCGCCAATCCAATCTTTGTATCCCCACAGCGCACACCCAAGCCAAAAATTCATCCCAGTCTTTAGCCCCTCTTTGAGTAAGCTACCGTATCTAGAGATCGCACCCAGCAACTGTATCTAGCAACCGCCTTCTCCTCATCCTACCAATCCCCTCCACCCCTCCAGCACCGATCCCTTTCTGGCAGAGCGTTGCAGATTCTAGACAATGAAAGAGGTATTGTATGAATCGAAACAAAGTTTCGATTCATACAGCTTTTCAGCAACGCCCTTTCCTGGCCGTCAAACTACGAATGACTCTTTGGGTCTTCGTGCCTTTGTGTCTCAAGAGCTGACCTCAGCCATCAAGTAATCGATGACATCTTGGGCGATCGCTTCATTTCCATCACGCGCCACAGAACCCGGATTTCGGGGTGGTTTTGGATCTTCTCGTAGAAAACTCCAGTTGCAGGTGTAGAACTCATCCGGCTCCAGCACTTGGTGGGGCACGACATCGCACACCCCATCAATCAGCACTTGAGCTTCGGCAAAGTCGCGGCGGGTCAGGGTAACGAGGGGTGTGTCAGTGCGGCAGACCTCCGAGAAGGTGCCGTAACCCGGTTTTGAAATCACCCGTCCACACAACCCAAAGATATCGACAGGACGCAAGCGGCGGTTCTTGATTTTGATGATGTTGGGCAGATCGGGAGCCGTGTCGCCAAAGGTAATGAACTGCCAGTCGGGGAATTGCGCCAACCCATCGTAGGGAATTTCGGCTAAGCCCAAGCCCCCAAAGGTAATCATCACGGTCTTTTCGCGCGGCGCAGTGACGTTGAGCAACGCCCGCATCTCGTCAGTGGTGTGGCGAGGATTGCCGCCCGTAAGTCCTGTATCGACGATGGTTGGAAAAGCGCTCATGGGTTCGTGGAAAGGAAGGCGATAGAGGCGATCGCACTGCCCGAAACAATCGGCAATCCAGTCGGCGATTTCGATAAAGCCGTCGCCCCAACTGGACTCGCCCCCCCAGTCGCGATAGATAAAATCCCAGCCGAAGTTACTCATCATCCAGCAAGGGATGCCTGCTGCTCGGGCGATCGGAGCCATCAGCGGTGGAATATCGGCGAGGATCAGCCCGACTCGATTTTGTTTGAGGAACGTAACCTCCGAGGCGATCGTGGCATTGGCGCGTTGCCGGATGTCTTGCAGCTTTTCCAGGGTGGCGGGCTTATCCATTTGAATGCTGTCGCTCTGCACCACGCCAATATCAAAGGCGCGGGGACGATGGATGAAGTCACCATCCATATAAGCTTCCAGCAACCAGCGGGGAGCCGTGGTGGTCATGATGACCCGAATGTCTGGGCATCGCTGCTGAATTTCGGCAACGACGGATGCTGTACGGGTGGCGTGGCCAAACCCATGATTGGTGACGGCAACATAAAGGATTGGTTCTGGCATGGCGGAAACGGGGAGAAGTACCGCCTAAGACCCTAGCTCAAAATTGCGCAGCGTTAACGGCGATCGCACCCGGAAGGATAGACTCTTTGGTGCGATCGCCACTTCTTGAAGTTCTCCTGAAGGGAGCTACGGTTCTCCCAATCGCTATGACACTACTTATATGCCCAGGGGTACATTCGGCGGAATTAACCCAACAGTTCTTGGCGGCGATCGCCCTCCCCGAACCTGTTTATGTCTTTCCCACAGACCAAAAAGCGCCCTACTCACCGTTAGAAGTGTTGGACTTCATTCAGTCCACTATGCAGGCCGTTGCACAGAGTCGTGACACTCAAACGCAGTCTGAGGGATTGCGGATTGTGGCCTTTAGTGCAGGTGTGGTGGGGGCGATCGCCGCCGCGCATCTCTGGCAGTTGCGGGGTGGAACGGTGCGCGGAGTGATTGCGTTAGATGGTTGGGGTATGCCGGGTTGGGCAAACTTTCCAGTGTATCGGGTGAGCCATGATGGCTTTACCCACTGGAGTTCAGGCATCCTGGGCGGCGCATCAGCGGGGTTCTACTGCGACCCAGCGGTGCCGCACTTGGAGTTGTGGCGATCGCCCAATCAGGCAACGGGTTGGTGGACGACGAGCTTGGGTGGCGTGGTATTGACCCGGCAGCGGGCGATCGCCGCCGAGTTCATCCTCCATCATTTGCAAATCATGACAAACTCACATCCCTAAAATCCTTGCCCGTTGAGGTCTATCAAGGGGACAAACTATGTCATCATATCTTGATGCTTCTGCGTGTTTTCGGGACGGGTGATACGGCGCTATAAGTTGGTCATTCTCCCAAGACTTGTTCCTGCCGTCTGATCCCGTACTACATGGGGAACAAGGTGGCCAATCTTATACCCTTTCGCCTATAGCTTTTGTTCTGATTTTTCTATCGACAGGCGGATCAAATCCACATTAGACTTAGATATTAAACTTACCTAAGTTGCATCAAGCCTTACAGTCACACGGTATTAGTTATGCGAGACGTGCTCCCTGCAACATCCACATCCAGTGCCGTTACATCTTCTACAACGGCATCGCCCAATGCACCTGCGAAGGTGATTCAGCCCGTTCGCGCAACGGGTGCCTTTGCTCTGATTGATAGCCTACGTCTTCACGGCGTCGAGCATATTTTTGGCTATCCCGGTGGAGCCATTCTACCCATCTACGACGAACTCTATCGGGCTGAAGAGCGGGGAGACATTCAGCACATTCTGGTGCGGCACGAGCAGGGCGCATCCCACGCCGCTGATGCCTATGCCCGTGCGACGGGAAAGGTTGGCGTTTGCTTTGGTACATCGGGACCGGGGGCGACCAACTTAGTTACCGGTATCGCCAATGCGCAGCTGGATTCCATTCCCATGGTGGCCATCACTGGACAAGTGGCTCGAAAGGCGATCGGTAGCGACGCGTTTCAGGAAACCGACATTTTCGGGATTACGCTCCCTATTGTGAAGCACTCCTATGTGGTGCGCGACCCAGCAGATATGGCACAGATTGTGGCTGAAGCCTTCTACATCGCCCGATCGGGGCGTCCAGGACCAGTGCTCATCGACGTTCCTAAGGATGTTGGGCTAGAAGAATTTAATTATGTTCCCGTGGAACCCGGTAATATTCGCCTCCCTGGCTATCGCCCCACCGTGAAGGGAAATCCCCGGCAGATTAACCAGGCGTTGAAATTGATCCATAGCGCCAAGCGTCCGCTCTTATATGTAGGTGGAGGTGCCATTAGCGCCGATGCTCATAGCGAACTGCTGGCGCTGGCCGAGCGGTTCCGCCTTCCTGTCACAACGACGCTGATGGGTAAGGGAGCCTTTGACGAGCACCACCCCCTCTCCGTTGGGATGCTCGGGATGCATGGTACCGCCTATGCGAACTATGCAGTGAGCGAGTGCGACCTACTGATTGCTGTCGGAGCACGATTCGACGATCGCGTTACCGGAAAGTTGGATGAGTTTGCCTGCCACGCCAAGGTTATTCATATTGATGTAGATCCGGCAGAAGTAGGTAAGAATCGCGCACCGGAGGTCCCCATCGTTGGTGATGTGCGCTATGTTCTCACCGAAATGCTCCGTCGCGATCAAGAAAGCGGCGCCCGCCCCAATCCCGAACAGACAAAAGAGTGGTTACGGAAAATCGATACCTGGAAAGCGGACTATCCATTAATTGTACCTCAGTACGATGAATTGCTTTCGCCGCAGGAAGTGATTGTGGAAGTGGGTCGTCAGGCCCCTCGCGCCTACTACACTACCGATGTGGGTCAACATCAAATGTGGGCAGCGCAATTCCTCAAGAACGGGCCACGTCAGTGGATTTCTAGCGCGGGTCTGGGCACGATGGGCTTCGGGATGCCCGCTGCTATGGGAGCCAAGGTTGCGTTACCCGAGGAAGAGGTTATTTGCATCAGCGGTGATGCCAGCTTCCAGATGAACCTGCAAGAGTTGGGAACCCTGGCGCAGTATGGCATCAACATCAAAACCATCATTATCAACAACGGCTGGCAGGGGATGGTTCGTCAGTGGCAGGAAACCTTCTACGGCGAGCGCTACTCTTCCTCCAACATGCAAAAGGGCATGCCCGACTTTGTGAAACTGGCAGAGGCATACGGTGTCAAGGGCATGGTGGTCAATCGGCGGGAGGATTTGGCTGAGGCGATCGCCGAAATGCTGGCCTATGACGGCCCTGTCCTGCTAGATGCACAGGTGAAGAAGGATGAGAATTGCTACCCAATGGTGGCTCCAGGCAAGAGCAATGCTCAGATGATTGGCATCCCGGCTCGGCCAGAGAAGGCATCGACAGAACCAATCATTTGCACGAGCTGCGGCACCGAAAATGCAGCAAGCCATCGCTTCTGTGCAGAGTGCGGCACCAAGCTGTAGCCCAAACTCAAGGTCGGAAAGCATGTGTAATGGGGCATGGCTCTTGCAACCTGTGGACAAGGTGTCACTCTCACATCTTGCACCTTGCCAAAACTAGAACCCAATACCCCTATTTTTGCGGCGCGACGCGCCGCAAAAATAGGGGTTTTGGGTTTTGGTGCGAGATATGAGACTATCTACTCTGTGACGCTTGATTTGGAGCGATCGCACTACCCACCCATTCAGTCCGAATATGTCTGGACATGTTCGGTGGGTTGGATAACACTACCACCTACCCTTCAACCCTGAATACTCGAAACGGCGCAGAGATGATTTGCGTCGTTTTCGCATTTCGGAAACCTCTTCGGCACAAAAAGACAACTGCAACATCCTTCTGTTGACTGATATTAATAATGAGGTATCGTGAATGACGCGTCTGTCCCTTGCAGTGCGATACTGGCGGGCGACTTTGTCCGCACGTTCTTGATTCGCTGTCTTTGCTAGACCTATGACCTCGGAGTCAATTGCGATTGTTGGAATGGGTTGCCGTTTCCCCGGCGCTCATGGCCTGGATGCCTTCTGGAAACTTCTACGAAATGGTGTGGATGCCATCAGCGAGATTCCGCGCGATCGTTGGGACATCCAGCAGTATTATGATCCCGACCTACGCCAACCCGGGAAAACTCCCGTGCGGTATGGCGGCTTTTTAGAGGCCATCGACCAGTTTGATGCATCCTTTTTTGGTATTGCGCCGCGGGAAGCCATCACAATGGATCCGCAGCAGCGACTGTTGCTCGAAACAGCCTGGGAAACTCTTGAAGATGCGGGAATGCCAGCAGAACCGTTACGAGGATCGCAAACGGGCGTCTTCATTGGCATTGGCACCCATGATTACTCCATTCGCATGTGGCAGCATCCCGTTGATGAGCCCTACGCCACGACAGGAACGGGGAACTGCATTGCCGCTAATCGCTTGTCCTATGTGTTTGACTTCAAGGGGCCAAGTCTGGCAGTGGATACGGCCTGTTCCTCCTCCCTCGTTGCCATTCATCTGGCCTGCCAGAGCCTTCTTACCGGGGAATCAGATCTAGCACTGACCGGGGGCGTGAACGTATTGCTGTTGCCAACGGTGACGGTGGGCTTTAGCAAAGGTGGCTTCATGTCACCGACGGGGCGCTGTCAGAGCTTCGATGCCCAGGCCGATGGCTATGTCCGTAGTGAGGGCGTGGGGCTGATTCTGCTGAAGCGGCTGTCCCAGGCCGTCGCAGAGGGCGATCGCATCTATGCGGTGATTCGCGGTTCTGCCATCAACCAGGATGGCTTCAGTCAGGGTATTGCGGCTCCCAATCCCCGTGCCCAGGAGGCTGTGTTACGTTCCGCCTATCGACAGGCAGGGGTTGCACCGGGAGCCGTGCAGTATGTGGAAGCCCACGGCACAGGCACCAAGTTGGGGGATCCGGTGGAAATGGAAGCCCTAAGCGCCGTGCTATCAGAGGGACGCGAGCCAACTCAGTCCTGCGCCGTCGGCTCCGTCAAAACGAACATCGGGCATACAGAAACAGCGGCAGGGGTTGCCGGAATCATCAAAACCGCCCTAATGCTACACCATCAGCAACTGCTGCCCAGCCTGCATTTTCGGGAACCCAATCCGGCGATCGCCTTTGACCAGATTCCCTTCCATGTGCAAACCCAGCTTGCCGCTTGGCAATCTCCAGATGAAACTCCTCGCTATGCCGGGGTCAATTCTTTTGGCTTTGGCGGTACCAATGCCCATGTGGTGTTAGAGGAATGGCCGCTCGTGGAATCCATACCTGCAACGGAGTCGCCATCAACCGATTCCCCTACTTGGCATGTCTTCACGCTGTCAGCCAAAAATGAGGCGGCGCTAAACGAACTGGCGCAACGGTACAGCGAATTCCTCGCCACCCATCCCGATCTGTCCCTAGCTGACTTGTGCTGGATGGCCAATGTCCGGCGATCGCATCACGCCCGTCGTCTTGCGATCACTATTAGTTCACTTGCTGATTTGCAGGGGCATCTGGCAGGGATTAGATCTACGACTTCTTCAAGAAGTCGTAGATCTGCCGAGCGCATAGCCTTCCTCTTCACCGGTCAAGGATCGCAATATGCCGACATGGGGCGCGAGTTGTACCAGCAGTTCCCCATCTTCCGAGAGGCGATCGCCCGCTGTGCCCAGCTTCTGGAACCTCACCTGGATCTTCCCCTCACCGATCTGCTATTCCCTGAAACCACCCCTCAATCCAAAATCCAAAATCTAAAATCCAAAATTCACCAAACCGCCTACACTCAACCTGCGCTATTTGCGATCGAATATGCACTGGCCATGCTCTGGCAATCCTGGGGTGTTGTACCAGAAATCGTTATGGGACACAGCATTGGAGAGTATGTCGCGGCGCATTTTGCGGGGGTGTTTTCCTTAGAAGATGCTCTGCGGTTGGTGGCCGCGCGGGGGCAGTTGATGCAAGCCCTCCCAGCCAGTGGCGGCATGTTGGCGGTGATGGCCGATGCGGAAACCGTGCAAGCTGATTTGCCGGAGGGAGTGGCGATCGCCGCCTACAACAGTCCGCAAAATACCGTGCTGTCGGGAACCACCGCAGCTCTGGATGAACTAGCGCAAGAGTTACAAGAGCAGGGCATCAAAGCCACACGATTGGCTGTATCTCATGCCTTCCACTCCTCGCTGATGGAAGCAATGTTGGTGGACTTCCGGGCGATCGCCCAAACGATCACCTACCACGCTCCAACACTACCTCTGCTGTCGAATGTCACGGGAGATGTGATTGGCGCGGAAATTGCCACGGCGGACTACTGGTGTGACCATATTCGCCATCCTGTTATGTTTGCCCAGGGCGTGCAGCGGTTGGCAGACGAAGGCTACAGCCTGTTGCTGGAATGTGGGGCCAAGCCCGTGTTACTGGGCATGGCGCGATCGGTGCTGGAAGCGCAAGGGAAAGCAGCTCAGTATCTTCCTAGCTTGCGGCCTGCGGGTACGGCCTCTGAAACCCAGCCAATGATGCAAAGCCTTGCGGCGCTCTATCAGGCAGGGGTGGATGTGAACTGGGGTGCTGTCTTTCCAGAGGCATCACGGCAAATCTTGCGGTTGCCGACCTATCCCTTCCAGCGGCAGCGATTCTGGTGGGATCCGCCAGCAGAAGTGGAGGAAGCGAACCACAGAGGCACAGAGGACACCGAGATTGAGAAAGCGCCACACCCTTTGTTGGGGGAAGCAATCTCCATTCAAGGACAAGAGCGAGTTGGCTATCAATCTGCGATTTCGGCTCAGTATCCGGCATATTTAGCAGACCACAAGGTCGGGGAACAGGTGGTGTTTCCAGCGGCGGCATTTGTGGAAGTGGGGTTGGCAGCAGCGGCAAGGTTGGGCGTGGCAGCGTTGCAACGCGTTGTTATTCATCAGCCCCTTTTACTTGGGGATACGCCGACGCGGTTGCAGACAAAGCCGTTGTCTGCAACCGCGATGCCGCAAGACAACGTTCGGTATCTGGAAATTACTGGCCAGTCTGATGACGAAACAGATCCTGCAATTCGCTATGTCACCGCCGAGTTGGTCGCCAGTCCAGATCTTCCAGCCCTGCCCCTATCGTTAGCAGAGTTGCAATCGTCGAAGTTCGCCATCCAAACGACGCCTGCGGTAAATATAGCGGCATACTACGATCGCCTCAAGGCCCAGGGATTGCACTATGGCTCAGCATTTCAGGGTATCCGTGCCCTGTGGAAGCTGCCAGGGCAGGCGATCGCCCACCTGCAACTCTCCGAAACACTCGACCCTGACGGTTACCTACTCCACCCAGCGTTGCTCGATGCCGCCTTGCAAACCCTGGCTGCGGCCATCGGTGACAGGGACGCAGGCACTTACTTGCCCAGCGAAATTGAGCAGATACAGGTCTTTCGTCCAGGGACTACGACACTGTGGAGCTATGGCCAGGTGCAGCCTGTGACCACAAATGGCAATAGCACCCGTCCCCGGCAGTTGCGAGCCGATTTGTGGCTGATGGATGAAGCCGGAACCCTAGTCGCTCAAGTTTCAGGTCTAACCCTTCGCTATGTTCACCCGCAAACTCTGGAAAACCGCTTCCAACATCGACCTGCACCTACTTTGGCAACAGAGGATTGGTTGTACGAAGTCCTTTGGGAGCAAGAGGCGATCGCCCAAGATCGCCAACATCTCCAAGATGCTGGCGATCTAAAACGTAGCTGGCTAGTATTTACGCCCCATTCGCTTGCCAACCCAATTTTCCAGCAGACCTTTGTGCAGGCCTTGGAGGAACGGGGCGATCGCCTGCACTTCGTCTACCCAGATGCCCAAGACGCACCGCCCGACGCACTCATCTGCAATCCCACCAACGCCGACGATTTCCATCAGCTGTGGGCGCAGCTTAAACCGGATGCACTGACAGGCATCCTTTATCTGTGGGGTTTGTCGCCAGAGGATAGCGCTGATCCGATGGCAGCGCAGCGCCTCTACTGCGGGGGATTGCTGCATTTGGTGCAGGCGCTTCAGAAGGAAACTGCCGGAACCTTTCCCCCCCTGTGGATTGTGACCCAGGGAACCCAAGTTGTCTCGCCTGCTGATGGGGTACGTCCAGCAGCAGCTTCTCTGTGGGGATTGGGACGGGTGATTCGCACGGAATATCCCAAATGGCGCTGCTGCAATGTGGATTTGGATGCAGGGGACATTCGATCGCCCTTCACCTCTCTTCTAGCTGAACTCAACCAACCGACTACCGGACAGGTGGCCTATCGTCGGGGCGATCGCTTCGTTGCCCGTCTGACCCATGCAGCGGATCGTTCCCCCAGGGATTTACCGGATGGTCCCTATCGCCTACAACTCAATGAACTGGGCGTACTGGATAACCTCTATGTTGCCCCAACCGACCGACCGATTCCCTCTCCTGGCGAAGTAGAAATTGCGGTGGGAGCTTCGAGCATCAACTTCCGGGATGTGTTGAATGCCCTGGGAATGATGCGACCTTACCTGGAACAAATGGGTTTCTACACTGCCGAGCAGGTACCCTTTGGGGGCGAGTGTGCTGGACGGGTGACAGCGGTGGGAGAGGGAGTCACCCATGTGCGGGTGGGCGATCGCGTCATTGCCTGTCAAACGCTGGGCTGTCTCAGCCGATATATCAATGTCGATGCTCACTTTGTCGTGCCCCTGCCCGCCAATTTGAGCTATGCCGCTGCTGCCACAATTCCTACCGCGTTTCTAACGGCCTACCACGGCTTGCAGGAGTTGGCCAACTTGAAGGCGGGCGATCGCATCCTCATCCATGCTGCCGCCGGAGGCGTTGGGATGGCCGCCGTGCAATGGGCGCAGCATGTCGGTGCCATCGTTTTTGCAACAGCTAGCCCCGCCAAGTGGGATGTTCTCAAATCCCTGGGTGTGGCGCATGTAATGAACTCGCGCACCCTCGACTTTGCTGACGAAATCCTTGCCCTCACTGATGGGAAGGGCGTTGATGTCGTTCTCAATAGCCTGAACGGGGATTTCATTCCCAAAAGTTTGGCCGTCCTCGCACCCCAGGGACGCTTCGTAGAAATTGGCAAGATCGGTGTTTGGGAACCAGAGCAGGTGCGGGGAATGCGCCCCGATATCACCTACCTTCCCTTCGACCTGTTAGAAGTTTCGCAAACTGAGCCAAAGCGCATCACGGGCATGTTGGAAACCTTGCTGTCAGCGTTCCAGGCTAGAACCCTGACGCCATTGCCACACACATCCTTCCCCATCGAAGAGGCGGCGATCGCCTTCCGCTTTGTCGCCCAGGCCAAGCATATCGGCAAGGTGGTGCTGACTCTGCCACCGCCCCGTCCCGCGTTTCCTGGCATCCGGCCCGATGTTACCTATCTGATTACAGGGGGACTGGGGGCATTGGGGCTGGAACTGGCAACCTGGCTGGTATCCCAGGGGGCACGACACTTGCTTCTCCTGAGCCGTCGTCCGCCGTCCACTGCCGCGCAAACCGCCCTAGAGCGCTTGCGGCATACGGCTGACATCACCACCCTGCAAGCCGATGTGACCGATTTGTCCGCATTGGAAACCGCCTTGCATCCCTGGTTTGCAGGGAGCACCGACTATCCGGCGATCGCCGGTATTTTCCATGCTGCCGGTGTCTTGCAGGACAGCCGGCTGAACCGCCTGACCTGGAGCGCTTTCGAGCGCGTCATGGCACCAAAGCTGCTGGGAGCCTGGAACCTGCAACGCTTGGTCACCCGTCATGGGAATTCAAGCAGCGTTCCATCCCTCGATTTCTTCGTCAACTTCTCTTCTATTTCTGCCCTGATCGGGACGGCTGGCCAAGGGAACTATGCTGCCGCCAATGCCGTACTGGATGCGATCGCCCACCAACACCAGCAGCAGGGATACGCTACTCTGAGCGTTAACTGGGGTCCCTGGGCAATCGGCATGGCCGCGTCTCTGCCCAATGCTGAGGCGAGCTTTGCGGCAGCGGGGCTCCCCTTGATTTCCCCAGAGGCAGGGTTGTCGTTGTTGAAAACGCTTCTGCATCGCCTCCCGACTCTTCCCTGTCCCCAGGTGGGCGCATTCAACCTTGATGCCTCTCGGTTTGCGCCTCAACAAGCACCCTCAACCCAAGCTTTCATCCAGCGCTTATTACCCATCGTCCCCCAAACTTCTGCCCCATCCACCCCTATGACCACTGCTCCCCTAACCGAAGTGCTGCAACAGCTTCAGGCTTTGCCCGTGGGCGATCGCCCCACCACTCTGCAAACCCATGTCCGCGAGCAACTCGCACGGGTCATGGGTTTCCCCAATGCCGAGACTATCGACCCCAACGACAACTTTGGTGACTTGGGGATGGATTCCCTCATGGCGGTGGAACTCACCAACCGCCTGCAAGCGAGCCTTGGCTGCCCGGTTACCCAAACTACACTGTTCGATTACCCCAACATCACTGCCCTCAGCGGCTTCCTGCTCAGCGACGTGCTTCCCTTAAACGGACAGGCGATCGCCCAGCCTGCCGCGAACAACGCTCAACCCTCCGCAACCGTTGAGCTGATTGAGTCACAACCAGGGGCGATCGCTCCTCAGACATCGGCCATTGGCAGTCCCCAACAAGCGGTTGGCCCCCCCCCCGTCCCGCCCGTCCCGCCTCCCGTCCAAAACGGGCAACACCCCATCCAACCCATCGCTAACGTTGCCCCACTGCCACCCCCTATTGCTAAACCCATCCCACCGACCCCGCCGCATCCCCACCCGATCACCAATCGCTCGACCTCACTCCCGGCGCTTGATCATATTCCTCCCGCCCACTACCAATTTGCCCAATTCCCTGAATATTTGAGTTTGCGGCAGGATCTCGATCGCGTCGAGAAAATGGGCAATCCTTTTTTTGATTTGCATGAGGGCGTGTGTCGCGACACCAGCCGCATTGATGGCAAAACCGTCATCAACTACTCCGGCTACAACTATGTCGGCATGTCTGGCGATCCAGCCGTATCACGAGCAGCAATGGAGGCGATCGCCCACTATGGCACCTCCGTATCTGCCAGCCGTGTGGTATCGGGCGATCGCCCCATCCACCGAGAGCTGGAGCAGGAAATCGCCGCGTTCCTAGGTACTGAGGACTGTATTGTCTACATCGGCGGACATTCCACTAACGTCACCACCATTGGGCATTTGCTAGGTGCCAAGGATCTCATCCTCTGCGATGCCCTCAGCCACAACAGCGTCCGCGAAGGCTGCAATCTCTCCGGGGCAACGGTGATGGAATTTCCCCACAACGATTTCCAAGCCCTGGAAGCATTGCTGCGGGAGTATCGCAGCCAATTCGAGAAAGTCCTCATCACGGTCGAAGGCGTCTACAGCACCGATGGTGATATCCCTCCCCTCCCCGAAATCGTCGCCCTCAAGCAGCAATACAAAGCCTTGCTGTTGGTGGACGAGGCCCATTCTATCGGTGTGCTGGGCGCAACCGGACGTGGTGTCAGCGAACATTTTGGCATTCCTGCCCAAGCCGTGGATTTGTGGATGGGCACCCTAAGCAAATCCTTCGCCAGTTGCGGTGGCTACATCGCGGGCTGCAAGGAAATTGTGGAATATCTGAAATACACTGCCCCTGGCTTTGTCTTTAGCGTTGGTATGTCGCCTGCTAATACAGGAGCCGCACTGGCCTCCCTCCGACTCCTGCAAGCAGAACCGCAGCGGGTTGCTCAGTTGCGGGCGCGATCGCAATTCTTCCTGCAACTGGCCAAACAACAGGGATTGAACATCGGGATGAGCGAAGGCACGCCCGTTATCCCCATCATTGTGGGCGAACCCCACCGCGCTGTTGTCCTGGCTCACCGCCTCCTGGAACGGGGCATCAACGCCCGCCCGATGATCTATCCCTCGGTTCCCTTCAACGCCTCCCGGCTACGCTTTTTCATCACCAGCCTGCATAGTGAAAGCCAGATCAGCCAGACGATCGCGACGATCGCCGAAGAGCTGCAACAAATGGAACGTTAAGTCTCTTCCACGAGGGAGCCTGGAATAGGCAAGGAGGTGAAGCTTGTCTGTCGAGATTCGAGTTGACATGCTCTTGTTGCAGTAATCCTTTGGCTGAAGGTAAGGGAACCAACTCAGAATCAACGGTTTCTCATACGCGAGCAGATAGAAGATGCAACTCATAATGTTCGATATCGATGGCACTCTCACAGAGTCAAATGACCTCGATAACCAATCATTTTTACAAGCACTGTCTGAGTTGTGGGGTTTCTCGGACATATCGGATGATTGGCCCTCGTACAGCCATGTAACAGATGCCTGTATTTTCAGAGAAGCGTTCCTGCAAAAACTAGGTCGCCCGCCTTCTTGCCTTGAAGTGGATACCTTTCAAACATATTTTCTGAAGCTACTGACCGAAGGTGCAAAAGCAAATGGTGGGATCAAACCCATACCGGGAGCAATCAAGCTGTTGTCTTGGTTAATTGAATCTTCCAATCACGCCGTCGCCTATGCAGGGGGATCTTGGACAGAAGCTGCACGCTTCAAATTGCAGTCTGCCCATCTTCCTATTCACAACATTCCATACGCCTTTTCCGATGATGATGAATCCCGTGAAGGGATTATGGCGATCGCATTAGCGAGAGCTGAAACGTATTACGGTCAGCCTTTTAACAACGTGGTTTATGTAGGGGATGGAATTTGGGACATCCATGCAGCGCGGAAATCAGGCTATGGGTTTGTGGGTATTGCATCGGGTGACCAAGCGGATGTGTTACTTGCAGAGGGAGTCACCCATATTTTTCCAAACTACGATGATTCTGAAAGGTTTCTTGCAGCCTTGGCAACGTAGGGTATCCGCCGCTCATCTAGCTTGTTGCCTTTATCATGGCTAAGTGAACTGAGTTCCATAGAGTCAAGGAGCATCAGGATGAGTCAAGACTTGAGTGCAAGTGCCCAAAGAGTTCAAGATGCTAGGAAGAGCTATGGGCAGCAGCAGGAACCCTGAATGCGGTATTTCGCTTAAATTCTGCTGATATCGAGAAAATGACAGGCGGTACAGTCATAGCTGTGACGTGAGGCTACTTGAAACGATGCACTGCACCATTCGATCGCTCACACCAGACGATGAAGTGTTTCTCTGGGAAATGTTGTACCAGGCCTTGCATGTTCCAGAAGGGCATCCGCCTCTACCGCGTGAGATTGTTCAACACCCTGAGCTGGCACGCTATGTCCAGGATTGGGGGCGTGAAGGTGATTGTGGCTTCCTTGCGAGTGATGCAATGATCGGTCAACCCATCGGTGCCGTGTGGTTGCGCTCATCGGTTGGCGAGAACAAGGGATATGGCTATGTGGATGACACCATCCCAGAGCTGAGTATTGCTATCCTCCCAACCTATCGCGGTCAAGGCATTGGCACCCAGCTTCTCACCCACTTGGTTGCATCGGAGTGTGGGCGATCGCCCATTTCATTAAGCGTGTCGGCAGACAATCCAGCCATGCGCCTCTATGAGCGTTTTGGATTTGAAGTTGTCAGACAGAGCGACGATTCATTCACGATGAAACGCAGCATCACCTAAAGAAGGGTGAAACCAGAGCGATTAGGCAGCACTCAGGCTAGCAAAAATATCTTGCACAATGCGCTGTGCCTTTTCATCCAGGCGATTCCATTCCACTTCCCCCGTTTCGTCGAGCAAACTGGTATCGACCTCAACGGTCACATTGTCTCCCTGGCTAATGAGGGGATGATAGTTTTTGAAGCAAATTTGGTAACACACCTGCCACAGATCCACCGTGATGGTGTTGCTGCCCTCTTTGTCGAGACACAGAAAATACCCCGGCATGGGTTGGGGTAAACTTTCTAGAGCGGCCTCCAAGGCCTCTGCTTCTTCGGGGGCAGCCGTTTTTATTTGAGCTTGCATTGTCTCAACCCGCTCCCGTAGTTCTCCTGGAATGTCCTCTGGCCAGACGACTTCCTCTTTATACGTTCCCTGCCAGGGCGATCGCTCCAGTTCCTTGCGAATGTTATCAATCAGGCGAATGAAGACAGGTTGCATCAATACCTCTGCCTGTCTCCACGCGGTGGGGTCAGAAATTTGGGGGCGAGCCATAGGGTTATTCAATCAATCGTCTGCGACACAACCTTTTCCGGGGTAGAGATGATTTTTCCCGAGCAGGGGCACGATAGGCCTCTTCTTGGACAAAATCATTCCCTCAAGCAGCAATACCCCTTTCCCTATGTCTATCATTTCCACCTTGCAGGTTGAATGAAGGCCAGCGATTTGACACCAAAGTTAATCCCACAGAACTTACATAGGACTTACGCATTGGACAGGAAAACCAAAGGAGTTTGATGATTTTTGGGGCGCACTGCGCCCCAAAAATCATCAAACTGCGTAAGTCCTGTTACATTCAAATCCGGTTAAAGAACCCAACTATTGCAAGCGGGCGCAACCAATAG
>JBCBSJ010000088.1:0-17192 GCA_039819245.1 Cyanobacteria bacterium J06638_20
GACTTTTAGCAAACTAAGTTAACGTGAGTACGGGATAACAAAACTGTTGTTCATAGAATTCTCAATAAGACCTACTAATGGGAAATTTCTCAACTGTGAGGCTTATTGAGAAGACTAGATTGGGACTGAATCTTTCCGATCATTGCAATACAAAAGTTTGAGCCTTCTTGTTATCCCGTACTCACGTTAACTTAGTTTGCTAAAAGTCCCGCATAGGCTATGACCCCAGCCGCATCAAAGGCCATCGTTGGAGTGAAATCGGAAGAGGTAATCTCAAAATTCCAGTTACCACCTAGGGTTGCATTCCCTGTAGGGGTGCTGGAGGCGGCAACATTCATTCCCGTCAATGTATAAAGCTGACTGATCAATGCCCGCCCAGCGACGCCTGCTGCAACATTACAACCGTAGATCAGGATTTCGGCATTAGAGCTGAAAGATTGTTGCCATTGATTGAGTGTTTTTATTGTCAAGTCTTCGGCAGTTATGGGCAATCGCCCCATAAATAGTTGTCCTGGTGCTCCATGGGAAATGAGGTGAAGGGTACAAATCTCTTTCCGACTTGCCAAAATCGCTGAAATCTGAGCTAGCCCATCTTCTCTGGGATGAAGAACAAAGGCTTCGATGCCGGGTCTCAACCCATTCAATAGGGTGAAGAGATCATCAATTTGAGCGTCAAAAATAGCAATTTCAGCTCTCTTTTGACAAGAGAGAGTTGGATAGCTTACTGCCTTCATAATGTGTGTAAGGCTCCATGGTAGATTAACGATTTCGGAATATGTGTGCTCCGAAGGCATCTCCCTAATTTGGGATCTTTCAACACTTGGCTTAAATTCAGAAATTCAGGCAAAAGCTATCTATCTCGACAAAACAGATAGAGCTTAAATAATCTTCGAGAAATGAAGGACTATGGTTGAAGAGGAAAGGCTGGAAACTTTCCTTAAATGTTAAGGGCGCGATGCACTCTTAACATCTAAGAGGCTAGTCAGGATTACACGAACTTTGCGTAAGTCCTATATGTGTTAGTCTCAGCACTTTCCTCTAATTTAGGAAACTATGCATACCAACCCAAGCTGTCACCAAACAGATTGAGCTGAAATGTTCTTAATATGAGAATGCCCAGAAAATTATTTTTCATAGCAACCTCGAATTGCATTTCCACCACATGTTGGTTTGTTTTTGGGTTTGTTAAGTGAATTTTGCATTAATTTTGCCTTTCGCTTTCACCTAGCGCTTTTTTGGGGTGCCACTGCTCTATGGTTCTCCGTAGCCAAGGCAAGGTGATTTAATGAAGAGCTATCGGAGCGCATGTCAGGTTTGCAAAAGCTGCATTGCCCTCATCCACTCAACCCCTTTTCCCTTTGGGAGAGAGGAAATCGGACTCAAAGTTTCACTCTTGTCAGGGGGGGAATTTTAGAATGAGGAGCAAAAGTGGCAGGCGCCCGAGCGATCGCCTGTCTTATCGGCGATTGTTCAGCTAATTGTGCTCAAGGAGAATCCTGTGCGTTGTCCTAAGGACAAAGAAGACTTGCTTACGGATGTGCTACCCAATGGGCTAGCGGTGCATCATTGTCCCCAGTGCGACGGCAACTGGATCGAGTCCGATGTCTATGAGGCATGGCGATCGCAGCAGGAAGAACGGTTGCCCGTGCCGCTGCCAGAAGAGATGGATGTGGGCTACGAGCCTGCACCCCAGGATGCACGGGCTGGGCTATGCCCAAACTGCAAGGGCTTCCTGGCGCGATCGCGCATTGGCACAACGCCGCCGTTCTACGTGGAGCGCTGCTCTCGCTGTGGGGGAATTTGGCTTGATCAGGGCGAATGGGAGGTGTTGCAGCATCTGGGATGGGAGGGGGCGATCGCCCATCTGTTCACCGAAGAGTGGCAAAGCGAGATGCGCGAGCAGGAATATGCCGAACGGGAGCGCCGCGCCACCATCGAAAAATTGGGCGAAGACCTGGCACAGCAAATCTTTGACCTGACCGAAAAGCTAGCGCATCACCCCAATGGCGACTTTGGTGTGGCCTATCTCATGCGTCGGTTTATGGAGTGATCTACCCCGCTGTAAAACTCAATCAACTTTTGAAAACCGTGCGCGATTTCCAGAAAGTGAGGGGTTGAGGAGATGTATGCAGAAAATCGGTGAACGGTATCAATGTTTGCCAAATCACATCTCGCGAACCTGGTAAGAATGCAAGGATACGAGCTGAGATCCAACGTCTCGGTTGGGGATCCGGCTCAATGGATTGATTCGTGATGGTTCGTGAGGAGTGCAAAGGATATGCGTTTGAGACGTTGGCTAGTGGC
Organism: Cyanobacteria bacterium J06638_20; assembly: GCA_039819245.1. Taxonomy (GTDB): domain Bacteria; phylum Cyanobacteriota; class Cyanobacteriia; order Elainellales; family Elainellaceae; genus Vacuolonema. Next base: position 2,305 of record JBCBSJ010000088.1, read on the forward strand.
TGTCGTGACGTTGGTGTGTGTTGTGGGATTTGGGGCGATCGCCCGTCCCGATACCAGTAATGTGCAAGGGACGCCCCCGGTTGTTGTGGCCAAAATGGGGGAGCATTGCATTGATGATCCCAACTGTTTTAATCGCTATCATCCCGACATTCCTCCGGCGGTTATGGCGGATCCTGGCGATGTGGTCGTTTTTGAGACACGGGATGCGCTGGATTCTGACTTTAACTTTCAATCCACCCCGGATGATGTGCTGGCGGCGGATCTGACCCTGGTTCACCCGATGACGGGTCCCGTGTTTATTAACGGTGCACAGCAGGGCGACGTGCTGGCAGTGAAGCTAATTGATATTAAGCCCGATGAGTATGGCTATACCACCATCGTTCCGGGTTTTGGCTTTCTGCGCGATCTGTTTACGGAACCCTTCATTGCCAATTGGCAACTGAATCGCCTGGAGGCCGTTGCGGCGGAAGTTCCCGGTGTTCACATCCCCTTTGCCGGATTTATGGGCTCGGTTGGGGTGCTGCCCGGTGAAGCTGAACTGGACACAATTTTGGCGCGAGAAGCGCAACTGGCTGAGTTTGGGGGCATTGCCCTGATGCCAGAGCCAACGAATGCCCTCCCTGCGGATCTCTGTGGCCCAGAGGGAACGGTGAGCGATCGCTGCCTGCGCACGGTTCCCCCCCGCGAGAATGGCGGCAACATGGATGTGAAGCAAATGCAGGTGGGCACCACCCTCCTCCTTCCCTGCTTCATCGATGGATGTGGCCTGTTTGTAGGCGATGTCCACTATGCCCAAGGTGATGGGGAAGTCGCTGGAACGGCGATCGAAATGGGGGCTGAGGTAACGGTGCAGGTTTCTCTGCGGCGCGGCATGTCCTTGTCGATGCCAGAGTTTGAAGGCGGTGCTGAGCTGAAAGAGCTAGAACCCTCCTCCTTCCACGCCACCATTGGTTACCCGCTGAAGGAAGCAGGTGAAATTCCGCCCTATCTCACCTATTTGGACAGCGAAAAAATTGAGCCGCTCACCAACTTGTCGGAAGACCTGATGCTGGCTGCCCGCAACGCACTGATCCAAATGGTGGACTATATCTCGGCCAACTATGGCGTGACTCGGGAACAAGCCTATGTGATTTGCAGCGTCGCCGCCGATCTGCGGATTGGGCAGGTGGTAGATGTGCCGAACTATCTGGTGTCGGTGGTGCTATCCCTGGACATTTTTGATGAGGAAGGCATGATGACGACCTCGGTTGAGGTCATCGATTCACCCGCCAAGGCGTAGTCGTTATTTCAGGAGCAAGACTAAACCTGCCTAGATTCTCTGATGGTGTGGGCACGTCGTGCCCACACCATCAAAATGTATAAGTTTTAAGGAAGTGTGATGAACCGCCGACAGTTTTTGCAATCTGGCAGTGCGTTTGGGCTTGTGCTGCCGCTGCTGGGACATGCGCCCTACCCACAGTGGAATGTGTATCGCAAGCGCAACCTCTTTATCTTGGCTAGCCGTACCGATGCGCCTTCCTATGAGCTGGGGAGGGCGATCGCCCAAAACCTGGCGACCCATCTGGTCAAAAGCCATGCCCATATTGCTCGCACTCCCGACATGGGGCGGATTGCGAGCCTCCTATCCACCGAGCAGGTAGAGCTGGCCGTGCTGCCGATTGATATTGCCACACAGATGACCAACGGAACCGCTCCATTCGAACGTTACGGAGCCATTCCTTTAACAGCGCTACGGAGATACGGTTCGTATGTGCTGGTTGCCCATGCCCACATGCCCGACCACCATGCCTATCAGGTAACACAAACCCTCGCCCAGTATCCCCTAGAGACCGAAGCCCAAGCGATCGCCACCGAAACAGCCGAAACCGAGCTTCCGTTTGACTTCCACCCCGGGGCGATCGCTTATCTTCAGCATCGCTCGCTTCCCCATTCCCATAGCTGATTCTAAGCTACAGTCCTATCCTCGGTAGGGTGGGCAGTGCCCACCGCAACCGTCGTACAGATTGGTAGCAAGACCACAACCGAAGGTTTTCAGGTGGGCACTGCCCACCCTACTGAGCCAAGCGATCGCTCTATTCGGTATAAGCATCCATAGGGAGGCAGGCGCAGACGAGATTGCGATCGCCATAAGCGTTGTCTACCCGCCCGACGGAGGGCCAGAATTTGTTTGCCTTTGTCCAAGGAGTGGGATAAACGGCGCGTTCGCGGGAGTAGGGATAATCCCAGCGATCGCCCGCTATCATCGCCGCCGTGTGTGGGGCATTTTTCAACAGGTTGTTTTGGCGATCGGCGTTACCATCTTCGATGTCGCGAATCTCTTCGCGGATGGCAATCATGGCATCACAGAACCGATCCAGTTCCGCTTGAGATTCGCTTTCCGTCGGTTCCACCATGATGGTGCCCGCCACAGGCCAAGACATCGTAGGTGGGTGGAAGCCATAGTCAATCAGCCGCTTGGCGATATCTTCGGCTTCGATACCCAGGGATTTTTTGAAGGGGCGTAGGTCAATGATGCACTCGTGGGCGACGCGATCGTTGCGTCCGCGATAGAGAATGGAGTAGTGTCCCTCCAGTCGCTTTGCCATGTAGTTGGCGTTGAGAATCGCAACTTCTGTGGCGCGGGTCAGCCCTGTCCCGCCCATCAATGCAATGTACATCCAGGAAATGGGCAGAATGCTGCTGCTGCCCCAGGGTGCCGCAGATACCGCACCAATGTGTTCACCCGTCTCGGCGTAGGGAGACACAATGCCATGCCCGGGTAGAAACGGGGTGAGGTGAGCCACAACTCCAATGGGTCCCATGCCGGGGCCACCGCCCCCGTGGGGGATGCAGAAAGTTTTGTGGAGGTTTAGGTGACAGACATCAGCTCCCAACTCTGCCGGACGGCACAGCCCCACCTGGGCATTGAGGTTCGCTCCATCCATATATACCTGCCCGCCATGCTGATGCACGATCGCACAAATAGCTTGAATTCCCTCTTCAAACACGCCGTGGGTTGAGGGATAGGTCACCATCAGGGCCGCAAGGGTGTCGCTGTGCTTCTCGGCTTTGGCTCGTAGGTCGTCAATGTCGATATTGCCGTCGCGATCGCACTTCACCGGAACCACCTTCATTCCAGCCATCACCGCACTGGCGGGGTTGGTGCCATGGGCTGATTCTGGGATCAGGCAGATCATGCGATGGGCATCGCCTCGCTGCTGGTGATAGTGCCGAATCACCAGCAAGCCTGTGTATTCTCCTTGGGAGCCCGCATTGGGTTGCAGAGAAATGGCAGCAAAGCCCGTGATTTCTGCCAACCAGTCTTCCAATTGCTGGAACAGGATTTGATAGCCCTGGGTTTGCTCCAGGGGCGCAAAGGGATGAATCTGTCCAAATTCTGCCCAGGTGACCGGAAGCATTTCGCTGGTGCTGTTCAGCTTCATGGTGCAGGAACCCAGGGGAATCATCGCTGTTGTTAGCGACAAGTCCTTCATTTGCAAGCGATACATATACCGCAGCAACTCGGTTTCCGAGCGATAGTTCTGAAACACGGGATGGTTGAGGTAAGGCGATGTCCGCTGAAATGCCCTGGGGATGCGGGTGGTGATATCCAACTGTTGTGGTGCCGCGTCCTCTAGCGCAAATACCCGCAGCAATTCCTCCACGGCTTGGGGTGTGGTGGTTTCATCCAGGGTGATACCAACGGTGGTGGCATCGATGCGGCGGAGGTTGATGCGGTGGGCGATCGCCCGTTCCCATACCCGCGCCATCTGCGTTGCCTCACCTTCTACCCGTACCGTATCGAAGAAAGGCGCTTTCCCAACCGCATAGCCCAGTTGCATCAAGCCACTGGCCAGCCCACAGGTGAGTTGATGCACCCGTGTGGCAATCCGCTTTAAGCCTTCAGCGCCGTGATACACCGCGTACATCGATGCCATGACCGCCAATAGCACCTGCGCCGTGCAGATATTGCTGGTGGCTTTGTCCCGTCGAATATGCTGCTCTCGGGTTTGCAGCGCGAGTCGGAGAGCGGTATTTCCCTGAATATCCTTAGACACCCCAACCAGACGACCGGGGATCTGTCGCTTGTAAGCTTCCCGCGTCGCGAAGTAGGCCGCATGGGGGCCTCCATAGCCCAGGGGCACTCCAAAGCGCTGAGTGTTGCCCACCACAATGTCGGCACCAAATTCACCCGGTGGCTTCAGCAGCGTTAGCGCCAGCAAATCGGCAGCCACGGTCACTAGGGCTCCGGCCTCATGGGCATGGGCGATCGCCGCTTCGTAGTCCTCAATCCGACCATCAGTAGTGGGATATTGCAGCAGCATCCCAAAAATGGGGCGATCGCACCGGGCGAATTCGCTGGGGTTACCGACGATCACCTCAATGCCTAAGGGTAGGGCGCGGGTTTTGACCACCTCGATGGTTTGAGGATGGCAAGATTCCGCCACCCAAAATGCATTGGCTTTGCCTTTGTGCAGCCCATAGCTCATGCTCATCGCTTCGGCAGCGGCGGTGGCTTCATCGAGCAGCGACGCGTTAGCGATTTCCATCCCCGTCAAGTCCGTTACCACCGTCTGGAAGTTCAGCAACGCCTCCAGACGTCCCTGGGCAATTTCTGGTTGGTAGGGTGTGTATTGGGTGTACCAGCCTGGGTTTTCTAAAATGTTGCGCTGAATGGCTGGAGGCGTAATGCAGTTGGCATAGCCCATGCCGATGTAGGAGCGAAAGACCTGGTTCTTTTGGGCGATCGCCTTCAGGGCTTGCAACAGCTCCGCTTCACTCCGACCTGTGGGCAACTGCAACAGCTGTTTCGTCCGAATCTTGGCGGGCACCGTCTGCTCCATCAGTGCATCCAGCGAAGATACTCCCAGCATCTTGAGCATCGCCGCAACCTCTGCGTCCGAGGGGCCAATGTGGCGGGGCACAAAATCCTCTGTCGCGGCGAGATCAGTCCAGGAGTTTGCGGAACTCACCATGTCCGTATCAAAGGGAGGGTTCGATGGTGTTGTCGACTCCTGAACTTCCGGTGTCTCCAAGAAAACAGCCTGGTTGGTCATCGCAGGGGACGGGTCTTGTTCGGTCGAAAATTTTGAAGCCATAGAATATGCGGTTAAAGGTAAGTCAGGAGATACAAAAAGGTTGAGCACCAGCAAATGGCTAGCCGGAAATCATAACGAAACTGAGACGATAGGAATCGTCTCAATGACCTATCTGGATCCTATCCAAACGATTGACTGAGTGTCGTTGGATACGTCCCTACTCTGTCGGGAGAATGGGCTTAATGCGGTAGTTTGTGTAACCGCATGATGATAATTTGGGGCAACGTCCTATCGGTAACGCTTCACAAAACAGCTATTCGCAAAGCCGAACGCACCATTTCTCATTTACTGCCCTGGGGTGAGCGAGCGCTCAAACGTAAAACTGCCAGTAGCATTCATCCATCTGGAGTCCACCGTCTTAGGAGAATTTCGGAAAAGACTGTACCCTTTAAGCCTGTGTCCTTCGACTTCGCTCAGGACACCAAACACCTAGCTGGCTGAGCGCAGTCGAAGCCAGCGGGTATATCCTTTGTAAGAAAACGCCTTAAACCTCCTCTGGATGTTTGGCACATCTTCCAACACATACTTTTCAAAGTTTGTATTAGTCTAACGTTTCTCTATCCCTCCTAGACAAGCTCTGTAGGTATCTCAAGCAAATCTCGAGTAGAAACCTGCAAGTACCACCTCCCATTGCGGGGAAACAGCTAACTCAACCTGGACGCCCAATCTTAATTCAAGATTAAGATATAACACAGATGAACTAACGCTCAGGCTGATTCTTGGCATCCCAAAAACTGAGCCGCTCACGCTCTGGGCAAGGGCTTCCGGAGTTTTCTGGGTCTCAAATAGGGCTCAAAATGGCCCCTATGATTACGCTGAACAGCGTTTGGGAATTTCAGTGAATCCGTCTATGATATTGAGCAAATTCGATGAAAGTCAGGCGCAAAGGGCTTTTCTCTGATGGACGCCTCGATCCTGATCATGGCTCCGGTGGTGTTTCAAAGTAATCCCCAGGGTTTGCTGAGGCTCGGTGTTACATCAGAGGTTGTGGATAGATGTGTGTTGAGCATCTATCCCACAGTGACGGTGATTTAGCCAAACTGTCTTTGGTCAGATTGCCTCAATTTTGGTGTAGTGCAAAGGGTTTAATGGGTTCCCAGGCTCCCATAGCTTGTTTGAATTTCATATATCTGACCTAACGGATTCTATCGTGAGCGATCGCTGCAAGCTCTAGGGTTGTGGCGAGGTCTTTTGATCCATGCGTGGTTTCTTCACGCCAGATTTGTCGACAGGATCTGTATTTTCAAGAACCTGGCTTCAGCAACTTAGATAAATGCCTCAGTACAGAGGCTTGCTCAACGGCTCACTTCCGTATTTTTACAATTGAGTCACGAGTAGCGACTCTGATTTGCTGTGCTTATCAATCAGCGACAAGCGGGTCGGCTCTGAAAACGGGGCATGATCGGCTGTTGTTTGCATGGGCAGTTATGTTTCTCTTGTCTTTGGTCTTGCTGCTGGGACAGACATAATGTGAAATTCTTCGAGTTTTTTTCGCGGTTTTCTGGAATGGCAGGCCCTCTTCTTGTAGGAGAGTGCGTCCTTCCAGTTAATCGTTGAAAACAGGACGTTACGGAACTTAAATCTAATGTGAATTTAGATGTAAAGACACCGTATATGGCTCTATTCCTGGAACCCGAGCCTTTACACTCAACATATATGGTTGGCTTATAAATCGACTCGTTCACTGAACGCGATAGTAATCGGCATTAAATGACAAGAAATTAAAATGACAAGGAGGTATTAAGTGGTTGCACTGACACAAAAATCTGATAGGAAGCGCCCTTATATTTGGCTCTTTAAACTCCTCAGTCGTTTTGAGAAACCTCTGGCCGCTCTCTTCATTACCCTTGGCTTGATGCTGGCGGCGATCGCTCAGAGCCATGCCCACACGGTTAATCCAGCCCTGGAATCTCGCCAGGTTGCGGCGGCGCCTCAAGCTCCCTTAATTAGCCAACAGGTTGACAATGGCGTCTATCTCTACGGTCAATCTGAGCAACCATTTGAGCTGGGGTCTGAATATTTGGTATTTGAAGTGATTGATGATCAGGTTGTTGGGGGCTTCTACATGCCCAACTCTTCCTTCGATTGCTTCTACGGAGATGTGCAGTCGGGTCAACTCAACCTCAACATTGTCAGCGCCTACGACCAGGAAGTTTATCCCTACGCGATCGCCCTGGCATCGGATGATGCGATCGCTGGCAGTGAACCCCAGGCAACACCGATGCAACTTCTGGGCTTCCATCGGCTCGATACGCTGAGCGACCTGGATCAGCAAATTCTCAATACTTGCCGGACGGACATGATTCAGTCCTAAGCCGTTTGAACGACGATCACAACTATGCCGTTCAACATCCTTGTTCGTTACAGACTTGTCAGAACGATTAATTAGATTTCACCGTGTCAACTAAATGCAACCTAAAAACGAGCGGGGGCGATCGCCCCCGCTTTTTTGCTGTAAGCCCAAAGTTCTGAGCGCGTTGCGTTCTACTCGCCTTCCTTGCCAAAGGTAACGAAGTGCCAGTCCTTACGCTGATCGCCAGTAATGTCGAACATCACATGTTTGACGATGGTGTATTCCTCCAGGGCATAGTGAGACAAGTCCTTGCCAACACCGCTTTGCTTAAAGCCGCCGTGGGGTAACTCACTCGCCAGCGGCAGGTGGTCATTCACCCAAACCGTGCCAAACTGCAAGGCCGCAGAAATACGCATCGCCCGCTGTACATTCAGTGTCCACACACTGGCTGCCAATCCGTAGGGCGTGTCGTTTGCCAGCTGGATAGCCTCTTCCTCTGTGGAGAAGCGTTTAACAGCTGGGACGGGGCCAAAGATTTCATCACAGACACAGGGCGCATCCTGGGGTGGATCAACCAGAATGGTGGGTGGAAAGAAAAAGCCCTCTGAGGGAATATCGGCGCAGGTGATAACCTCAACGCCCTGCTGCTTGGCCTCTTCGACATAGCCCTTCACTTTGTTGAGCTGAGCCTGACTCACAAGGGGGCCAATATCAGTGTTTTCGTCGAAGGGATCGCCCACCACGACCTGCTTCGAGAGTTCGCTAAAGCGTGTCAGGAACGCATCATACACCTCATCCTGGACATAGATTCGGGTGGCCGCGGTGCAGTCTTGCCCACAGTTGGCATAGGCTCCGACGAGGGCGCCGTGGGCAGCAGCTTCGATGTCTGCATCCGCAAACACCAAGAAAGGTGCTTTTCCACCCAGCTCCAGTGTCACCCGCTTAATCATCGGACTCGCCAGTTCAGCGACCCGCTTTCCGGTGCGGGTGCTGCCAGTAAAGCTAATCATGCCGATATCGGGGTGACTGCAGATGGCTTCGCCCACTTCCACGCTGCCCGTAACAATATTGATGAGCCCAGCGGGTAAACCGGCTTCAAGGGCGATTTCTGCAAAACGGATGGTGGTTAAGGGGGTGTTGGGCGCGGGTTTGAGAACGACGGCATTGCCCGCGGCCAGCGCTGGGGCAATTTTCCATACGGCCATCATCATGGGATAGTTCCATGGGGTAATGGCTCCCACAACGCCAATGGGCTCACGCCGCAAAAAGCTGGTGTATCCACCCAAGTATTCGCTGCCGGCAATGCCTTCCTGTCGCCGGACAACCGAGGCAAAGTAGCGCACGTTGTCGATAGAAACTGGAATGTCACTGTTGAAGCTGAGCTTCGTTGGTTTACCAGCATTGAGGCTTTCGAGGTTGGCCAGTTCCTCGGTATGGTCTTCCAGGGCATCGGCAAGCTTCATCAGCGCCAGGCTGCGTTCGCTGTAAGACAAGGCTCCCCACTCAGCCTGCGCTGCTTTAGCAGCGGTCACGGCTCGATCCACATCGGCGGCGGTGCCCTGGGCAACTGTGGCAAAAACCTTCCCCGTTGCTGGGTTGACGACATCGGTGCTACCGGTGGTTATGCGATCGCCCCCAATAATCATGGGGTAATGCGTCATTTTTTCTGCTGTAGAAACCATAAAAACCTCATGGAACAAATCAAGCTATGATCCCCAAGCAATGGGGGAGATGGTTAGAACAAGATCGCTGAAGGCTGACCCGCACAGCTTTTTGTAGATTACTGAGGGCTGGGATATTGGGTCTGTTCACTGACATCACTTCACTACCGCCATTATCGGGGGCAAGATTGGTTTCGAGACGCATTCAGAAAGCGCCCCGAAAGGATTCGTAACACTCAGGAGATGAAGGGGAGAAACCGCCGCGAATGAAGGGAAATCAACGGGTTGATGCTCTCTCCGCCTAACCTTGTCCTATCGCAAAACTGTCCTCGTGGGCGATCGCATTTTGGGGCATCCATTGCTATGGTGTTGCCGAATGTTCATGATTCCTGACACTGGCATGGCGATCGGTTTAGGCTGGACTCTCGGTCGCGTTCCAGTGCTGGGTCTCTTAAATCGATTGGTTTTGTTGATGAATGGGTCAGGTTCGCAGTCAGATGTTTTAAGGTGAGAGCCAGTGGTGATCACCAGCTGATTTGTTCTTCCCATTTGTCCCGGCTTAAAGAGAGAATCTATTTTTCCTTGAGCGTCGTCGTTTCAAGTTAAGCAACACTCGCCCTAGGGCGACCCTTCAGATTTATGGTTATGGGTATGGCTCCGACTGCAAAACTTTCTACCCCTCCGGCTGCACCGCGCCCCTTGACGCTGGATTTTGAGCCGGATGTACAACAACTGGACAATATCAAAGCGCAACTGGATCTAGTGCTACTGGCCCTGGAATCGCTAACGGGGATGGGGTCAGAGGCAATGTTGCAGGCAGCGGAAACCCTGGGTCTGTCTGAACAGGTAGGCGATCGCGTTTCCCTGTGGCGGCTGCGACAGTCTAGCCCACTCCGCAAAGGGCAGGGGCGCAAGCGGATGGATGTGGAAGAAGCACGATCCCTTGTGCTGATCATCTGCCATCTGGCCAACCAACACCAGGAACTCATCCGGCGGGCGGTAGCGCTGCTAGAGCAGTTGACGGGGCAAAATCGCAAACCCCACGAAGCCGCGCTGCTCGGAGATTACCTGGATAACTTTAATAATATGTACGAGGAGCGCATGGAGGAGGACGAAGGGACGCCCGACCAACGGGCTTACCTGGCGCTGAAGTTGTTAATCGATCTGCTGTTTTACAGCGCACCTAATGGGTCACAGCGGCTCTGGCTGGCGTTGCTAGAGCGGGCGAAGTAAAGGCAATTCAGGCATGTCAGCCGGTAACCTTGCCCTATAGGTATTTCAGAGTGATCCACTGTATCCTGCGTTTATCCCTATCCGAGCTTTATGACTACTGCTGTACTACGCCGATATACTCCCCCCACTTGCACGCTAGAGGTGAAAGCGAAGAATTCGCCTCTGTCCCGCTGGACCCAGCGGACGGTCGTGCGGGATGTGCGGTTTCGCTTGAGTTTTGATGATCCCCAGCGCCCTGAAGCGGAGGCAGTACAGGTCATTGGCGATCGCACGCAACTCGAAGCCTTGACCGATGCGGTGCGTGAAGCGGTGCAATCGTTGCTCAATCCTGCTCCTAGCACCCTGGCGAAAGATGTGCAGTCCTTTGCCGCGCTCCTGGGTAACTGGGAAGGCGAAGCGGGAGAGGCGTCTGGGCAAAATGGGGCGATCGCTCCACCCGAGGCCGCTACGCCAACTGCGACAACCACGGCACTGGCGATCGCGCCAAAACCTCACACAGCTCTTCCAGCCCATGCCTCTGAAACAGGGATTTTCGTAGAATCCCAGGGGTTACTGAGCCATGTCCTACACTTGGGCACCCTGGCAACCCCAGCCTCTGGCCGTCAGGTCAAACTCAGCACAACTCAGCTCTATGACTTGGCCAATGCCCTGGATGACTATGCAACCGAAGCATTTTCCTTCCCTGACCAGAAAGCTGCCGCTGGCGCATCGCCATTGCGCTGGGCCAGCATCGCGGCAGTGGCTCTCGTAGCCCTAGGTGCAACGGGTGGGTTGGTTCGCTTTGTGATGGATATTGCGAACCCACCGATGGAGGTAGCGGCGGAAGCCGAAGTCGAGTCGGCGGAGGCCGAAGCCTTTTCCCTGGATGAGGAGTTTAGCAATCTGGAACCCATTCCCGTGCCCTCTGAGGAGGAGCTACTAGAGGTTCCTGAAACCGCTGAGGGCGTTCCCATTGCACCCATTCCTCCGGGTGGAACCGTGCAACCAGGTACGGTGCCGCCCCAAGCTTATGCGGGCTTTCCTCCGGGTGCTGTACCCCGCCCCGGTGGCGGTGTGCCCGTTGTGCCTGCTAATCCGCGGCCACAGGCACAACCTGTCCCACCGACGGGGGCGGCTCCATCTGTTCCTCCGGCAGCGATCGCCCTCAACCCCCAGGTGCTAGATGAGGCTGGCGATGTTGGCCTGAGCCAAGCATCGGGCTTACCTTCACCATCGGCCGCTGCGCCAGAAACATTGAACGACGCCGTAGAATCTGTGCCCCCAACAGCAGCGCGGACCACGCCTCAGCAGCGTAGTAGCCCCATCAACCGCAGCGGTGAAGCGCCTGATCTGCCTCAGTTGACTGAGGTGCGCTCCTATTTCCAGGAGCAATGGCAACCTCCCGACGCGTTGAATGACACGTTGGAATATCGGCTTGTAATTGGTGCCGATGGCGAGTTGCAGCAAATCTTACCGATGGGACAGGTGGCTGGGCTGTATATCGATCGCACCGACATGCCCCTTTTGGGCGAGACCTTCGTTAGCCCCTTGACGCCCTATCAGCAGGCCACGATTCGCCTGGTGCTGGCTCCCGATGGGCGCGTACAAACCTTCCTGGAACAGTTGAATTAAGTCGGGTTTATCCTCATCGCTGTGCTTAAGGGAAGCAAGATTTTCCTCAAAATTGGCCAAAAACCTATCAAACGGACGAAAAATTGCCGTTGTGCCCCAGGTAGCCTCTGTCGAGGGGAACCATCGATTAGACTGAACGTAATGCATCGTCGGAAGGCGGGGTGTGAGAATTGGGAGAGGGGCGATCGCCAGGTTTGCCTTCGCTCGGTCTCCGTTAATTTTCGATGCCAATCTGCGACTTGACGTTCTGCTCATCTTCGGAGTCATCAAATTCATGTTGGAACTGTATCAATTTGAGTTATCTCACTATTGCGAAAAGGTTCGCTTCATCCTGGACTACAAGGGTTTGCCCTATCGCAAAGTGGAAGTGACACCTGGCATCGGACAACTGGATGTGTTTCGGATGTCGGGGCAGCGCCAGGTGCCTGTGCTGAAGGATGGAGCCGAAGTCATTGCAGACTCCACGGCGATCGCCGAATACCTGGAGCGCCAATATCCTGATCGCCCCCTCATTCCCACTGAGCCAAAACTGCGGGGCTTGTGTTTGCTAATTGAACAATGGGCCGACGAATCCATTGGGTTGAACGCTCGCAAGTGCATGCTCGGCGAGATGGGGAAGAACGCAGATTTTCGCCAATCGTTTCTCCCAACCGAAGTTCCTGATCTGGTGAAGACGGCACTGGGAGTGGTTCCCAATGAGTTGTTTGGAGTGCTGGAAATGGGGGCAGGGTTAACACCCGATGCACTCAAGCAGGCGCAAGATGCGATGAAGCGTGATCTAGTGTCCCTATGCTTCATCTTGGATGAACAGCCCTACTTGGTAACTGACCAGCCAACCCTGGCTGACTTTGCCGTTGCAGCTCTGACGATGTATATCAAGTTCCCCGGTGGTGGCTATCTCGATCTGCCCGATGCCCTGAAGATGAAAGGGGTGCGGGGTATGGCCGACATCGGCACCTTCGAGCCTTTCTTCAACTGGCGAGATACCCTCTACACCAATTTCCGTAAGGCTTCGGTGACGGATATGCCCAGCAGCGGTAGTGGCCCGACCTCAATCAATATTGAATAGGGCAAGACTTACGCAGGTTGATGATTTTTGGAGTGCAGAGTGTTCCAAAAATCATCAACCTGCTTTGGGTTTTGGTGCCGAATTTGTGAGTTCTGCAGAGTTGGATTGGGCAGCTGTGGTTGGAATAGTTGAAACGCAGACGAACGCGGAAGAGATCTAGGTGGATCTGTAATGGATGTGGAGTCTTGTTCTGTGTTGAACGGTGTGAGTCACTTCGGGTCAGTCTTGGCTTGAAATCAGTTTTTTGGGGAACAAGGATTGGAGTTTGAGCTTCGTGATAGATGTTTCCTTGTTTGAACATTTGAATCTTTAGGGATATGGGCGACAAAATGCTTCACCCCTGTTGGGGTTTCCTGTGTCAGGCGGACGCGTTCTATGGCACTCTGTAACGTAGGTGGCAAAAATCCGTAAAATTACTTTATAGGGATGTTTTGCCTGTATTTTTGCCCTTATGGATTTGGGTTTCTTGTTCGGGTTGGTTCCATATTCATCTAACTGATTAACTTGAGTTTCCCTTAGACGCGTGAAATAGGAGAGAGCGACAGGGTATGCAAACACTTTCCACACCTCCCAATGCTGCACCGGCTCCTGTTGGTACGGATCCGGCCATCATTCGCCGCAAGACTCGGGCTGTTCCGGTCGGGAATGTCTTCATTGGGGGTGGGCATCCAGTAGCTGTGCAGTCGATGATCAACGAGGACACGCTGGATATTGATGGCGCGGTAGCAGGAATCCGCCGTTTGCATGAAATTGGTTGTGAAATCATGCGGGTAACTGTTCCCAGCATGGCTCATGCCAAAGCGATGGAAGAGATTCGCGATCGCCTCATCAAGACCTACCAAAACGTCCCCCTAGTCGCCGATGTGCATCACAACGGCATGAAGATTGCTCTGGAAGCGGCGAAATATGTGGACAATGTGCGGATCAATCCGGGGCTATACGTGTTTGAGAAGCCCAAGAGCGATCGCACCGAATACACCAAGGCTGAATTCAACGAAATTGGTGAAAAAATCCGCGAGACTCTGAAGCCCCTAGTCGTCTCGCTGCGGGATCAGAACAAGTCCATTCGCATTGGGGTAAACCACGGCTCTTTGGCCGAGCGGATGCTCTTCACCTACGGTGATACGCCTGAGGGGATGGTGGAATCAGCACTGGAATTCATCCGTATTTGTGAATCCCTCGATTTCTACAACATCGAAATTTCCCTCAAAGCCTCTCGCGTGCCTGTCATGATTGCGGCCAATCGCCTGATGGTCAAGCGTATGGATGATCTGGGGATGGATTATCCTCTGCACTTGGGTGTAACCGAGGCGGGCGATGGCGAGTATGGTCGCATCAAGTCCACTGCTGGGATCGGGACCTTGCTTGCGGAGGGCATCGGCGATACCATTCGGGTCTCGCTCACTGAAGCGCCAGAGAAGGAAATCCCCGTTTGCTACAGCATCCTTCAGGCACTGGGGCTACGGCGCACGATGGTGGAATATGTGGCTTGCCCCTCTTGCGGACGCACTTTATTTAATCTCGAGGAAGTGCTGCACAAGGTGCGCTCTGCCACCGACCACCTGACTGGGCTGAACATCGCGGTGATGGGCTGCATCGTCAACGGCCCTGGGGAAATGGCGGATGCAGACTATGGGTATGTGGGCAAGCAGCCTGGATACATCGCGCTTTATCGGGGACGTGACGAAATTAAGCGTGTTCCTGAAGTGGATGGGGTCGATGAATTAATCAACCTGATCAAAGCCGACGGCCGCTGGATCGACCCGCAATAAACCCTCTGTAAAGGTCGGTCATTTCCATCCACCGCTTTCAAAGGACTGTGCTAGATTGGGCATACTGTGTTTGCAGTAGTTCAACCCTCACATCGTCTGAGTTTCAGGTATTTTTATGGCACTTACGAAGCGCGGTCTTGTTTTGGGCGCAACCGCAGTCGCTGTTACTGC
>JBCBSJ010000089.1:0-17117 GCA_039819245.1 Cyanobacteria bacterium J06638_20
AACTGGCTTAGGTTTATCTATTAGCTACCAGATCATTATCGAAAAACATGGCGGAAAACTGTACTGCAATTCTACGGTAGGCATGGGAACAGAGTTCATCATTAATTTGCCGATCGCCAGCCACAGCAATACGCTAATTGACTGACAGAACTCAGGTAGCAGAACGATAACTCCTCAGTCCGCGTATCCTAACCCCAGCAAGGCGATCGCCCGCGACCCCATCCCATTCCCCTTTGAACAACTGAACAATAAGCCACTGATCTACGCTTCGATGGGAATAGTCCAAAACCGCTTTGGCGATGTCTTCCAAACCATTGCAGCCGCCTGTGCTGATCTGAATGCTCAATTGGTTATCTCCCTGGGCGGCCGATTAGAACCAGAGCTATTCCCCGATCTTCGTGGCAATCCACTCATCGTAAAATATGCTCCACAGCTCGAACTCTTACAACGCGCCAGCCTCAATATTACCCATGCTGGGCTCAATACCACGTTGGAATCCCTGAGCTATGGCGTTCCTATGGTGGCTATCCCCGTGACCGACGACCAACCCGGAGTCGCCGCACGAATTGTTTGGACAGGCGCTGGGGAGTTGGTCAAGCTATCTCAACTAACGGTTTCTACCTTGCGCGGGGCGATCGAACGGGTACTAACTGAAGACTCGTACAAACAAAATGCAGTTCGATTGCAAGCAATGCTAGGGCAGACAAGAGGTGTTAGTCATGCTGCCGATATCATCGAGCAAGCGGTCTCTACCAACCGTCCAGTAACATGTTGAAGTACATCAGATTAACTGGACAGAATGTTCCAAGTCGTTTCTAGGTAGAGAACCTCAATTTTCTGTTTATTCTGTCCAGATTCCCGGCGTTGGTTGCAGCTTTTTGGGATAGCCCATGAGCCAAACCATGCCCGCAGCGGGTATGAGAACCCACGCGACCACGAAACCAAAAATGATGAAGACCTGTCGGAAGGCGAAATTAAACGCTAGCACGAGCATCCCACCCAGATTGATGAGCATCCACCAAGTCGGGCGATAGCCTTGCTTGGAGAGAACTCGGCTTTGAGCGGCAATCACCACAAACCAGGTCAGCCCAATGAAGATTGCCCCGATGCCCAGACTGGCGAAGTAAGCCCAATACCCTGCTGTAGGGCTGGTGGAGGCGGCGATCGTCCGTAGGGCCAATCCCCCGAAGATCAATGACAACACCAGACCAACCAACGTAAACGAAAATCCAGTCGATATCGTTGCCATAAACCAAAATTCACTATTGTTAATCCGCCGTCTTAGCGCGACCCATTGCAAACCTGCTCCTACCCCCATCACGATCACAATAGAAAACACCGTGCTGATGCCAAATGTTGCCAGATTTAAGGCGGAGCTGACGACAGTACTGGCAACATACCCAGCAAGAGTTAGACCTGCCCATTCCAGGAAAAACTGACCGTTGATTTTAGCTCGCTGCTGCAACAGACGACGGCGCGTGGTGGCGTCGGTAAAGCGGTTAAGCTTCAGGCGTTCGACTCGGAACTGGCGTAACAAATACACCATGACGCCCCCACTTGCCATCCATTTGCCCAAAGGCCATAGCCACGCTGGATCCAGTCGGAACGGTGTGATGCGCTCGATACCTAAGGTTGGGAGAAACAGTGCCAAGAAGGTAATGACAGTAATGGATCTGACCCAAAGATTGGCTGACTCGATGCCAAGATGACGGCGTAATACCCGCCACTGACCAATGAAGATGGGAGCCATCGTGGCGACTCGCATGATGAGTGACACCAGGGTTTTGAGGCCGCCGAGCGAGGGCAATGGGGACAGTAAAGACCGCCACAGAATCATCCGAATAACTTCTAACACGCTGGCAGCGATCGCCCCCAGAAGCGTCGCTTCCAACCATCGCTTAGCCCAGGAAACCTCCTGGCGCAGCACTAGCCATTGCCCGACCCCAATCAGGCTTTCGGCTAGGGCACCATATATCAGAGTCCTGAAATTCCCATTTATATTGACGGAACCAAAGATGATCGCCTGTATCCCAGCTGCTAACGAAGTACTGATTAATAGCAGTGTTACCCAACCAAACCAAAAGCTCCATCCTGGTAGCACGAGTGGTGATAGAGGTTCTGACGGAGTGGCTGGAGAGCCACCATCTGGTGGGTTTGGGGTATTTTCGGTTTCACCCTCTGGAGCTGTCGCTTCAGACGAAATATTCATCGGCGGAGCTGGCGGGGGTTGGCTTATCTCAGCCGATGTATCCCCCGTTTCAGAAGCAGATCCCGTCGATAATTCCACACGCGTCTGCCAAGCAATCCCAGTTCCACCCAGGGCTTGTGCCTGAATATGAACCGTGCTGATTCCTTGGATTTCCAACCGCTGTAAGCCGTAAACGATGCGCGGCACGATAGTGTTTTGTGCGGGTGGTTGGGTATCGTGAACCAAGCGCACAAATAGCTGAGTTTCTTGGCGACCTACCTGGGCTCGGATGTTTTGCGCTTGAAACGATCGCGTGAGTAGAATGGCGATCGCCGTTGGGTTTCCCTGGCAGGCCTGTTCTCGCAAGGTTGGATCAGTCATCAGAATCGGTCTAACTATGCCAGCGTGATGAATACGAAACTCTTGAATACAGGGAAAGGTGGAATTGGAACAGCCGTTTAAGGCGCTTCTACCACTCGTGGACCGTCTGTCGAGCTAAATGGATCGGGGGCGACCTGCAACGTCAGGGGAATTCCCCTCACCTGATCCGTGAGTGGGGATCTGGATGCCTCAGAGAACTCCCAAAAGAGCAGCAGGTCGGGGGTATCGGCTGGTGGCGTTTGCTGCATAGCTTGTTGGATCTCACCATCGGTTAAAGCCCGTTGCCAGAGTTGGATATCTTTGAGGGAACCCGCAAAAGGACGACTATTTTCACGGTTGTTACCAATCCAAAGCTCAGATGTTGTCAGATCAACAACGCCCTGATAAGGTGTCTCTGCTTTGAGTTCGCTGTTGATGTATACGCGAATATATACCCCGTCATAGGTACCTGCGACATGGCTCCACTCATTGAGCGGGAGTCCGCTTCCAATGGCGTAGTTCCCGTTTAAGCTTAATCGGATACCCCGTTCCTCATGGTCAATCACAAACAGGAGGCGATCGTTCTGGGTATTGTCTGAGCGCTCCACAATCCGGCTGTAAGTGTTCATGCGGGTGGGATAGACCCAAGCGGAAACGGAGAACCCACCGTCCGCTGAGGTGAACGCTGGGAGATACCCCTGGGAGGCGATCGCAATGTCATCCTCACCGTCAAATTGCAAGGCATACTCCTGAGGCCGAGGCGTATCGGGAGATGATGAGGGTGATGACAGGAGCGATCGGACGCCTAGCGCAGCGAAAAATAAGAGTACAATTCCTCCACCTGCGATCGCCCCCCACTTGACGGCAGCAGGGACAGAGTTACCACGGGATACCAATAGCTGAGATTTGGAGGCGTTTGAGCGTGAATTCTGTGATCGTGAGTTGCGCGATTTTGGATTTTGCGGTCGTTCCAGGTTTTCACCTCGATACTCAGTCGAGGATTCCGGATTCGCTTCTGGGGACGCTGATGATTGAGCCTGAGTAGTAGAGGTGCCGGGCGATCGCGATTGTTGAGATGCGGAAGCTACCTGACTGGATGCTAGTCGTTGCTGCCACTGAGGCAAAATATCACCGATTTGCCGTCCATAAATGTAAATGGGAAGGGTTGTTTTCAGTTCAACCTGGCTGAGTAAGCGTCCAACCTTGCGTACCCACTTTTGTTTCTCAGGTAACGCCGCTCCTTCAATGAAGATACGCAATTCACTGTTTTCGTGGCAGACAAGCATCCGAAAGCGTTTTGTTTCGGATAGCTCATTCAAACTGCTCTCCAATGCTGCAGGTGACATGGAAAGGTTGGCAGGCGTTGAATCGACAGAACTCATCAGTGGAAGGACGTACAACTCGCTAAGTATGCCCTGTATTCTTAATAGGGGTGCAAGTTCCCGGATAGTTTTGCATGGGACTTACCCAAAACTCGCGTGAGTCCTCAGGAGATTTGCAGGCTGGTACGCCCCACCCAATGCGTAATATCAAATCTGGTTGAAGAGCCCAAATATCGTTTGCGCCCGCTGCGTTGCAGCGGGCGCAAACGATATTTGGGTTTTATGGTTATTTAACCGGGACTTGATATAAGACCACATTAGAACACATCAATGGTGGGAAACTTGGCTAGGGAGCAAGGGGGTTGCTCGTTTAGTTGAGTAATAGTTTCGTGGGCGATCGCCCCAATCGCTTGCTGTGCAGCATCGGGATTCCAATCCAGCTCCAGAAGCGGATAGTGTCGGGTCGGGTCAAATAGTGTCATTGGTAATCCTTGGTGAGTTGCGATGGTGAGTTGCGATCGCCCGCTAGTTGCACTTGCATTACGGAATACTCATTGGGTTCTCAGCCAAACTTATCCCCATCTCATTACTCTCCATATAGCCAAGCCTGGAATAAAGTAACTTGCCTTGCTCAGAAGCATGAAGAACTGCATGGGTACAGCCAATTGCTCTCAAGTGAGCCATAGCTTTCTGTATCAGCTGAGTAGCAATACCCTTCCTTCTATGAGCGGGTTCTACATAAACACCCCAGATATATCCCTTTTGATACTGGTCGCTAACCATGGGATAAAGCTCTAAAATCTGGCAGCATGCAGAACCAATCACTTCATTGCTCAACTCCGCAACAAATCCCTTGTAATGGAGTTCACGGCAGGCATAATCAATAAATTGAGTCGTTTTCTCTAACCAGTTCTGCCGAATTGAGCTGGATGGAAAACCAAGCTCAAGAGCAATTTGGCACAGGTATTTAGCAATGATTTCCTCATCCTGCTGCAAGGCTTCGCGAATGACGAGAATCTCTTCTTTCATAGCAAGTTCTGCTCAATGATGATAAGCGGCTCTAGCTTTACTGCAAGAATTACATCATGCTCGTCCCAAGACCGACATTGATTATTGCTGCATTACTGCTTCTGCAATGGCTGTGCCGATTTCGGCGATCGCCGCATTGCGGTCATCGAACGAGGCGTTCGTCTCAGCAATGTAGACGGTGGCGATTACGGGCTCACGTTCTGGTGGCCACATGACTGCAACATTGGCACGCAGGCCATTACCCCCAGCGCCTGTTCGGTCTGCGACTTCCCAGTCTTCTGGTACTCCGGCTCGAAGCAGTGCATCGCCAACTTCGTTGCCCCTGAGCCAGTCCTCCAGTTGCTGGCGCGACTCTGGTGACAGGACATCGTCAAGAACGAGCTTCTCAAGGGTCATCGCCATCGCATTTGGTGTGGTGGTATCCCGCTCATCGCTAGGGATGGCTGTGTTTACCTCCGGTTCCCAGCGATCGAGCCGAGTGATGTCATCACCAATGGATCGCAGAAACTCAGTAACGCCTTGTGGGCCATCAATGGCCTCTAAAATCAGATTGGCAGCGGTGTTATCGCTGAGGGACAGGGTTGCTTGACAGAGGCCGAAAAGCGACATGCCCTCGGAATCAACCCGCGTTTCGGTTACTGGCGAGTAGGTGACAAGATCGTTTTCATCGAAGGGGATGACGCGGTCAAGCTGCTCTTGTCCAGCATCGACGCGCGCGAGCACAGTTGCACAGGCAAGGGTTTTGAACGTACTCGCCATCGCAAAGCGATCATCGGCATTATATTCCCAGCGTTGTCCCGTTTCTTTGTCGTAAACGGCGATGCCAACTCTGGCATCTAGGCGTTCTTCGACTTGGGTAATGGTTTCAAGTAAAGCGTTGCTGGTTTCGGGCGAAGCATTATCGTCTACAACCTGCATTTGGGCGAATGACACAGACGAAGCCTGACTGTCTTCCGCCTGGATTTGACACGCCGATGTAGCAAGGCCGAATGTCAATAGCATACCGATAACGACATTGGGCAAACGATGCGATCGCAACGGTTCTACCATATTCCCCCTCCTAAACATGCAATGCGGACTGGGAACCAACTTGATTCCCTAGAGGTTGATACCAGAGAACTTGCCTATAAAAAATCCCCTAAGCGGTCAATAAGCATCACCCCTCGATTGATTCTCAATTCACTACGCCCCAACTATTGAGCGGATGGATTGACAAACTGCTTGCCACAGGACTTACAGACATAGCATTGCTTGCCTCGGCGATATCCGTTTTTGGACAACTGGTGAGATTGACAGTAAGGACAAATCATTACTTTCATTACATTCTTGGACGGATCTTTACCGACATAGGGTTCTAAATATGAAACCAGCAGGTCTTCATTCTGTTGGAGCAGTCGCCGTCGGTGTTCTGGATCAGAGGTGCGCAGAGCTGCCAACATAACCGCATTGCTGCTATGGACGCACACTTCCGCCAGTAACTGGCGTTGGTCTTTGGGTAGAGTTGGATTTCGCCCTTCTAAGAGCGTTGCCAGGAAGTTAATGGCATCCTGGGTCATACTGTCATCAATGGATTGAAAGATGTCGCGCGTTAAATAGAACTGGATGAAAACCACCCGCGATATAGGGTCCTCAAAAAGCTCAATCGCTGCTGTAAGCAAGGTATGCATCATTACACGAAGGGGTAAACGAACGATTTTTGACACATCGACCCCAGTCCAAAACGCCTTGACCCGCTCCGTATGGCGCAGCTCCATCGCTTTGAAAATGGCAGCTTTGTCAGGGAAAAACTGATACAGCGATCCGATCGCCGTTCCAGCCCTAGCGGAGATGTGATGGGTGGTTGCTGCTGCATAGCCCATTTCGTCAAAGACAGCCGCTGCGGCATCCAGAATTTTTTCAACCCGCTCCTTGCCCCGTTGCTGCTTAGGCTGGCGGCGAAGATTGCTAGGCAGTTGCGTGCTTGACAAATGTGAATGTTCTGTCATATTTAAAAACACGACAAATCTTTCACAATTCTATCTCTTACGGAGAAGACGATGCCGTCAATGCTGCTAGGAGCGCCCTGGTTGTTGGCGCACAAATCCATGCTGCCTGTTAACCAGCCACGCAAGGTGTCTTTGTATGGCAAAGACTATGTGCTGTGGAAAAACCGCAACAATGATATCCATGCCCTGCCCAATGCCTGTTCTCATATGGGAGCCATGCTATCTGAAGGCTGGTGCGAAGCTCAGACAGACGGTTCGAGTAGCATTGTTTGTCCGTTCCATGCCTTGGAGTTTGATGGAAAAGGATGCACGGTTTTACCGGGGAGCGATAAGCAAACGAAGCCCTTATTAGAACCGCTCAAACTGACTATTCAAGACGACTTCATTTGGTCTTACGGAAACCATGAACCCCAAATGGCCATTCCGGATGTTTTGAATCAAATTGCGGCGGAGTACGAGTTTGTCGGCTCTACGGCAGATACAAGCGTCGATACATCGCTTCTATCAATGCTTTTGAACAACCATGATTACAATCACCAGAACGGAACACATCGGGATTTGTTTCGGATTGAGGAGGTACAGTTCCAGCAGTTTATCGATCGCGGGCATCAGTCGGAAGCATTTTTCAAAACCCCAACCGCATCGCCTACGTTGCGTGAGATCACACGCAATCCAGCGGTTCTTATGATTCCAAAGGTTATAGAGGCTCACTTAGAAAATCACTTTCCCTCGTTGGTGATTTTTCATGGAGAAAGTTCGTTGGCTACCGTTGCTCAATGCCACTTGTTTGTCCCTGAAGCGGGCGATCGCACCCGCACCTATATCCTCCTATTCGCAAAGCCCAAAAATGTAGGGTTTAGGTTGATGAAAAAGACTTTTCTAAACCTCAGCAAGACCATTGTTGCGCAAGATACGCATATCCTAAATCGGCTTTATGCCGAGCATCCCCAGAAGATTAAGCTCAACAACGAGGTGGGCATGGACTGGGTGCGCCGTAATTTCGAGAGTTGGCCAGAGGTTGTTGAACCGATGCTATCCCGATAAAGGTATGCTGTTCCGAATTGCTCAAACGAGACTGCCCCCCTGCGCTTTCATCAATACGCAAGATGGCATCGGGCTGAAGTTCATTGCCCAGATCCAGCCTAACGGCCGGCGCATCACCACAGGCGACGCTCAGTGTTAGGGCAGCATAGGTCACAAGCCATGCGACGAGCCAACCGTGAGGTTCTCCGTGACTTTTGAAACGCAGAGCCGCAGGCATATAGACCGTTCCCTCAATCAGTTCAGCCTTCTTCACTGTGGGCATCGCTGCATAGCGCCGTTCAAACTCAAAGCGATTGAGGCGATCGCCATTTTCCAGTGGTGGGATGGTGAAACCTGTCGAAGTCGTATCAACCATAAAGCGCTAACAACGGACTACGTGGCACAGCGTTTTAGATGCCTTCATTGTAAGCTGGCCATTTCTATCAAGTAGCGATCGCGCTGGGTATCACCCGTCAGGTGGAGCGTGTGCAGCAGCTACCCAAAAAGCGCCCTGTCACTATTTCTAAGCAATCGTAAACTAATCGATAGAATGAGTGGCACGAAGTGAGGAGCGATCGCCCATGAAGAAGGTACTTCAGCTCATCAAATACCTGTTGCCTTGGGTAGGCGCTGGGGTGGTGGTGGCGATCGTCGCACTGGCACTATGGCGGATTCCGAACTGGGACAGCCCCAATAGCGTCACAGATCCGAAGGAGAAAGAGGAGCTAGCCAATGCCAATCGGGATATGGCTCTGAGAGTACTACAAACTCTGGGTGGGCTGGGTTTCATCGCTACAGCGTTTTTGGCTTGGAAGAATTTTCAGCTAACTGAAGATCAGCAAGTATCTAACCGCTTTGGGCAAGCCGTCAAAATGCTGGCTGAAGAAGAACTTGAAGTCAGACTGGGTGGAATTTATCTGTTGGAACGGATTGCGAAGGACTCCCGAGAAGATCATCCCGTCGTGATGGAGGTGCTGACAGCCTTCATTCGGGAGAAAACAACGGCTCCGCCAACTCAGGCCGCTTCTTTTACTCTGGTGTCGCTATTGCTCAACAATATGCCCATCTCTACGCCTGAGCTTGAGCCTGTGGAGCCCGCATCCTGTCCTCAGGACATTCAGAGTGCGCTAACGGTTATTGGGCGACGGGAAACGAAATATGACGTGCGATTGCTAGATCTCAACAATGCCAATCTACAGGAGGCAAATCTATACAGTGCCAATCTACAGAGGGCATTGTTATACAGCGCCAATCTACAGGAGGCATTGCTAGACAGGGCCAATCTACAGGAGACATGGCTACACAGGGCCAATCTACAGGAGGCATGGCTACACAGGGCCAATCTACAGAAGGCAGGGCTATACAGGGTCAATCTACAGAAGGCAATTCTAGACAGCGCTAATCTACAGGAGGCAGGTCTACACAGAGCCAATTTACAGAGGGCAAATCTATACAGCGCCAATCTGCAGGAGGCATTGCTAGACAGCGCTAATCTACAGGAGGCATCGCTATACAGCGCCAATCTACAGGGGGCAATTCTAGACAGCGCTAATCTACAGGAGGCATCGCTATACAGCGCCAATCTACAGGGGGCAAGGCTATCCAGCACCAATCTTCAAGACATCAAATTTGACTTATTTACCCAATGGCCTGCTAAAGAGGAAGTTGTCAAAGCAAAAAACATCCCGCCCGAACTCATGCAGCAACTGGGTCTTGAACCTCCGGCGGCATCAGAAGCAGGCGAATCACCAGTTGAAGAGAGCAACGAACCACAAAGCTAGATGAAAAAGCAGGCGCGAGAACTGACGGCGAAGGAACGAATACAGATAGAGGCGATCGCCGCTCCAACCATCTTGCCGTTGCCTTTATGCGGAGTGTGCTGTGGTGTAAAGGTTTGCCGAAAAGTTATGGAAAGTTAAGGTAGGATTTTGCCTATGAGTGGGTAATGTCTTGACCAATGGGAGACACTGAACCGATCCTTGCAGCTGCCAATGCTGCCGTTGTTCGCCAGGACGGGCAGTACCTCTCGGATGTGGAAACCGCGATTTTGCTGGGGGCGATCGCCGATCAGACCTACGAGCAAATTGCCAAAGCGTCTGGCTATTCCATCAACTATATAAAGCGCGACATTGGCCCCAAACTTTGGCGGCGTCTGTCTGTTGCGTTGGGCGAAAAAGTCAGCAAAACCAATTTTCAACAAGCCCTGAAGCGTCATGGTGCTCATGACGCGCCAGCGGTGGCTTCACCGAAAATGAGTACCCCGGTTGCTCCCCTTGCAGCGCAGGATTGGGGCGAAGCGCCGGATGTTAGCTTCTTTTTGGGGCGAAGTGCGGAGTTGGAAACGCTCCGGCATTGGATTTTGGGCGATCGCTGTCGTCTGGTCGCTTTGCTGGGGATGGGTGGCATCGGGAAAACGGCTCTGGGTGTGAAGGTGGCGCAGGCTGTGCAATCTGCGTTTGAGTTGGTGATCTGGCGCAGCCTCCGCAACGCACCTCCGTTGGATACCCTGCTGGCGCAACTGGTGCCCTTGGTGTCGCAGCAACAAGACACCCAACCCACGCTGGATCGGTTGCTAGTCCATTTGCGAACCTCGCGCTGCCTGCTCGTGTTCGACAATTTGGAAACGATTTTGCAGTCGCAATCCTTGGGGAACTTTCGTCCGGGGTATGAAACCTATGGCCAGTTGCTGCGGCTTGTTGGGGATACGCCGCATTCCAGTTGTTTGATCATCACCAGTCGCGAAAAGCCTGCGGGCATTGCCACCCGAGAAGGGGTTGAACTTGCGGTGCGATCGCTCGCGCTGCGTGGCCTGGAAACAGAAGCGGATGGATTGCTGACCGCCAAAGGCATCTCCGGTTCTCCGACCGATCGAGAGGCGCTAATCAGCCGCTATGACGGTAATCCCCTGGCCATCAAAATTGCGGCCACGTCGATTCAAGATTTGTTTGATAGTGACCTGGCCCGGTTTCTTGCCCAGGACACGGTGTTGTTCAACGGGGTGCGCCAACTGCTGGATCAACAGTTCGATCGCCTCTCTCCCCTAGAGCATCGGTTGATGTACTGGTTGGCCATCAATCGCCAATGGACGGCGTTGGCGACTTTAGAAGAAGACATATCGCCCCCGATTCCCCGCCGCCATTTACTGGAAGCCCTGGAAGCCCTATGTCGGCGCAACTTGCTCGAAAAGCAAAGGGGGAGCTATACCCAGCAGCCTGTGGTGATGGAATATGTCTGCATCCAGCTGATTGAGCAAGTGGTGGATGAACTGACCACAGCATCCCTAGATTTATGCAACAGCCATGCCCTGGTCAAAACCACCGTGTCTGACTATGTGCGGGAGAGCCAGATCCGGTTGATTCTCGACCCCATTGCCCGCGAGTTTCAGCGGACATTTAAGACCACGGCTGCCTGTAAACAGCAAATTCTCCGCATCCTGGCTGCGCTGCGCGATTCCGAAACTCGGTTATCCAGCTATGCTGGCGGCAATCTGCTTAATCTTTGTCTATACATTGGGCTGGATGTGTCGGGGTTTGATTTTTCTGGGTTGAGCATCTGGCATGGCTGTCTCCAACGGGCAGAGCTGCATGATGTTAGCTTTGCTAACGCTGACTTGAGGCGATCGCTCCTCAAAGAATCTTTTGCTACCATTTGTGCCGATTTCAGCCCCGACGGGCAATGGCTGGCTGGGGGCAATACCCAGGGGGAAATTTACCTGCGGCAGAGGTCGGATGGCCAGATCACCAAGCTTTTTCCCGCCCATCGCGCCTGGGTTCGCCATGTGACCTTCAGCCCCGACGGGCAACTTCTGGCCAGCAGTTCCCACGACTTTACGGTAAAAATTTGGTCGTTACCGTTAGAACAATGCCTGCATACCTTTCGCCATGAGGCGGAAGCGGGGCGTCTGGCCTGGAGTCCCGATAGTACCCGGCTGGCCAGCGTGGGGTTTGATCAGGCGCTCAAACTATGGGATGTGCAAACGGGAAGCTGCCTGCATGATCTGCGCTGCGACGCGCCCCAAATTGAGTCGGTAGCCTGGAGTGCGGATGGCACAACCCTGGCTTGCCCAAGCGGTGAGAGCACAATTCTGGTGTGGGATGCCCAAACGGGAGAACGCCGCCTCACCCTGAAGGGGCATACGGATTTTGTGTGGTACGTGGATTTCAGCCCCGATGGCCGAACCCTAGCCAGCAGTTCCCAAGACAGCCAAGTCAAACTCTGGGATGTGGCGACAGGCACTTGTTTACGAACGGTTCAAGGAAACTTTGGCTTGGCCTGGTGTCTAAAATTTAGCCCCGATGGAGCGCTTCTGGCGGGGGCGCAAGACTGGTTGGTGCGGCTGTGGGAGACCAAAACAGGACGGTGTATCCAAACCTTGCAGGGACATGGCAGTAAGGTCTGGTCGGTGGCCTTTAGCCCCGACGGTAAGCAACTGGCTAGCAGCGGGGATGATCAGGCCGTCAAAGTGTGGGATGCCCATACCGGAGATTGCCTGACAACCTGGCGCGGCTATAGCAATGCCATTCGCACTATTGCCGTTTGCCCCGACGGTCACCAGCTCGCATCTGCCCATCAGGATGGCAGCATTCGACTCTGGGACACGGCCACTGGAAGCTGCATCAACGTTTTGCAGGGGCATAACGGTTTGGTTGGATCGGTGGCCTGGAGTCCCGATCAGTCGCTACTGGCCAGTGCGTCTTACGACAAAACCATAAAGCTATGGGATACCCAAACCGGGACATGCCTCAAAACCCTTGGAGGGCATCTAAATTTGGTCTTCACGGTGATCTGGCATCCCGACGGGAAACAGCTCGCCAGTGCATCGGTTGATGGCACGATCAAACTCTGGGAGCGCGATACCGGGCGGTGCCAGAAAACGCTGGAAGATGGCCGCCAAGTCACAGATATTGCCTGGGCTCCATCTGGGTTGCAGCTCGCCAGTGGCGTGCAGGATGGGGTTCTGCAATTCTGGGATCCGCAAAGTGGGGAATGCCTAACGTCGATCAAAGCCCATACCCACAGCATTTTTTCGGTTGCCTTCAGCCCCGACGGCAAAACCCTGGCTACGGCATCCCACGACAAAACGATCAAGTTATGGCAGGTCAGCACGGGGGATTGTCTTAAGACGATCGACGGCCATCACCATTGGGTGTGGTGTGTGGCCTGGAGTCCCCATGGGGAATGGTTGGCCACTGCGTCTCAAGATGGTACGGCGCGGTTATGGAATCGGCGAACGGGGGCATGCACTCAGGTGCTCGAAGGCCACAGCAACGGCGTGAGGAGCGTCCGCTGGCATCCCGAAGGCCAGTGGTTAGCAACAGGAAGTTTAGATGAAACGCTGAAATTATGGAATCCGCAGACGGGAGAATGTTTTAAAACCCTCAGGGCTAAACGTCCCTACGAAGGCCTCGATATTACAGGCATCACAGGGTTAACCCATTCGCAGAAAGCCACGCTCCATGCCCTCGGAGCCGTTGAGACAACATCAGAGGTGCCCCCCGCTTCATGACGGAACTAGAACAGACGGAACTAGAACAAATCCTCGCCACGGCCAATGCAGTCATGGTTGGACAGGGCAAGCGTTACCTGTCGGATGTGGAAACCGCGATTTTGATGGGGGCGATCGCCGACAAAACCTATGAGCAAATTGCTGAGGAATCAGGGTATTCCATCAACTATATAAAGCGCGACATTGGCCCCAAACTGTGGCGACAGCTATCTGTGGCATTGGGCGAAAAAGTTAGCAAAACCAACTTTCAACAAGCCCTCAAACGCTATCGCACTGCCCCAAACCCAGCGCCAGCCCCGACGAAGATCTCTCCCCCGATTGTTCCCGTTGCGGAGCGGGATTGGGGCGAAGCGCCGGATGTCAGCTTTTTTTTAGGGCGCACTACAGAGCTGGAAACGCTCCGGCATTGGATGCTGGGCGATCGCTGTCGTCTGGTTGCCTTGCTAGGGATGGGTGGCATTGGGAAAACCACTCTGAGTGTGAAAGTGGCAGAGGCTGTGCAATCCGCGTTTGACCTCGTCATCTGGCGCAGCCTCCGCAACGCGCCTCCGTTGGATACTCTGCTAGCACAACTGGTGCCCTTGGTGTCTCAACAACAAGACACCCAACCCACGCTCAATCACTTACTGCCACGTTTGCAAACCACTCGCTGCCTGCTAGTTCTCGACAATGTAGAAGCGATTTTGCAGCCCCAATCCCTGGGACACTTTCGCCCCGGCTACGAAGACTATGAGCAGTTGCTGCAAGTGGTGGGCGATGCATCTCATCAAAGCTGTGTGGTGCTCACCAGTCGTGAAAAACCAATTGTGGTGGCCACCCGGGAAGGGGCAGAACTGCCCGTGCGATCGCTCACCCTATCTGGATTGCAGGCGGAAGCCGATGCCATCCTTGCAGCCAAAGGGTTGGAAGGTTCCAGTGAACTGCGCTATCAACTAATTGAAACCTATGGCGGCAATCCCCTGGCCATCAAGATTGCCGCCACCTCCGTGCAAGATTTGTTTAACGGCGACATTGGTACGTTTCTGACCCAGGGAACTGTGCTGTTCAACGGGGTGCGCCAACTGCTGGAGCAACAATTTGAGCGCCTCTCGCCGCTTGAGCAAACGCTGATGTACTGGCTGGCCATTAATCGCGAGTGGACAACAGTCGAAACATTGCACGAGGATGTGATTCCCCCGGTGTCGCGCTATCGGTTGCTGGAAGCGCTGGAAGCCCTGTGCCGCCGCAACCTGATCGAGCAGCAGGGAGGCAGCTACACGCAGCAGCCCGTCGTGATGGAATATGTGTGCGATCGCCTAGTCGAGCAGATGGTGGATGAATTGACGACGGCGAACTTAAAGATATTCACAACCCATGCCTTACTGAAAACAACGGTGGCCGAATATATCCGAGAGAGCCAAACGCGATTGCTGCTGGAGCCTGTTGGCCAAGAATTCTGCCGCGCCTTCCCCTCAGCGGTGGCTATAGAACGGCAACTGTTGAATATCTTGGCCGCACTGCGTCACACGGAGGCTCAGATAGCTGGCTACGGTGGCGGCAACCTCCTCAACCTATGCAATGCCCTCAAGCTCAATTTGACGGGGTTTGACTTTTCGCGCCTGACCCTTCAGCACACCTACCTCCAGGCAACAGGGCTACGCCACGTTAACCTGCGCGAGGCCACTTTCATTCACTCTGTGTTTACAGAACTCATTGGCTTGATTTTCTCCGTTGACTTTAGCCCTGACGGCGACCTGCTAGCCACAGGCGATTTTCACGGCGAAATTTGTGTGTGGCAAACCACCGACTATCAAAAACGTGCAACCTGTAAAGATCCGACAAACCCAATTTGGTCGGTGGCCTATAGCCCCATTGCCGTTACCTTCTGCCCAAACCCGCACCCCATGTTTGGCTGCGACCATGTTCTGGCGAGTAGTGCCTATGATGGCGATGTCAGATTGTGGGATGCCGACACGGGCAAGTGCTTAGCGCAGCTCTCGGGACATCGCAATTGGGTTGTGGCGATCGCTTGGAGTCCTGATGGCAGTTTACTGGCTAGTGGTTCCCACGACCAAACCATCCGACTTTGGGATCCACCAACAGGTCAAGTGCTGCATGTCTTGGAAGGGCATACCAGTTGGGTGTGGTCGGTGGCCTTTAGCCCCGACGGACGTTTTCTGGCCAGCGCTAGCGAAGATCAGACGGTGCGGGTATGGGAGGTTGCGACGGGCAACTGTATTCAAATCCTGCATGGCCATCGGGATTTAGTCTGGTCGGTGGCCTTTCAGCCAGAGCCCCCAACGCCGAACGCTACCTCTGGAAGCATCCTTGCCAGCGCAGGCCGAGATGCAACGATCAAGCTGTGGGAGGTCGCTACTGGACGCTGTCTACAAACGCTGCCCGGACACACGGCTCAAATTTGGTCGCTTGCGTTTAGTCCCGATGGTCGTACCTTGGCCAGCACCAGTGCCGACCAGACGATCCGGTTGTGGGATACAACGGAATATGAATGTCACAAGGTTTGTGTTGGTCACAGGAATGGCGTTCGCGATGCCGCCTTTAGTCCCGATGGTCAAACCTTTGCCAGTGGATCCCACGACCAGACGGTCAAGCTTTGGGATATTCCGACTGGGCAATGCCTCCGCACGCTACAGGGACTAACCAGCACCGTTATTTCCCTGGCCTTCAGCCCAGCGGGGGATAGCCTCGCCAGCGGTCATGCTGATCAGCTTGTGCGGTTGTGGAGCCTACCGACAGGTCGCCTGCGGCAAAACCTATCCGGGCATCTGGGCGGGGTCGAGTCTGTCGCCTTCCATCCCCATGCCCCGCTCCTGGCTAGTGGCTCCCACGATGGCACAGTGCGGCTCTGGCATCAGACGACCGGGCACTGTCAGCAGGTTTGGCGCGACTACAAGGATTGGGTCAGAGCGGTGGTGTTTAGCCCGGATGGCCAATGGTTGGCAACCAGTTCAGATGAGGCCATGATTCGCATTTGGGATGTAAAAACGGGGAAACTCTCTCGGCTTTATCCCAACCTGTCAGGTGACACTAATTGGATTTTTGAATTGGCTTGGAGTCCAGACAGTCAGACACTCGCCTGCGGCGGCTGTGACCATACCCTCAAGTTGGTGAATGTTGCAACCGGAGCCTGTCTCGCTACCCTAGAAGGCCATAAAGACTGGGTTGTTTCTGTCGCTTGGCACCCGACCCGGCAATTGATTGCCACGGGTAGCTTGGATCAAACGATCAGGCTTTGGGATCTAACGACGGGTCAATGCATCCAAGAGTTCGCCAGCCACATTGATGGGAGACAGGCGGTGGCTTGGCATCCGGAGGGAAATATCCTGGCAATGAGCAAGGCTGATGCCACGATTCAGTTGTGGGATATCACTACAGATACTTGCATTCAGACGTTGGCAGGACAGGTGCAATCTATTCAAGCTATGGCCTGGAGTTCCTGCGGGCGCTGGTTAGCCAGTGGCCATGCCGATGGCTCGGTCATCCTGTGGGATCGGCAACAGGACAACAATTCCACCCTCCTCACACCGGAACGACTTTACGAAGGCATGAATATCACGGGCGTGATGGGGATTAGCGATGCCCAACGGGATGCCCTCATGCTATTCGGTGCGGTTGTCGATTCGTAACACCAATTCTACGAAAACCAACACCAGATCACTTTTTTGAAAGCCTCGCGGCGCGAGGCATTCAAAAAAATGATCTGG
>JBCBSJ010000090.1:0-17048 GCA_039819245.1 Cyanobacteria bacterium J06638_20
CAGGGCTTACGCATTGACAAAATCAGCAAAATCATAATTCAAGCGGTTCGACCCATCAGCGATGATTGGAGGATGAACTGTCGGGCGACCTCTTGATAGAGATGACGTTGCAGCGCATACCAATTGCCTAACTGCTGTTTCCAGACCTGCAGTTCCAACTCGACAAAGGCGCGTAGGGCGCAGAAGATATGGGTGTGAATGGCTTCCTTCAAGCGCACCCGAAAGGGTTTTAGAGCACACAACTGTTTCCCGGCCCGGTGAAAACATTCAATGCCCCAATGAAGGGTATGCAATTGCTCAAAGTCATCCGCAGTGGCTGCTTCCAGAGCCTCAGGGTCAGGCAAGTAAAGCGCATAATACCGACACGATTCGTTTTTGAAGCGCTGGCAAAAGACTTTGACTCGCCCGACTCCCTTAAGATAGACCAGCAGTCCCGACTCCGAAATGGTGAGCGTCTCGATCCGTTGATAAGCCTGATGAGGCGTTAAACGCACCAGTCGATTCTTGGCAACACCGACTAAAAACCCCGTCTGGTCGTCTTTGAGCACATTGAGATTTGCCTTAGCGGCATACCAAGTGTCGCTAGTGACAGTGCGCGGGCAAAGCCCCCACTGCCTCACTTCTTGCCACATCTCTTGAAAGTATTGATTTTTGGTTTTGCCCTCCGCTTTGTCATAGAGTCGGTAGTTAATCGGCACTTGCAAGCCATTGGTGCTGGTGTAGTAGAGCGTGACCAGCGAGAGTCCCTGCACTGGCTTAGCGGCTTTACTGCTCCAGAAATAGCCCAACAGAGCGGTCGCTTTGCGCTGTGCATAGGGCTTTTCCAGCACGGTATCATCCACGCTTAAAACACCCCCCACCAGTTCAATCCAGCCTTGAGAGACCAACTCGTCAAAGAGATCTTTGGGCACATAGCGTTCTCGGCAGAGAAAGCGATTGACGCTGTCATGGGAGACCGTTTTGAGGATCTCAGCCAGTTCGCAACAGCCAGCGCCTTGCGGTTGGGCTAGCAGATAGCGAACGTAGAGGTCGATCGTGCAGTGCGCCGTGGAAGGTTTGGTCAGAATACGCAATGGAATGATTTATGCAACACCTTTGATTTTCAATCCATATCATTCGCCCAACTGTCAATGCGTAACTCCTGATAATCTGGTTTTGGTTTTCGTAGAATTGGTATTAATCAGTAAGAAAAAGTAGAATCCTCATAGGAAAGTGACTTACTTGGAGTAGATGCAATCCAAGCCAGCGGGTCTGAAAAGTTCCTATGGAAAATTGTGCAAGCGCCAGTCCAGCAATGCTGCAAGGAATAGTCATCTAGATGTAGCATGCAACGCTGACTCTCAAGCTGAATGCGTAAACCTGTATTACTTTTCAGCCTTCGTTTTATCGTCCGCCTTTTGGATCGAGGGCATCCCGCAATCCATCACCAAGCAAATTGAAAGCCAACACTGTGAGGGTAATGAAGAGACCAGGGAAGAGAATGGTCCAGGGAGAGGACAACGAATAGCCGCCTTTGAAGGCATCGGATAGCATCGTCCCCAGCTCTGGTGTGGGAGGCTGCGCACCCAGGCCGAGGAAGCCCAGTCCAGCGGCTTCTAGAGTTGCGGTTCCGATCGCCAGGGTCGCTTGCACCACAATTGGCGCAAGGCTCGCAGGAAAGATATGGCGCAGAATGATGCGGGGTGGCGTGGCACCAAATGCACGAACCGTTTGCACAAACTCCTGCTCTCGGAGGGACAGCACCATACTGCGGGTGAGGCGGATGAACTTGGGTAACTGCACCAGACCCACCGCAAACATCACACTGACAACACTGGGGCCTGTGACCGTTACGATGGCGATCGCCAGCAGAATCGACGGAAACGCTAGCATCACATCCGTGAGCCAGCCCACCAGTGTTTCTAACCGACCACGGAAGTAACCAGCCAGCAAGCCTAGGGCAACGCCCAGTACCATTCCAATGGCTACCGCGACCAAACCAATCAGCAATGAGGTTTGCAACCCATACCAAACTTGACTAAGGATGTCACGACCCAGGCCATCAGTGCCAAACAAGTATTCGGCACTTGGGGCTTGCAGGCGCGCTGCATAGTTGCGATCGGTCGCTGGATCATACGGCCGCAGGATGGGCGCTAGCACGGCCATCAGTACAATCAGCAGCGTCAGCCCCAAACCGATGAGACCAGAGGTTGATTGCAAGAAGCGCTGCACTGAGCGCTGTTTTAGAAAGCGCTGCCAGGGTTGAGTGGGAGCAGGGGTAGTCGTAGTCATTGGAACAAGAGAACCAAAAAGAGAGTTTGTAAACAGTAAGGCAAGCAATGCCCACTAGTCCTGAAATGGTTAAAGTCGCAAATTACTTACGTGAGCCAAGATACAAGGATGAAACCATCACGGATTGCATTACTTGTATTGAATTCGTGGATCGAGTAGCGCATAGGACAGATCCACCAACAGGTTGATGAGCACAAACGCTGCAGCAACAAACATGACACCGCCCTGCACTACCGGGTAGTCGCGGCTCAAAATGCCTTCGTAAATCCATTTCCCAATACCTGGCCAGGCAAAAATTGTTTCGGTGAGAATCGCACCACCGAGCAAGGTACCAAACTCTAGGCCGACAATCGTAATCACCGGAAGCATGGCATTCTTTAGGGCATGTTTAAAGATGACTCGTAGTTCCAGCAAACCCTTAGCCCGAGCGGTGCGGATATAGTCCTGAGATAGCACTTCCAGCATTGCACTGCGAGTAATGCGGGCGAGAATCGCCAGGGGAATGGTGCTGAGGGTTAAGGCTGGCAATGCCAAATGCGACAACACATCCCGGAATGCCGAGACGTCTCCCTGAATCAGAGTATCCAGCAGGTAAAAACCTGTGATGGGCTCGAAGGAAAGCCCCGCATCCACACTAATGCGCCCGCTCGGTGGCAACCATTGTAGGTTAACGGCAAAGAGATACACCAACAACAGGCCAAGCCAGTAAACCGGCATGGAAACTCCGATGAGCGAACCACTCATGGTGAGGTTGTCGAGCCAGCTATTTTTGTGAACCGCCGCCAAAACGCCAGCGGGAATTCCCAGCGCCAGGGCAATGAGCATGGCAGCCACGGATAGCTCAAAGGTAGCGGGCCAGCGAATGGCAATTTCTTGAATGATAGGAACGCCTGTGAAGATGCTACGTCCCAGATCAAATTGAAATAAGTTCCCTAGAAATGTCAGATATTGCAAGGGCAGGGGTTCGTTCAAGCCCATGCGTTCCCGTAAGGCTTCCACTTGATCAGGTGTGGCGCGATCGCCCAGCATCACAATGGCTGGATCACCAGGAATCAGATGGAGAAAAAGGAACACCAATAAGGTGATACCAAGCAGAACAGGGATGAGGTTCAGTAACCGACGAGCGATATAACGACCCATAGTGATTTAGAAAACCAGTTGTTAAACAGACACCGTAATGTTCTTCAAGGAAGAAGCCAGGGTAGGCAATGTCAACCCAGCATGTTGGACTGTAATGTGAAATGCTTTTCTCAAAACGATTGGGTAATGGGTGAGCATTGCCTGCCCACCCTATGAAGATTATTCGAGAGCTTTTGCACGTTCCCCCTTAACGGATTGGAAGGGAGAACGCTTAACAGATCGCTAGGACTTCTCGACCGCCTCGAAGGATTCGGAACCCAGAGGACTTGGCGTCCAGCTGCTAATGTTGCTGCGCTTAGCCAGCAACGGTTGCGAGTGCACGATGGGAATCCGTAAGGCTTCGTTAAACAGAAGTTCATCGACCTGAGCATACATCTCAGCTCGAGCAGTGGGGTCGGCTTCCGCACGCGCATCATTCAGTAGACTGAAGATTTGCTCGTCTTCCCACTTACCAATGTCATCGGTGGCACCGGGGCCAAAGTGAGCATAGAGGAAGTTATCGGGGTCACCATAGTCTCCTGTCCAGCCCAGCATGAAGGCTTGGAATCCAGGAGGGGTGTTTCGATCTTCCAGATACGCACCCCAGTCCTTGGTCTGCAGGGTAACGTTGATGCCAACCGTACTCAGCTCTGCTGCAAACGCTTCCGCAATCGGCTTGGGGTTGGGGAAGTAAGGACGGCTCACAGGCATGTACCACAGCTCCAAATCAAAGCCATCGGGGTAGCCTGCATCTGCCAGCATTTGCTGCGCTTCTTCGGGGTCGTACGCATAGTCATCGACGGCTGCCGATTGGTAATCCTCCATCGAAGGCGGCGTAAAGTGACCATCCGTTAGACCCAACTCACCCCAAAATGCTTCAACGATGGCAGGCTTGTTGATGGCCATAGCGATCGCCTGCCGTACCTCCGGCGTAGCCAGGGGTTCGTAGCTGGGATTCAGCGCCAGATAACCCACGTTGAAAGAGGGGCGGTAAACCGCTTCCAGATTTTCATCCCCTTCAATCTCAGCCAACTGGTCAGGAGTCAAATCCACTGTGAAGTCCAGGGTGCCTGCTCGCAGTTGCGCCAACCGTGCCGCTGGATCTTCCACAAAGGTAATCACCAACTGCTCTTCTACCGGGAACCCTTCATTCCAGTAGTCGGGGTTCTTGGTAAGGGTAATGCGATCGCCCGAGCGCCATTCTTCAAACACAAATGGGCCGGTTCCAATGGCTGCACCAGAGGGCGTACCATAGTCCGTCCCCGACTCTTCAATTGCCGTGGGGCTAGCAATACCAAAGTAACCCGATGCCAAGGCTGCAGGTAGCGCCGCAAAGGGCTGGTTCAGCACCAGATCAAGGCTGTAGTCTCCGGTCACAACAACATCGGCCAGGATGGAATCTTCTGATCCCTTCTCGCCGCCGAAGAGATAGCCCCAGATTTCATAGAGCCGACCCGCATCGCGGTAGCCAAACTCAAACTCTGGATCCCACCAACGGTTGATGTTAAAGGCAACCGCTTCCGCATTAAAGTCGGTGCCATCGTGGAAGATGACGCCTTCCTGCAACGTAAAGCTCCAGGTCAAGCCATCCTCAGACGCCGTCCATTCTTCAGCCAGCGCTGGAACCAGGTCTGTTGTTCCCGGCTCAAAGTCAATTAAGCGATCGTAAATTTGTTGTTGAACAATGATGGAGTTGCCATCCGTAATGTTGCCTGGCTCCAGGTTGACGGGTTGGCCACCCGACCCATAGACCAGTGCTGATGTGGTTTCTGTAGCTCCTTCCGGTGCTGCCGGGTCAACCTCTGGGGTGGCAGTATCGTTAGGATTTGCACAGTTGACTAAGGCGATCGCCAACCCGCAGGTGACAATCGCCAAACTCACGAATCTAAAAAACTTGCGCCAGATCCGCATTCAAAACTCCTTTTCAAAATGTGCGTGTATCACAACAGAGGGCGGAGATAAAACCTGTCACAAAGGGGTAGGGAGACATGCATCTCCTTCACAAAAATTCAGTAACAAAGCTCATAATGTTAGCCGCAAATTACCATACTGAATTTCCACAAATGAGGTGGAGTACATGGCTACAAAAATAGAGTGAACAGGTTAAAGGAGCTTAGCGGAGATTGCTACCATCTACCCTATTTTTCACAGAATATCTTAAGAAACGATGGAATATCCCCCTAAACGGAGGATTTTTAATCACCTCAAAAGGATTAAATTTTGCTTCTAGGGAACGGTTTGAATGGGCGATCGCTGGTACATTACCAAATTATTCTGATTTACTTTGAGCCCATTCAAGGCAAACGATTATTTTACTTAATCGCACTATCTCCTGATAGGAACCTAAACCAGAAGGCTATTCCAATCGTGGTGGCCTAACTTACAAATTCAGTTGTTCTACCTTTATCTTTAGTTAAGGGTTTTCAACGATGGCTCCTGTCAATCATCGCTATAACTTTAAGGGTCTTAAGAATTGTGACTTCATCTGCTCCATTGCCTGTTTTAGATGTGCGTCAGTTTTCTGTTGAGTTTCGGAGCAAAGCCGAAACTGTGAAGGCTGTAAAGCAAGTTTCTTTTGTGTTGAAACCGGGCGAAACGTTGGCGATCGTTGGCGAATCGGGTTCTGGAAAATCGGTGACCTCCCTAGGCGTGATTGGCCTCCTGCCGAACAAAGCCATTCAGACGGGGGAAATCTGGTTTCGTCATCCTACCCAACCGGATGCAGACCCGGTCAACTTGCTCACCCTCAACAATGAGGAACGACGGAGCTACCGGGGTGGCATCATTTCTATGATCTTCCAAGAGCCCTTGAGTTCACTGAACCCGGTCTATACCTGCGGCAACCAAGTTACAGAAGCCATTCGTTTACATCAGCAAGTCAGCCGCGAGGAGGCGAAGGAACGGGCGATCGCCCTCTTCCGCGAAGTTCAACTGCCAGATCCTGAGCGCATCATCAATCGCTTTCCCCACCAACTTTCGGGGGGGCAACAGCAGCGGGTCATGATTGCTATGGCTCTAGCAGGTAACCCCGCCGTGCTGATTGCCGATGAACCAACAACAGCACTGGATGTGACGATCCAGGCAACAATTTTGGAATTGTTGCGCGACCTCCAGCAACGCCGCAACATGTCCGTTATCTTCATCACCCACGACATGGGCGTCGTCGCCGAGATCGCCGATCGCGTCGTGGTGATGTACCGTGGCGATGCCGTCGAGACGGCTCCAGCCTATGAGCTGTTTTCTAATCCCCAGCACCCCTATACGCAAGGGCTACTCAACTGCCGCCCACGCCCCGACCAACGACTCAAGCGGTTGCCCACGGTGTCTGACTTTATG
This sequence comes from Cyanobacteria bacterium J06638_20, assembly GCA_039819245.1. Lineage (GTDB taxonomy): Bacteria > Cyanobacteriota > Cyanobacteriia > Elainellales > Elainellaceae > Vacuolonema. The sequence continues at coordinate 6,727 of JBCBSJ010000090.1, forward strand.
ACCGTCACCACTAACGCCAACGGTGAGCTAGAAATTCAATCGAAGATTCATAGTTCTGAAGAAGAACATGCCCTGCTAGAGCAAGTCAGTCCCGCCGAAACCCAGGCCCATTACGATTCGCTACAGCAGCAAGCCCCCATTCTCACTGTGCGGAATCTAACCAAGTCGTTCCCGGTGCGGCGGGGCTTTTTTGCCAAAGCTTCGGTGCTAAATGCCGTCGATGATGTGTCCTTTGAGGTCTATCCAGGGGAAACTCTGGGGCTGGTGGGGGAATCGGGCTGTGGCAAATCCACCCTCAGCCGTTGCTTGTTGCGCTTGATTGAGCCGACCTCTGGCGAAATCCTCTTCGATGGGCAGTCAGTCATGGATCTCGATGACCAGGCCATGCGCAAGCTGCGCCGCCGTATGCAGATTGTGTTCCAAAACCCCTATGGGTCACTCAACGGACGGCAAACCATTGGGGCAGCGCTGATGGAACCGATGGTGATTCACAAGCTGTATGAGTCGGAAGGCGCCCGCCGCGATCGCGCGATCGACTTGCTCAACCGAGTAGGGCTGGATGTCAGCGCCCTCAATCGGATGCCCCATGAGTTTTCTGGTGGACAACGACAGCGCATCTGCATTGCCCGTGCCCTCGCCTGCGAACCCAGTTTCATCATCTGCGATGAGTCGGTTTCGGCGCTGGATGTTTCCGTGCAGGCACAGGTGTTGAACCTCCTCAAAGACTTGCAGAAGGACTTTGGGTTGACCTACATCTTCATCTCCCATGACCTGAGTGTGGTCAAGTTTGTGAGCGATCGCATTATGGTGATGAATAGTGGCCACATCGAAGAAATGGGCCCTGCCGATGCAGTGTACAACCATCCCCAAGAGGAGTACACCCGCCAGCTAATCGCGTCCATTCCCACTGCAAAGCTCGACAGTATTAAGGCACGACAGGCCGAGAAAGAGCTAGTTGTGTAGCGCCACCGCTTCGGACATGCGGATCGTAAAATCAGCAAAGTCGACATACACATCCTGTGGGGTTGCCCAGGACAAGTCATTTCCACCAAAAAAGGTGGAGAAGAAGATGCCGTCAATCTGCAGGGTATCGACGGTGCGAAAAACGAGACCAGACGCATCCACAACCAAAGCATTATCAACCCAAAGGCGGATGCGGCCATCGGCTGCTCCCGGCTGATTCAAAATGACTTCTTGCTCAACCGTTATCCATTCTCCGGGGGGAAACTGCCAACTTCCGCGACCAATTGATGTACCAAAGTTTTCGCTAGTGGGCAAGTAGGCATACACTTCCCCATTCCCGTCCTCGCGCCACATCAGCCGAGCCGAAAACCCATCCGTGCCATCGGGAATAGTGCCACCACTGGCTCCACTACCACCAAATAACCCCGGCAGCTTTCCCCCCCGCACAAAGTCAAAGTTATCGGAAAAGCGAACCCGATACCTCAGTCGTAGGCGCTCGTAGGATGGCAAGTTGAGGTCGGCGTAGTATTGCGCACCGCCTCGCGGTACATTGTGAGTCCGAGCTACAGAAGGAGTAGCCGAGCCAGCGGGATAGTGCACACGTAAAAAAGAGGTTGGCTCCGCTGATGCAGCCTCTGATTCCACAACGACTTCCAGATTCTCAAACCCCCAGGATCCGGCTGAGCGGATCTGCCAAGTGTCTTGCCAATCCGAAGCAGCCCAATCATCGGCCCAGAGCAGGGCTCCAGACTGAGTTGCTGGCATACCTGCGATCGCCTCCCCGGACACAGCAGTCGTTCCTGACTCAATAATGACTTCTGGTTCAACCACCCTCTCTGATTCAACAGCTCTCTCTGGTTCGGCAGAGAGCGGTTCAAAGCCACATCCCAGAGTCCCAAGCAGTAGTAATCCCAACCCCAGATTCCAACGACACCGCACAACCGACTGTCGCATCCTATTTCTCCTCGGCTTAGTAGTGATGGCCTTCGACTTAATGCGCGCGCTGTGATGACACCTGGGTAAGCTTTGGCAACGTCGTATGCTCAACGCGAATATCCTGTGTTTGATCCAGGATAAGGGGATGATCGTGCTCCGGCTCAATCCGAATACGGCTCAGGGAACCATCCTCGACCCGCTGCATGATGATGGCCGTGGCGATCGCCCCCGTCCCTCTATCAGTGATAGCCTCACCATAGCGAATCGTAAAGTCCTGCAAGTGAACATCCTGCAATTTAGCTGCCGCCGAGTCCGGCAACAGCTCGGATGACAGGTCGGATGCTATGGCATTCGACCCTGCCCCTGGCAGACTAGCAAGATTCGATTGCTGGGGAGCCACGACCACTACAGCCGCGTTTTCTGCAACCTCCGGCAAACTCACTGCCAGCGCCGCGCTGGTATCGGCCTCAAAGTGCACATTCAGAACCGTGCGTCCGATCCCCTGACCACTCAACGTAATGTGGCTCCGGTCAATCTCCAGAGAGTGGAAGAGATCGAGTTGACCGATCGGCAGTTGTACATCCAAATACGCGTCAGATGGATAACGGTGAATCAGAGCCATGAGGGGTGCCGCATCATCCCGATCATCATTGGGCCAGATGCCATGCTCTATCACATCAATATGTTCTACAACGACTTGGTTGGTAGCCGCTTGATGACTCAGGCGTAACCCTGCAATGTCCCACGCCGGACGGAGAAACCCCGCCAACCACAACAAAAAGATCACAAAGCAGAAGCCTTGAGCCCATAACAGTAGATCAGACATACTACGCTTCACAAACCGACGAAATCCGGTTCCAGCCGCATCAATGCTCTGGTTCCCTCGGTTGGTCCAGGACTGCTGCGCCAGGTTCATCTGCGTCCAAATCTTCACGAGCGAAGACGACCACTGGGATAGAATCAGCATAGGAAAGTGAATCGGCTTCAGAATCGACTGCCGTCCCCAAAACACTAAGCCCAGCATCAGTGAACGGCTGAAGGTAATCCAGCAAATAACGAGACTAGCGGCTAGCCACCGCCCTTGTAATAGCGACAGGATCAAGAAGCCAGGGGTCACCAAACAGGTCCAAAAGCTGATGCGCTGATCGATCAAGCTGTACCAGGTAAACCAGCCCGCGACTCTGGGGCCAAGGGCGATCGCCCGACTACTGTTGCGCAGCATATTGCCAAACCAGCGACGCATATTGTTGTAGGCGCGCTTGGCCACTGAGCCCGAAATCGTTTCAATGGAATACACGATGGAATCGGGCACATAGAGCATGTCGTAGCCCCGACTCAGGAGCCAAAACCAGGTACTTTTATCATCCCCTGAAAGGAACTTGAACCGTCCCCACAACCAATCATGCAGCGAATCATGTTCCAGCTGATGGGCAAAGCTAGGATCCAATGCCGCTTCGGCACGAAACAACGAGAAGCGCCCCGTCAGACACATGACTTTGTGGGACACAGCATCCGAACACATCTGAATATGGCGCTGGGCAAATCGCAGATGGAACCATTCCGAGAACAGGTAGGAGCCTTGCACAATGGGAATCTCATCCGTCGTCAATGCCCCCATCTTGGGGAATAACCAAAAGAAGGGCAGGCATTTGCGCAAGGTACCGGGAAGCAGCTCCGAGTCTCCATCCATCAGCGCAATTACACTGTCCTTAGGCAACCCCAACCGCGCTAACTCCCGCAGGGCATCGGCCATCGCTTTGCGTTTACCATCCTTCTGGGTCATCAGGATCAAGCGCATGGTTTGCAGCCCTGGATCCGCCTCTTCTAGGATGGCGCGAATGGCATTGTTTTCCTCATCACTGCTACTGTTTGCCAGCACGGTAATCGGCTGTGCCAAGGTTGTCGCTTCATAGGCGATCGCCTGAAAGACGCGGCGCGTAATCCAGAGCTTTTCCTTGTACGTCGGCACCAGAAAACACATGTGGGGCAAGGCTTCTACCGGGACGGCATTCGCTCGCTTCCGCCAGCGGGGAAAGATAAACCACACATAGAAGCGCGATCGCAAAAACCGATAAAAGAACCAGCTCCATCGCCAGATACCTAAAGCGCCCAGCCCTAACAAGCTAAACGATTCCAAAAAGGACAGGTGACCTGGATTTTGGAGGACAAACAACCCCACCAACCCGCACACCGAGAGCAGCGTGTAGAACAGGTAATTCAGGGTTGTATTGAGAGGAGAGGGACGAGATGGGGCTTGACTCTGTGGCATGGTATGAGTCCTTTAAGTCCTAAGTGCCGATTTTTGAACGCTTGAGTGATCATGGCCTGGGTTCTCGAAACGGACAGCGCCTTTTCAGCGCAACCAAAGTCGGTGTAAACGCACGACTTTGTTAAATGCATCACGTTTGCTGATGCTGGTTGATGTCTATTGATGCAGAGGACTGAGCGAACGGTTGACAAGGCTTGAATCGTCTTATTCTTTTATGGAAGGGTCTGACAAGTCACGGCTTCAGACAACGACTTCAGATCGCTTCAGACGACTACCAGCCCTGCATCCCGAAGGTGAGTTCAGCACTCTGCCCCAAGCCACACAACTGGTGGGCTTGCGATTGGTGCTCCATAGGGGGAATGTTGACTCGCACACGGGCAATGGGTTCCCCGACTAGATTGGGAGGCACCGAGGGCAGTAGCGCATCGGTTCGCGCCTCTGTTAGCGCTCCCATGCTCATAGCTTCGACCACCGCTACTTCCCCGGTCAGGGTTCGCGACCCTCCGGCTAGGGTGACCCGCACAGGCATATCGGCATCAATACGGTTGGCCTGGTCCAAACCAACCAGCGTTTCGACCCATAAGTCACGGCAGTCGAGCACGGTTAATAGGGTGGCCGGACGACTCACCTGCTCGCCAGCTTCATGACCCGTGGTATAGATAACTCCGGTAAACGGTGCGATGACCTGAACCACCGCCTCATCACCGTACAAGGACTGAAAGCGATCGCGCTCTGCTTCATTCGCCGCTAACTCGACCCTCAACTGCTCAACTCGCGTCACCTGGGATTGGATCCGCTGCTGCAAGGTTTGTTGGCGCTCCTGCACATCATCCACCGTCGACTGGACAGGGACGCGATTCTGTGTTGCACTCAGCGTCGTGCGAGCCGTGCTCAGCTCTGCCCTAGCCGCTTCCACCAACGCCTGCGCCGATTGCCATTCCGCACTGAATTGATCGCGCTGCTGCGCCGAAACCGCGCCTTCTTGAAAGAGCATCTGGTAGCGCTCATACTCTGCCTGCGCCGAGGCCTCACGGGTCATCGCCTCATCCAACAACGCTTGATAACGCCGGAGGTCGTCCCCAGCGATCGCCACCGTTGTGACTTGTAGTCGCGCATTCTGACGTTGCAACTCACCCTCTTGCTCAGTTAACAACGCCAGCATCTGTTCCGCCAGCTCCAAGTCGAGTGTCGTGACATCCACGGCCTTCTGTAGTTCCGCCAGTTGCTGCGAATCATCGTTGGCCTGCAGCAGTGGCTCCAGGGTTGCCAGCACCTGCCCAGCCTGCACGGGCACACCCGAGCGTCCATAGAAGTCTTGCAACACCCCATCAACGGGTGCTTGCACACGAACCACACGCCCGTTGACGATTGCAGACCTCACAGTGAGGTGGGTCAGACGATAGTAAATAGACGAGAATCCAGCCAACGCTGCACCCAGCGCCAATGCCAAGCAGGAACCACCGATAGCAAAGCGTCGCCAGCGGGGTGGGGAAGGAGCAATAACTGGAGTGGGGGCATCAATCACAAACGATTGGGGGGATTCTGATCCAGCTATTTTGTCCGTAAGATTTGTCATTGTTTTTTGAATTCCTCGCGTTGGGGGAAGCAGTCGGAAATCATCATGCGAACCCATGACTGTTCAAGAGCCAGACAAAACAAAACGAGGAGGCGCAAAACAGCACCACCCATCAGCTCATCGGCTCTCTAAGAAGAAATCAGCCACTCAAACGTTCACTGCTCGTTACCCTGGTAGATCCTACATGGAAGCAACAATTTTACTCATCAGAAGAATAGTCTTTACAGGTATTTGATGCATCTTAAAACGAGGATTGACCGCCTCATAATCGCTAATTTTCACGAAACACAACGCTCAATAAATGAGTTAAAAATACCTGCTCAAAATATGCCGTTTAGCCTAATCAAGAAACACACACACTGCCACTAATTTGTAGCAAAATTCTGCTTCGAAGCTATCACTCACAACTTTCCGTCGCAAGGTGTTTTACGGGAAAACGCCTAGAATTCTCACAATTTTCATGTGTATCTCACACATTCTTCACTGTATTTCACAGAATCTTCACGGAACACTCACAATTTTCTTATACATGAACGCGTATCTCAAACGCCACGCTTACGCAGACAGGCATCGGCCCATGACTCATCCATGCTCTACATGTAGCGCAGAGCATGGGTCAATAGCCTACAGATAGGTTTCGAGCACTAGTGCCAACCAATTCAGCAGCGCCAATCGTTCTCAGCAAGCCGTTGAATCGTCATATATACCGACAGTCGCGATCGCCACATTCGGTTGAACGTACACAATATCCATGTCGAGTTAATGACTTAGTCACAACTCAATTATTTCTATATCCACAGAAAATATCAAGCAAAACTTTTGCCTACTACTACTACTTTCGTAAATCGTTCAATCTATTTTTTAATCAGAGCTTTTATATATCGGAATGAATGGAAGATCGATCTTGACCTTTGGATGTTTTCTTAACTACATCTATGTAACATTTTTTCTAGCCAAATTCTTTCATCGAATAGACTCGTCCAACGCAAGTCATGAAAGGCATAGATCAAGATCATGTGCCAAAAATTCTCTTGCCTACTGAGTATTCTATATAACACTGTCCTGGGACGTATCTTTAGACAGATGCCCTCTATCTACTTCCACTCTCATAGAAGTAAGGCATCGACCATTCCGTAGCCGTTACTACACTTTTCGATGGGAGGGGACTTCTATAGTTGAAAAGCTTTGACTTAGATGGCTGGATGTGAGGTCGCAACTTGCATATGTCTTCTTTTCCTTCTTTGGAAGACTCTGTCTTGAATGCACAACGGTTACTCTCGCCGGATACCCTCAAAGTCTTGAACCAGCGATCGAACCGAGCAGGGCTGCTCCACCTCGCTGGGCATCTGGGGGTAATGGGCATCAGTGGAGCCCTGTGGCTGACGCAGATGGAAAACCATTGGGCGATCGCCCTCCCCGCGCTCCTGGTTTACGGAACAACGCTCGCCACGATGTTTGCACCGTTGCATGAATGCGTGCATCGTACAGCCTTTGCGAGCGATCGCCTGAATGTGACTGTTGCTTGGTTTGCAGGGTTGCTCTCCTTTTACAACAGCACGTTTTATCGGCGTTACCACAAGTGGCATCATCGCTATACGCAGATCCCTGGAAAAGATCCAGAGCTGGATGATCCGAAGCCCCAAACTTGGGGAGCCTACCTGCGTGAGTTGAGTGGACTTCCCTGGTGGATGGGTAAGCTGCGGGGGCATTTCCGTGCCGCTACTGGACAGCTAAAGGATTGCCCCTTCCTTTCAGACACAGCACGAGCTGAGGTGGTTCATTCCACCCGCTGGCAGTTGGCTGTCTATGGCGGGGCGATCGCTCTTTCGCTGCTGGCTGGGTTCCCCTGGTTCCTCTGGGGCTGGGTCGTGCCTTTAGCTGTGGGGCAACCCGTGCTGCGCTTCATCTTGCTGGCTGAGCATGGCGGCTGTAGTCAAGACAGCAATCCCCTCACCAACACCCGCACAACGCTGACCCTAGCTCCCCTACGCTTTTTGATGTGGAATATGCCGTTCCATGCAGAGCATCACCTCTATCCCTCCGTCCCCTTCCATGCCCTTCCAGCGGCGCATCAGGAATTACGCCCCTACTTGGCTCATCTTGACTCGGGCTATATCTATGTAAATCGTCAACTGGTTGCCAAGTTTGGGACATCGTTTGGGGCATCAACATGAGTGCCACCGTTGGGCAATGGACAATCCAGAATTTTGAGTTGCAGTGCGGAGCGATATTGCCGGAAGCCACGCTGGTTTATGCCACCTACGGCGAACTCGCGGGCGATCGCCAGAATGTGATCCTCTATCCCACCTCCTACGGTGCCCAGCATCCCGACATCGACTGGCTGATCCGTCCCGACAGCATCCTCGACCCCAGCCAGTGGTTCATTGTCATTCCCAATATGTTTGGCAACGGCTTGTCCAGTTCACCCAGCACAGACCCCGCCTGTGGTTTGCGGGAAGATAGCGTTTGGTTCACCCACTGGGATAATGTGCGGGCGCAGGAAGCACTACTGCGGCAAGTCTTCGGTGTCGAGTCCTTGGCGTTGATATACGGCTGGTCGATGGGCGCACAGCAGGCCTACCACTGGGGCGCCCTTTTCCCCGATCGCGTCGCCCGAATCGCCGCCCTCTGCGGTACCGCACGCACCACCGACCACAACCGCATCTTTCTGGAAAGCTTGCGGGCCGCCCTGACTGCCGATCCAGCCTGGAATGGTCGTCGCTTCGAGTCCATCCCCGACCGGGGCTTTCGTGCCTTTGCCTATATCTACGCCAGTTGGGCCGCATCTCAGCCCTACTACAAGCAAGGCATTTACACCGACCTGGGCTATGCCTCTCTTGAAGACTATCTGCAACGGGGCTGGGAGGCCAACTATCGCAAGCGCGACCCCCATAACTTGCTAAGCATGATCGAGACTTGGCTGCGCTGTGACCTCAGCGACAATCCCATTCACCAGGGCAACTACAAAGCGGCTCTGGCTACCATCCAGGCCGAGACCCTCGTTATGCCCACCACCACCGACCTCTACTTCACCCCCGCCGATTGCGAAGCCGAAGCTCAACGCATTCCCAATGCAACCTACCAACCCATTCCCTCTATCTGGGGACATCGCGCCGGGAACCCCTACCAGCACCCTCCCGACGCCGCCTTTATCCGCCAAGCCATCCAAACCCTCCTCACGCCCAACTAATTCATTCACGGCTACCCACCATGCCCCAATCGCTCTCCGAGATCGCCCGCGATCGCCAAATCAACTACTTCCTGCTCTCTTTCACCGACCTGTTTGGTGTGCAGCGGGCTAAGCTCGTCCCCGCCGCTTGCATCGATGAGATGGCCGACAGTCAGGCCGGGTTTGCCGGGTTTGCGGCTTGGTTGGATATGACCCCGGCGGATCCCGATATTCTGGCCATGCCGGAGCGCGATCGCCTCTATCAACTGCCCTGGCGTCCAGAAGTCGCCTGGATGCCCTCTGATCTTTGCGGCGTCGATGGTCAATTGATTGAGCAAACGCCTCGCTTAGTGTTGAAGCGAGTGCTGGCCCAAGCCAAGGAGATGGGCTTTTTGGTCAAAACCGGAGTGGAATGTGAATACTTCCTGCTCTCACCGGAGGGCGATGCCTTGTCGGATGGGGGCGATCGCCAGGCAAAGCCCTGCTACGACCAGCTCAGCCTAATGCGCCGCTTCGATGTCATCCGCGACATTTGCGATGGGATGCAAACCCTGGGATGGGGGCCATACCAAAACGACCATGAAGACGCCAATGGCCAGTTTGAAATGAACTGGACCTACGACGAAGCCCTCATCACCGCCGATCGCCATGCCTTCTTCAAATACATGGTCAAAAGCATCGCCGAACAACATGGCATTCGTGCCACCTTCATGCCCAAACCCTTCCCTCACCTCACCGGCAATGGATGTCACATGCACCTCTCCGTATGGGATACCGCCGGATCCACCAACCTTTTCCACGATGACGCGGGAGAACTTGGGCTCTCGACCCTTGCCTATCATTTCATCGGCGGCGTTTTGCACCATGCCGAAGCCCTTTGCGCATTCACCAACCCAACGGTCAACTCCTACCGCCGGATCAACGCCCCCGCCACTGCCTCCGGCGCAACCTGGTCGCCCAACACCATCAGCTACAGCGGCAACAACCGCACCCACACCATCCGCATTCCTGACGCTGGACGGTTTGAGCTCCGCCTCGCGGATGGTTCCACCAACCCCTATCTACTCGCTGCATCTCTCATCGCCGCTGGACTCGATGGCATCCAAAACAAGCGTGACCCCGGCGATCGCTCTGATAACAATAGCTACACGGATCCACTTCCCCCCGGCGCATCGAAAACCCTGCCGGGCAGCCTCCTCGATGCCCTCCGCAACCTGGAAGCAAACACCATGCTGCAAACCGCTCTGGGGGAACCTTTTGTCGCTTCCTACCTGAAGCTCAAACACCAGGAATGGCAAGACTTCAACCGCCACATTACCCCTTGGGAGCGAGAGACCACGTTGGATTGCTGATTCCCTTATTTTCCCTCTACTCACATCTTGCACCTTGCCAAAACTAGAACCCAAAAC
>JBCBSJ010000091.1:0-16977 GCA_039819245.1 Cyanobacteria bacterium J06638_20
CGGGTTCCTCCGGAAACTCGCTGGGGAGGAACCCGGGTTGCCCGATGTATTCCACGACCTCCAGCCTCAGCTCCTTAGCCGCACCTTGCGCTTGCAGGGCTATGAGCGCGATCGCTATTTCACCGCATCCGACCTCAATATCTACTACGATGTCCATCACCCCATTTGGCATAAACGCCCAGATTGGTTCCTAGCAGTGAACGTTCCGCCTCTTTATGAAGGACGCGATCTGCGCAACAGTTATGTAGTCTGGCAAGAAGGTGAGAATCCCTTTGTGATTGTCGAACTCCTTTCTCCGGGCACCCAGGCGGAGGATTTAGGGCGCTTCGGGCAAGCACAAAGTCCTGAAGTAACGGAGGCTTCACCCACTACTGGCAACGGTAATGGCTTGATTCCCGCTCCACCGACCAATCGTGCCAATCGTGAGACGCCTCCTGGCAAATTGGAGGCATATGAACAGTATCTGCGGGTGCCGCACTACTTCGTCTACAGCCGCTACACGGGGCAGCTTCGCTACTTCAAGTTGGCGGGTGGGTCGTATCAGGAACAACGCCTCAACGATGGCAACCCTATTGCTTGGATTGCTGACCTGGGAATTGGGTTAGGGATTTGGGAGGGCGAGTTTGAGGGAATTCAGGCGCGTTGGTTGCGCTGGTGCGATCGCGCGGGTAACTGGTTCCTCACCGACACCGAGCAAGCGGAACAGCAAGCCGCGCAGGAACGGCGGGCACGGGAACAAGCCGAAGCGCAATTGCTACAGGCGGCTCAGAATCTGCTAGCGACAGGAATGGCGATCGCCCAGGTTGGCCAAATCCTAAACCTCTCCGAGGAACAAATCCGGCAACTCCAATCCTGATCCGTGGGGTAGAAGGAATGATGTCTCGACCAATCCCAAACTATTCCTCAAGCCCAAGCTGCTGTTTCAGTTCCGTAGGTACATTTCTCGCTGTTGCCAACCCTTCTACATTCTTCCAAGCCGTACTACTATTCCAACTAATAGCACTAAGGTTAGTGCTAGTGAAGTTAGTGCTGGTGAGGTTAGCACCATCAAGGTTGGTGCTTTCAAGATTAGCACTATCAAGGTTAGCGCTATCAAGATTGGCATTTTCAAGGCTGGCGCTAGCGAGATTGGCGCTTTCAAAATAGGAGCTAGCGAGATTGGCGCTGTAAAGATTGGCATTGTAGAGGTTGGTACTGTAGAGGTTGGCAATAGCGAGACTGGCACTGGTAAGGTTGGTGTTCTCAAGGTTGGCGCTGTCAAGGTTGGTACTGTCAAGATTGGCACTGTCGAGGTTAGCGCTGGTGAGGTCAGCCCTGTAAAGGTAGGCGTTATCGAGATTAGCGCTGGCGAGGTTGACGTTGATAAGATTGGCTCTATCGAGGTTAGCGCTGGTGAGGTTAGCTCTATCAAGGTTAGCGCTGGTGAGGTTAGCTCTGTAGAGGTAGGCACTGGTGAGGTTGGTACTGGTGAGGTTGGCGCTGGTGAGGTTGGTACTAGCGAGATAGGCGTTGGAAAGGTCAGCTCTATCAAGGTTGGCGTTGGTGAGGTTGGCGTTGGTGAGGTTGGCGCTGGTGAGGTTAGCTTTATCAAGGTCGGCACTGGCGAGGTTGGCACTGTCGAGGTGGACGCTGGTGAGATTCGTGCTACAAAGCTTAGCTCTATCGAGGTTAGCGCTATCGAGATTAGCTCTGTAGAGATTGGCTCTGTTGAGGTTGGCTTTGTAGAGGTCGGCTTTGTAGAGGTTGGTGCTATCTAGGCAGGCAATATCTAGGCTGGCTCTGTTGAGATAGGCGCTGGCGAGGTTGGTACTGGCGAGATTAGCTCTAGTGAGACTAGCTCTGGTAAGGTTAGCTCTGGCAAAGTTCGCCTCGGCAAGGTTAGTACCAGCGAGATTAACTCTGGCAAGATTGGCGCTGGCGAGGTGTGGGCCTACAATTTTGGTAAAGGTTCCAGATCCCAGAGATTCAGCATAGTGGATAATCTTGAGCAAACGATCCCGGTCAAATAGTGCTGAATTGAGGTTGCCGCAAGGATGAAAATTAATGATTACAGATGGAGCGTTTTCAGGTAAACGAGGATAGTCGGGATGTTGAACAAAGGTATGGAGCTTGAATAGAAAAATCAAGACATTCAGCCCGGTGTAAACATCCACCTGCTGTAGCCCGATATCGATATCGAGGAGTTGCAGTTGCAGCATTTTCTGTTGAGGGAAATTTTTGTCCTGGGATTGGTTCACAAACTCTGCTTCACACCAGCGCCAGTAAAAATTATGGAACCGCTGAAAGAGTTTGCTGCGGTCAATCTCGCTATCCTGCAGCAGTGCAAAGACAGCCTCCACAATCTCGATACTTAGACCACCAAATCCCAGCAGATCATAGACTTGCCAACAAAACTCCCGATCGCTGCACTGGAACTGTCTGCCTTTCCGATCCATTTCCGTCCAGACGCTAAATGCCTCCAGAATGCGCTCAGCAAATAGATATTCCCCGAAGCTTTTGTGGGCAAATTCAACGGCTCCTTGCCGATCTCCTTCACTGGGGCGAAGATAAAACGTGGTCAGCAGATTGTTAAGCGCTTTGTCTTCGGTTTGTCCAGTGGATTGCTTAGCCTGTTGTAGCAACTGGGCAATGGGGTTAGCACTATCTTGAAATCGGCGTTTCAGAAATGTTAATTGGGCTGTTTCATTACCGGATTGCACTACACACAAGGCTGCCTCTTGCAAGACTTCCCGTAAATCCTCCAGATCATTCAGCCCCGCGAGACGGAGATTCTCATCCTGGCGTTGCTTTTTCAGCACCCAATTCACCGCTTCTCGATACACTCGAATTTTGGCTTGGATAGTTTGGTTTGGGCTATTTCCAGCGCTGAACAGTTCCTGGTGCAAATGTCCTTCTCGATGCAGCCTTGCCAACAAATAAAGCAGGAGCGGCTCTCGTGCCAGATGATCGGCAATTTCTTTCGGACAGGCTTCGATAAAGGACTGAAATCGGTTAACTTCCGCTTCGCCAAAAATCCGCTGCCACTTCGCCAACCACTGCTGCCGTAACTCATCACGCATCAGTTGCAGCTGCACCCGTTCCAGGTTTTTCGTTTGCGTAATCAGTCGATCGATCCCTTGCAATGCCAGGGGTCTGCCTGTGACCAGGCATTGGTGATGGCTTCTGGCCTGAAAATCAGCAATCTGTTGCAAAAATTCCTTTAAACCTCCTGTAGGGCGATCTTCTAGCAGTAATTCATCAAAGCCATCCAGGACGATTAAAAATCGTACATTTTCATCCGTTAGCCAGCCGCGATCGCGCCGCACGAACCCCACCGTTTCTAAATCGGGGCAATCTTCTAGGGTTTCAGTAAAGTTGTTCGCCAACACCCGGAGCGATCGAAGCCGCACCACAATCGGTACAAACACAGGACACAGCTCCCGCCGCACCCAATCAGCAAACATCCTAGAAAACAAACTTTTGCCGCGTCCAGCTTCCCCTTGTAAGAACATTACCCTTCGAGGCAAGTTCTGTTCAGAAGAGTTCAGCAAAATGTTGGATGCCCAGGTATGAATATTGATGGGTCTTTGATCTTTCAGAATGATTCCATTTTGGTCAAGAGGTTGCACATCCAAAAGGATGTACAGATCCTGGTAAACAATACGAGGATTTGTTTCGTCAAAGACCTGTCCACTGGGCAAAGGTTCGATGCGATCGCGCAAATAATTATCCAGAGCCGCATATTTCTCCTGTTCTTCGCGCCAATCGGCCAGAGTGGTTGAGCCAAACCGCTGGGAAGCTTCCGGCAATTCCCCCCAGGCTTCGGTGATGTAGCGATGGGTATTCCAAGCGGCACGCTCCGTTAATCGTTGGGCATCCGCTTCCGCAAAGCCCGCCGCTTTCAATCGCTCCGCCATCAGAATCTTAAGATGTTCTGCCAGCTCGGACTTACGAAAGCAAAGGAGTGCGGTCTTGGCGTCGGAATCTGAGAGAGTAAACTCTTGCAGGCTACTTGGTGCGTCTATCTGAGTTTGTCCATCCTCTTTTTTCTTTTGTGTATCGTTGGCTCTGGGAACTGTGGCGGGGAGAAAGCCTTTCAAGCTCTCGCCATAGGCTTTGAGGCTGACTAGCACAACGCAATCTGCAAAGGTCAGTTGCGCTTGCGACTTCTTCAGATAAAACTTCAGCAACCCGGTCGCAATTTTGGTGAAGGGTAAGAGCGATTCGGCTAGCTCAGCTTCCGGGGTATTTAGCACATCCAGCAACGCTGCACCCTTCTCAACCCAGGGGGCAATCTCCTGAACTTGCTCATCTTCTAGAGCTTCTGCCAGCGTATCGATCGCTTTAACCGTGTCTACTGCCCCGTCTACGGTATCCAGGGAAACCAGTTTGTGGATGGGAGTATTGAGAAATCGCCAGAGGGAGTTTGCCATCGACCGCTGATCCAACACGCTATTTCCTGAAGCGTAGCCTGATATTTTTGCGATCGCTTGAAATCTTGCCAATCCTTTAAGGCGATTTTTCAAAAGGATTGTAACCGCTGGCTTCGACTGCGCTCGGCCAGCGAGTTGTTGCGTGCCCTGAGCGCAGCCGAAGGACACAGGCTGAAAGGGTACGTTTTCTTCCGGAATGCTCCTAAGGGCAGAGTGAAAGCAGGAAAGGGCAAGAATTGGTGTAAAAATGATGGGTTGGGATCGGTGTCCGCTAGGATGGTCTAATGGTTTCAGCAGACTTGCTGATTCGTTTACAAAAACCGATACAAACGCATCATTCACAATTTCGATAGGCTGGATGCTCGGTTTGCTATGGCAGCATCCGCCAAACTTGCACGCAGACCTTTGACACGAGCGATCGCATGGATCGATGGAATAACGCTCTTACCTTATTTTTCAGCTTACTGGTAGAAGCAATGCCCTTTTTGTTACTGGGGGTGTTGTTTTCCAGTGCGCTGCTGTTGTTTGTGGATGAGCGCAAACTGATTGCGGCGGTTCCCAAGAATCCTTTCCTGGGTGCCTTGGCCGGAAGCTTGATTGGCTGTCTGTTTCCGGTGTGTGAATGTGGCAATGTGCCCGTTGCACGCCGCCTGATTACCCAGGGAGCGCCCGCTTCGATGGCGATTGGATTCTTACTGGCCGCGCCAACCGTCAACCCCATCGTGTTTTGGGCCACCTGGACGGCCTTTCGCGACCAGCCCGAAATCGTGTTTCTCCGCATCGCGTTTACCCTGTTTATTGCCACCCTCATCGGTTGGGTCTTCAGTACCCAAGCCGATTTGCGTCCATTGTTGCAGCCAGATGTAGCCCGCGCGGTGCCCGCATCCCGGCCAGCGGCACGTCTCTCGCGCCGAGAATCCCGCCGACTGAAAAAGCAGGCCGATGCGGTTGAAACCTCACCCCTGCTGCAAGGGGGCACGTTCTTGCTCGGCGACAAGGAAAGCCGTGTGCAGCTCGATAATCCTTCCGCTGCAGCCATGCTGATGCCCAATCCAGTGTTGTCGAAGTCCTTCAGCGAACGCTTTCAGCTGATGCTCGATAACGTGGTGCAAGAGATGCGCGAACTGGGCGGGGTGTTGATTCTGGGAACGGCGATCGCCGCCCTCGTGCAAGTTCTCATCCCGCGAGAAGTGGTGCTGAATTTGGGGCAAGGCCAAATCAGCTCAATTCTGGCGATGATGGCGTTGGCCTGGATTGTGTCCATTTGCTCCACCGTCGATTCCTTCTTTGCACTGGCCTTCGCGTCCACCTTCACGACGGGTTCGCTCCTCGCTTTCCTCGTCTTTGGGCCAATGGTGGATGTGAAGAACATCGCCCTCATGTTCTCTGTGTTCCGGGGACGGGCGATTCTCTACCTTTTCTTGTTGGCAGGACAGTTGACGTTTTTATTGACGTTGATTGTGAATTTGTACGTGTATTGAGGTTGGAACCACAGAGGCGCAGAAGGTACAGAGAGAAGAGGAGTAAATGGCTGTCGAAATTGAGCGCAAATTTTTGGTCATCAACGATGATTGGCGAGTTCTGGGACAACCCGTGGTGTATCGGCAGGGCTATTTGCTGGCAGAATCCCATCGCACGGTGCGGGTGCGGGTGGCGGGCGATCGCGCCTATCTTACTTTCAAAGGGGCAACCGCAGGGGTTTCTCGCCAGGAGTTTGAGTATCCGATTCCACTGGAAGAGGCTGAGACGTTGCTGGAGTGGTGCGATCGCCCCCTAATCGAAAAAACGCGCACTGCCATCGCTCTGGGCGACCTGACCTGGGAAGTGGACGAGTTTATGGGCGACAATGCTGGGTTGATTGTGGCTGAGGTGGAGCTTCCCAACGCGGACTACGCCTTCGATCGCCCTGATTGGCTTGGCGAGGAGGTGTCTGATGATCCGCGTTACTTCAACGCCAACCTCATCCGTCATCCCTATAGCCAGTGGTGATGTAAGCGCTACATGCTTAGGTAAACCCAGAGTATGATTGAGCACCACGCGCTGCGTGGCGCTCAATCATACAGAAGAGAGACGAGCATCAAAAAAGCGGCGGGGTCGAATGACTCCCACCGCTTAATTACGGAGAGTTGTTTCGTGTTAGAGGAAGGGCGATCGCCTAGGTTCCAATAACACCACCATCATCCTTCGTAATTACCACCGTGGCCGAACGGGGGTAAATGCTAGGACTTTGGTTAGGCCAGCGGGAGTTGAGGTTGCCTGCGGCAAAATCAGCATCCTCTACCGTGGCGCCGGGGTGCTGCACGTTGATGAACATCGTGCGCTGATCCGGTGTTGTAATGACCCCAGTGATTTCCTGACCAGTGGGGCCCGTGAGGAAGCGTCGAATTTCCCCTGTACGAGGATCCGCGACCACCATTTGGTTGTTGCCAAACTCAGCAAACTCATCGCTGTTCTGAACGCTTTCGCTGATGTCCGTCTGAATCCACACGCGACTATCGGCATCAACCCACAAGCCATCGGGGCAGACAAACTTGTTATCTTCAGTGAACGCATCGCCTGTGGGGCTTACACTGTCAGCACTCGGCCCGGCCAAGACAAACAGATCCCACTCAAAGGTACCGTTGCCAGCCTCGCTCCAGCGGATGATATGTCCCCACCGGCTTTCAGGACGGGGGTTAGCTTCATCCACCTGTTCGGCTGTTCGGCGAGTATTGTTAGTCAGCGTGAAGTAAACTTCGCGGGTATTGGGGTCAACGGCACCCCACTCTGGACGATCCATCTTGGTCGCGCCCACAAAGTCTGCTGCGGTACGCGTGTTCACCAAGATGTCTGCTTGGTCGGCAAAGCCATTTTCTGGCGTCAGGCCATTTTCGCCAAAGGCGAGCGCCACCCATTCGCCAGTGCCATCTGCATGGAACTTCGCAACGTAGAGGGTTCCTTCATCCAGCAAGTCACCACTAGCGGTTGCGGCCTCGTAGGGCTGTGCTGAAACGAACTTGTAGATGTACTCAAAGCGAGCATCATCGCCGGAGTAGCAGATGACGGGTTCGCCTTCAATGGCGGGCTGGAATACCACCCCTTCATGGGCAAACCGCCCCAGAGCCGTGTGCTTTCTGGGTGTGCTAGTGGGATCAAAGGGATCGATCTCAGTCATCCAGCCAAAGGTGTTGGGCTCGTTGCGGTAGTCGTCTGTGGCGCTGGCACCCTTTGTCGAGGCATCGAAGCGAACAAATTCGTCCGCACCGTTATCGGCCAAATCCCACTTGTAGCGGGCATCGCCTGTGGAAACGCCATAGCGAGCATGTTCACGGGGCAGGCTAGATTCAGGACCTTGGTTCCCTGGAACAGTGTCGCTATTGCGGAAGTAGCGTGCCCAGTTTTCCTCAGCGGCCATATAGGTGTTCCAGGGCGTCACACCGTGGGCACAGTTGTTGAGGGTGCCACGGGTGCGGGTCCCGTCAGGGCTGTATTTGGTTTTTAGCAAGTCGCTGCCGCTCGCAGGGCCGGTGATTCTGGCAGGGGTGAGTGCGGTAACGCGGTGGTTGAGGTCGCTGCGCACAACGCTCCATTCTCCACTGTCCTGCTTTTGCAGGTGGACGATGCTGACCCCGTGGGCGTTCATTTCCTTCAGGACTTCGTCGGCAGCGCGCAGATCTCCTAGCATGGGAACATCACCGGAGCCAAATGCCATGCCGATGGCAGATTGGTGCATGTAGCGCGGCTCGACATATTCGTGGTTGAGCACCAGCAAGCCTTCGTCAGAGCTACCTTCATAAGCCGACTCGCCTTCGATGGGGAAAAAGTGCATGCCATCGTGGTGGCTGCCAATTTGCATGGCTTGCTCTTCACCCGTGTTGCTCAAGCTGTACTCAGGGTAGCTACCGGTGATGGGTTCGCCCCAAGGAATCAAGGTGCGAGCGGTGTAGCCTTCGGGAACAACAATGGTATCGGCTTCACTGACGGGCACAGAGGTGAAGCCCAACAGGGTTGTATCAGCAGCGGCGGGAGCAGGACGCAATCCTTTGCTGATGGGTCCTGCAAACATAGTTGTGACGGCAAAAGCAAGTCCACCGCGCAGCACCTGGCGACGTTGCAGGCGGCTGCCAAGAATGGATGCAAAGGTGGGATTGTTAGAATGGTTGCACATGGGTTCATCCCCATGTTCTAAGGGTTCCTGGTTCTGAGTGTTCGCAGGGATCTCACCCTTTAGGATGCGGGAATACTTTTTCCGCAGGCTCCGTTTGTCGAGCATTGTCAATTGTTCTCCTGTCTTTAGAACATACAAGGAAGGCGAGAGGATATGAAATATGCCATTCTTTCGCGAGGACTGGCGAACCTCACTTATCCAGGGCGGAACAACCAAACTTCCTCAGAAAACACGGGGTAATTCCCAACTGTTTTAAAGAGACGAATCGGCCTCGCCGTAGACCACAGGCACATGCATACAGAAATAGACACTACAAGGGGCAGGTTAAGGAAGATTGATCCCATCTTTAAGGCTTTTTTATATTTCCGATGCTTTACGGCGTTCTCTCATAGCTCTACAGCGTTCTCTAACAAAGGCACGGCCACGCATCAAGGCGATCGCGCTTTGGGAAGTGTTACAGAAAAGCGTTACGGAATTGTGAAGCGACACCCTTGATACTTGCGATGGGTTGAAACAGTGACAGTTCTCTTAACGCCGTGCAGGTTGGCGATTACTAGTTGGGAATACGTTAGGAGAAATACTGACAGGACAAGGCGATCGCCATGTTCTACCTTGTTCATTACCCCCTGGAATCGTTGGTAAATAGGGTGATTCCTAGGAGAAAGTTTATAGTTACAATTATTAACTTTTGCTGAATGATTCCGACGATTGAGTGTAGTTTCTTATACTATTGTTAAAGGTATCGTTATTGAAATGGCGTGAAATTTTTCAATTGAAGTGCCTTTTCTTTAGGATCCGCCCAACCCTGCCCCAGTTTCATTGGTGAACGCGTGTTTGCGATCGCATCCATTTATGTCAGGCAGGACGTGGCAGATGTATGCGACCGAATGTATGTGACCGAACACTGTTCCATCGTTATTGGTTGAAGGATTGAAGGCGTGAGTCACCCTTTTTTTGATCGGCTCAAGCGCTACGACCCGGAGGCGATCGCTCGACATTATCGTCGTCGTCCGTGGCAAGCCTTGTGGCGTTCCATGACAATTGCATGGGGTTTTCTGTGGTTTGTGTTGGGGCTTAAGCTCGACGACTGGTTTGGCCGTACCGAAGCGAATCAGACGCGGCAGGCGATCCAGCTGCGTGAGCTGTTGACGAAGCTTGGCCCTACATTCATCAAGATTGGGCAGGCGCTTTCCACCCGCCCTGATTTGGTGCGCAGAGACTTTCTGGCCGAGTTGGTAAAGCTGCAAGACCAACTGCCGCCGTTCCCCAATGCGATCGCCCATCACATTATTTATGAGGAATTGGGGCGACCCATCGACGAAGTGTATCGCGAGGTTTCGCCGTTTCCCGTGGCAGCAGCCAGCTTGGGTCAAGTGTATCGGGCGCGGCTCTACAGCGGGGAAGAGGTGGCGGTCAAAGTGCAGCGCCCCAACCTGCTGCCCACCCTTACCCTCGACCTCTACATTATTCGCTGGGCGGCGGGCTGGCTTGCGCCCTGGCTCCCCCTCAACCTGGGGCATGATTTGACGCTGATTGTGGATGAGTTCGGCGTCAAGCTGTTTGAGGAAATCGACTATATCAATGAGGGACGCAATGCGGAGCGGTTTGCCGAAAATTTTGCGGATGATCCCTCCGTTAAGGTTCCAGCCATTTACTGGAAGTACAGCAGCGCTCATGTCCTCACGCTGGAGTGGATCGACGGATTCAAACTGAATGATACCGATAAGATCCGTGGGCTGAATTTAGATCAGGACAAGCTGATTGAAATTGGCGTGACCTCTGGCCTGCGTCAGTTACTTGAGTTTGGCTTTTTCCACGCCGACCCCCATCCCGGCAACCTGTTTGCCATGCCCGATGGCCGTATGGCTTACATCGACTTCGGCATGATGGATCAGCTCGCCCAGGAAACCAAGGAAACCCTGGTCGATGCGCTGGTGCATTTGATTAATAAGGACTATTCCGACCTAGCCGTTGACTTTGTGAAGCTAGGCTTTTTGGCTCCTGAAACCGATATTAGGCCGATTATTCCGGCTCTGGAGCGGGTGCTGGGGGATGCAGTGGGTAAGAATGTCGGCTCCTTCAACTTCAAAACGATTACGGATGAGTTCTCGGAGTTGATGTATGAGTATCCCTTCCGGGTTCCGGCTAAGTTTGCGCTGATCATTCGATCGCTCGTGACCCAGGAAGGTTTGGCGCTGTCGCTCAACCCCAGCTTCAAGATTGTGGAAGTGGCCTACCCCTATGTGGCGCGGCGTTTGCTCACGGGGGAAACCCCCGAATTGCGGCGGCGGTTGTTTGAGTTGCTGTTCAAGCATGAGCGCTTCCAGTGGCACCGTTTGGAAAACCTGATTGCGATAGCACGCTCGGACAATAACTTCGACCTGGTGCCAACGGCTCGCCTGGGTTTGCAATACCTGCTGTCGGATGAGGGGATGTATCTACGGCGGCAACTGTTGCTGGCGCTGATTGAGGACGATCGCCTCCATACCGATGAAGTGCAGCGGCTATGGGATCTGGTGAAGGATGACCTGCAACCGTCGCAGTTGGTCGGCGCAGCCCTGGGGGCTTTGACAGGCTTATCGGGCGATCGCGTTGCCACCCTTCTCAATCAACCGGCCAATGGGTTATTTCCTGCCGTTGCGTCCTTTATGAATTTGATGGATGATTCGTCCGTGAATGTGGCATCTGGTCAACGCTAAGGGAGCTTTACCGATGGCAGGGAAACTCACAACCCATGTGCTCGATACCGCCCAGGGCTGTCCAGCGGCGGACATGACGGTTGATCTGTTCCGAGTGGATGATTTGGGTGAGCGGCACCATATCAGAACCGTCACGACCAACGAGGATGGCCGCACGGATGAGCCCATGCTGGAGGGGATTGCATTCCAACCCGGCGTGTATGAGCTGCTATTCGAGGTGGGATCCTATTTTCAAAGTCGCGTGCCAACCCCCAACCCGCCGTTCCTCGATCGAGTTCCCATCCAATTTGGCATCGCCGATGAGACGACCCATTACCATGTGCCGCTGCTGGTATCGCCCTGGAGCTACAGCACCTATCGCGGCAGTTGATGGGGATGTCATCAGACATTATCCTCATTGGGCCGATCGGGGCTGGAAAGTCCACGGTTGGGTCGCTCCTGGCTATTCAACTGGGGATTCCACAATGCTCGATGGATGTGTATCGATGGGATTATTACAACGAGATTGGCTATAACGCAGAACTAGCAGAGCATAAACGACAAACCGAGGGATTTTGGGGGATTTACCAATATTGGAAGCCATTTGAAGCCTATGCTGTCGAGCGACTGCTATCAGACCACAAAAATTGTGTGATTGATTTTGGAGCCGGTCATTCAGTGTATGAAGATAGCTCGCTCTTTCGCAGAGTACAGCGCGTTTTAGCGGTGTATGCGAATGTTGTTCTGCTGCTTCCGTCGCCAAATCTAGACGAATCTATCCAAATCTTGAACGAGCGCAATCAGTACATGCCCGATGGCAGGTTTAATGTTAACGAGCATTTCATCAGGCACCCTTCAAATTATGATCTGGCGACATTGACGGTGTACACGCAAGCAAAAACCCCTGAAACAACCTGCGATGAGATTTTGCAGTTGGTGAGTGCGAACAAGTAGTTCATCGAGCTTAAAAGAGCCACCGGAAAGCGTTTTGCGCTCCGATGGCTCTAAAAAAGAAATCCTTTGTCAATTCTCGGAATGAATCCGAATCGTCTCAAGCTTTTTCAAGCTTGCTTGTTAATAGGGATCCACCGCAGCGCCGTCTTACCTCAGCTTTTGACCTGGAAAATTCCAGGTGGAAATCTCGGCTCCAGTTTTAAGTTTCCGAGTACAAGCTCGGTCTACTGCCACTAGAACATCACGACTCCCGTTTATGTTGATTTGTAGATCATAAAACATTATTGGCAGTCACCAACGCCGTAGCAAATCCTCCCTTATTCTAGCGGGTGGAAGGGCGATCGCCAGCCCCCTATCGGATCGGGTGAGTACAGATTTCCAGACAATCGTTTGGAGTTCCCTCTCTGAGGGCGATACGGCTTCCACAATTGGGTTTACCGTTTCAGAAGTCCCGCGACTGACACATGCCTCGCGTCATTCTGACTCAATTCGTAGATTTTGTGGGCATATCGCGCCCACAAAATCTGCAAAATGCGTGAGCCCTAAATCCTAGGAACTGGCAAGATAGAATGAATTATTAGTTCGCAACATTCCCGTTGCGAAGTGAAAGATACCCTTCGGTTTATCCTTTTGGAGGATGATCCGGCTGACAAGCGAGGAGCGGGGCAACGCATGGGCAAGGTCGTTGGCATTGATTTGGGAACCACAAATTCTGTCGTTTCGGTGATGGAAGGCGGCAAGCCAATTGTCGTTGCCAATGCAGAGGGGATGCGGACAACGCCCTCTGTTGTTGCTTTCAGCAAGGAAGGTGAGCTGCTGGTTGGGCAGATGGCTCGCCGCCAAACGGTACTAAACCCCCAAAACACCTTTTTTGGCGTCAAGCGATACATTGGACGGCGCTACAGTGAACTAAATTCGGACTCAAAGCGCGTACCCTATACGCTGCGGCGGGACGATCGCGGCAATGTGAAAATTAAATGCCCCCGCTTGGAGAAGGACTTTGCGCCGGAAGAAGTGTCGGCGATGATTTTGCGGAAGTTGGCGGAGGAAGCTAGCCGCTATCTAGGTGAGGCGGTCACCGGGGCAGTCATCACGGTTCCAGCGTATTTCGACGATTCCCAACGGCAGGCCACCCGCGATGCGGGGCGGATTGCGGGGCTGGAGGTGAAGCGGATTATCAACGAGCCCACCGCGGCCTCACTCGCCTATGGGTTGGAACAAGGACGTAGCCAAACGATTTTGGTGTTTGACCTTGGGGGCGGCACCTTCGATGTGTCCATACTGGATGTGGGCGATGGCGTGTTCGAGGTGCGGGCAACGGCAGGCGACACCCAACTCGGCGGCACGGATTTCGACAAGAAGATTGTGGATTGGCTGGCGGATCAATTTGTGGAGCAGGAGGGGATTGACCTGCGGCGCGATCGCCAGTCCCTCCAGCGCCTCACGGAAGCGTCTGAGAAGGCCAAGATTGAGCTATCGGGGGTCAGTGTAACGGAGATCAATCTGCCATTTATCACGGCGACGGAAGATGGCCCTAAACATGTGGACACGAAACTGACGCGATCGCAGTTTGAAGGGCTTTGCACCGACCTCATAAGCCGTTTGCGGGGGCCCGTCAAGCAGGCGGTGCGCGATGCGGGGTTGTATCCCGAAGATATTGATGAAGTGGTGCTGGTGGGCGGTGGGACCCGGATGCCGATGGTGAAGGATCTGGTGCGATCGTTCATCGACCGGGAGCCCAATGAGCATGTGAACCCCGATGAAGTAGTGGCGGTTGGAGCGGCCATCCAGGCCGGGATTTTGACCCAGGAAGTGCGGGACATTTTGCTGCTGGATGTAACCCCCCTCTCTATTGGATTGGAAACCATTGGCGGCGTAACGAAAAAGCTGATTCCACGCAACACCACCATTCCGGTACGCCGCTCGGATATCTTCTCCACCGCAGAGAACAACCAGACGATGGTGGAAGTCCACGCGCTTCAGGGAGAGCGTGAGATGGCAACGGACAACAAATCCCTGGGACGGTTCAAGCTGATGGGCATTCCCCCCGCGCCCCGGGGGGTGCCGCAGGTGCAGGTGTCGTTTGATATCGACGCCAATGGCATTTTGCAGGTGACGGCGGTGGATAAAACCACGGGACGGGAGCAGGGCATCACGATCCAGGGAGCGTCGGTGCTGAGCGATTCTGAGGTGCAACGGATGTTGCAGGAAGCCGAGCAGTTTGCCCAAAAAGACCGCGAACGGCGGGAGCGGGTCGAAAAGCGGACGCGGGCTGAAGCGCTGACTTACCAATCGGAACGGCAGCTGCGGGAAGTGGCGCTGGACTTTGGCATGCAGTTTGCCAGCGATTATCGCCGCCGGATTGAAAACTTGGTTCAGGAATTGCGAGAGGCGCTGAACAAAGACGATGAGCGCCGCATTGATGTGGCGGAGGCCGACCTGCGAGATGCACTCTATGACTTGCAGCAGGAAGTCTACAATATCAATCAGCAGGATGAAGAGGGTGGCATCCTCGGCACCATCAAGCGCACCTTACTGGGCGACGATGAGGATGACGATTTCTTCTACCGCAGCGATCGCGACTATCCTCCCCGCTATGAGGACAGTTGGAGTGGCCGAGATAACTGGAGCGATCGCCGGGACAACTGGAATGATCGCCGCGACAGTTGGGACAACCGCCCTGAACCTCGGCGTTCTGGTTCCGACTATGGCCGCAATGGCAGTTGGGACGACCGGGGAGATTCCGCCTCTGGGCGCGATCGCCGCGATGTTTGGTCGGATCCGACTCCCAGCCGCAATGGCCGTCGGGATGATGGTCTCCGAGGGGAGGGCCTCCTCCGAGGGGAGGGCCTCCGAGGGGAGGGTCGCCGAGATGATGGCATGGGATCACGCCGTCCGGCAGCACGTCAGGATGATTGGGATGCGCCACGCTCCTCGCCACGCCAGGATAGACGTCAGGATAATTGGGATGCCCCTCGTTCCTCCCAACGTTCCAACGATGATTGGGATAATGGCTGGGATGACGGTTGGGACGTTCCCCGACGCGATCGCCCCAGCAACCGCGATGCCCGGATGGATGATCGCCGCAGTGAACGGATGGGCGATCGGAGCCCCAGGTCGCGATCGGGACAGACGGATGATGGGTGGGATCAACCCCGGCGCGATCGCTCGGCATCCCAACCGCCCGCAGACGATTGGGATCGTCCGGGCTATTCGGCACCGCCACCAGAGGATGATTGGGATGCGCCGCGTCCCGCCGCTAGAAAACCAGCAGAGGATGATTGGGACGCGCCACGCCCTGCCAGAAAGCCGCCAGAAGATAGCTGGGATGCACCACGGCCTACTAGAAAGCCAGTAGAGGATAACTGGGACGCGCCACCGCCTACTAGAAAGCCTTCGGAAGATAACTGGGATGCACAACGTCCTGCCAGAAAGCCACCAGCGGATAGCTGGGATGCTCCAAGTTCTGCCAGAAAGCCTTCGGAGGATGACTGGGATGCTCCAAGTTCTGCCAAAAAGCCACCGGAGAATGGCGGGGAGCGCCCATCTCGGTATACGTTGCCCCCGCTAGCGGATGATTGGGATGCTCCATTGCCTTCCGAGAAGCCACCTGCGGAGGATCGGGGTGCCTCTCGCCCATCGAGTCGAGAACGGAGCAGCAACGGGCGCGATCGCTCGAGTTCCCGCCGCCGTCCCTCTACCAATGACCCCACCCGCTATGGCCAAAGCCGGGGCGATTGGGATGATGAGGACGATTGGGGTTAACTCGATTTTGCTTCGTTCACGGATGGGGGTGAGGGGAGCGTGGATATCCGAATAGAGGAGTGAGGGAATGTTGCGTACACTAAATCTGTCGTGACGCTCTAGAATGTCTCTACATCCACACTGCCCGTTTGCGGTTCATTGGCCGAATTGACTGTAGGGTTAACTGAGTTGGACGACGACCCTAAGTATCCCCGTCCAACGCCCTCGGCTAACCCCGCTTCCAAACCTCGATCCTGTTCCTTGCCCTAGTTTTGACTCTCGACCGAATGCAAAATTTTCGGAACTACTACCAAATACTGAATGTTGCCAAGGAGGCAACCCCAGACGATATCAAGCGTGCCTATCGACGGTTGGCGCGGCAATATCATCCGGACTTAAACCCTGGGGACAAAGCGGCAGAGGAAACGTTCAAGGATATTGGGGAAGCCTACGAGATTCTTTCGGATCCTGATCGGCGGGCAAAATATGACCAGTTCAGCCGCTACTGGATGCAGGGCAGTTTCAAGAAGAATGGAACGGCGACGAAGGTGCGGCGGGGAGCGGCTGCCCGGAAGTCGTCTGAAGACATGGAGTTCAGCCAATACCGAGACTTCAATACCTTCATCGATCAGTTGCTCAATCGGCGGGATGAACCGACGACAAGCCGCGCAACCTCTAGCGATCCCTTCCGCCCAGGAACCAGCAAGAAAAGCTATACCGTTCCCCGCCCATCGCCGCGCCATGCTGAAGCCCGGTTGACGGTGCCTATGGAGCGAGCTTACCAAGGTGGACGCGAGCGGATTCGATTGGAGGATGGGCGATCGCTCGAAGTCAACATGCCACCGGGAATGCTCTCTGGCCAAAAGGTGCGCCTCAAGGGCCAAGGGGTAAATGGGGGCGACCTGTTCCTCAAGATTGAATTGGCTCCCCATCCCTTCTTCCGGATGCAGGGAACAGATTTGTACTGCCAGCTCCCGATTACGCCCTGTGAAGCGGTGTTAGGCGGGGCGATCGAGGTGCCGACGCTGGATGGCATGGTGAA
>JBCBSJ010000092.1:0-16916 GCA_039819245.1 Cyanobacteria bacterium J06638_20
AGGACGAGAAGGCATCGACTTTTTGCCGTTGTTGGTGGATTACGAAGAAAGATTGTATGCCGCTGGGCGCATCCCCGGCGGTTTTTTGCGCCGAGAAGGGCGTCCGCCTGAGAAGGCAACGCTGATTAGCCGCTTGATTGATCGCCCCATGCGTCCCCTGTTTCCCCAATGGCTGCGGGACGACATTCAAATTGTGGCGACCACCCTATCGATGGATGAGCGTGTCCCCCCCGATGTGTTGGCGGTGACTGGAGCTTCCATTGCGACACTGCTGGCTCAGATTCCCTTCAATGGCCCGATGGCGGCGGTACGAGTTGGTTTGGTGGGTGACGACTTTATTATTAACCCCACCTACAACGAAATTGAGGTGGGCGATCTGGATTTGGTGGTGGCCGGTTCCCCCGATGGCGTCATCATGGTGGAGGCTGGAGCCAACCAGTTGCCCGAGCATGACATGATCGAGGCGATCGACTTTGGTTACGAAGCGGTTCGCGACTTGATCCAGGAACAGCGCAATCTGCTGGAAGAACTGGGCATCGAAATCATCCACCTCGACCCGCCCGAAGTCGATTCCACCCTGGAAGACTTCATCACTGAGAAAAGCACTAGCTCGATCAAAGAAATCCTGGCGCACTACGAATACACCAAGCCACAGCGGGACGAGAAGCTGGACGAGGTGAAGGGAACCGTCGCAGAGGCGATCGCCGAACTCGAAGAAGAAGATGCGGTGCGCGTAGCGGCTGACAGCAACCCCAAAGCGCTGCCCACGGTGTTCAAAGGCGTCACCAAGAAGCTGATGCGGGGGCAAATCATTGAGGAAGGGATGCGGGTCGATGGCCGCAAACTGGATGAAGTGCGGAAGATTACCTGCCGCACCAGTTTGCTTCCGTCTCGGGTTCACGGGAGTGCCTTGTTCCAGCGGGAATTGACCCAGGTGATGTCAATTGTCACCCTGGGAACCCCCGGTGATGCGCAGGAACTCGACGACCTGCACCCCGATGAGCAAAAGCGCTACTTGCACCACTACAACATGCCCCCCTACTCGGTGGGTGAAACGAAGCCGATGCGATCGCCCGGTCGCCGTGAAGTCGGTCACGGGGCATTGGCGGAACGGGCACTGATGCCGGTGCTGCCAACCAGGGAGGAATTTCCCTATGTCATCCGGGTGGTGTCTGAGGTGCTGTCCTCCAACGGCTCCACCTCCATGGGTTCGGTCTGCGGTTCCACCCTATCGCTGATGGATGCGGGGGTTCCGATCGCCAAACCCGTGAGTGGCGCTGCTATGGGATTGATCAAGGAAGGCGATGAGGTGCGCATCCTCACCGATATCCAGGGCATTGAAGATTTCCTGGGCGACATGGACTTCAAGGTGGCCGGTACCGACACCGGAATCACGGCGCTCCAGATGGACATGAAAATCACGGGATTGCCCGTCGCCATTATTGCCGATGCCATTACCCAGGCACGGGGCGCGCGGCTCCACATCCTGGGTAAGATGAATGAGGCTATCTCAGAACCCCGACAGGAACTCGCTCCCTCTGCGCCCCGCTTGCTGACCATCAAGATCGATCCCGACATGATTGGCCTGGTCATTGGCCCCGGTGGTAAGACCATCAAGGGTATTACGGAGCAAACGGGCGCGAAGGTCGATATCGATGATGACGGCACCGTCACCATTTCGTCCACCGATGGAGCCAAGGCGCAGCAAGCCCGTGGCATCATCGAAGGCATGACGAAGAAGCTGTCTGCTGGTGATGTCTATGTGGGTAAGGTCACCCGCATCATTCCCATCGGTGCCTTTGTCGAGTTCCTTCCCGGCAAAGAGGGCATGATCCACATCTCCCAACTGGCCGACTACCGCGTCGGCAAGGTGGAAGATGAGGTCTCCGTCGGCGAAGAGCTGGTGGTCAAAGTCCGCGAAATCGACGGACGTGGCCGCATCAACCTCACCCGCCTCGGCATCCACCCCGATGAAGCTTCCGCCGCCCGCGCCGCTGCTGGTAGCGACTAATCCCATCAAAACGATGGTTTAGCACAGCAAAGTGTCTCAGTCCCTTGGACTGGGGCGCTTTTCCGATTGTGTTTCAGTATTTTGATTATGGACTAGCTTAGTCCGAAGCTTTGTAGGAGAAATGTTTATGTGACAGTCCCGATCAAGATACTGCTATGGGTTTGTGTTGTTAAGGCTTGTTGATGTTTGACGATTATATAGCCGGGTAGGCTGGATGCCAAAGAAGGTAGACATTGCTAGGGCTGATGTCCCCGCTGTGGCTCCCAGAGTTGTATCAACTTGTTGTAAGAACGTCAGCAAGAAAATAGCTAATGAGCCTAAGCCAGTGACACAACTGCAAAAGTAGCTTGCCTTCGGTTTAGAGACATGGTCAAAAGCGTAGTCATCAACATAGAGATAGAAATGGTATGACGCCACCTCTTCTTTCTCAGCTTCAGCATTGTCTGAGTCTGATGCGTCTTTAATCCTTAGGACTACATTCTGTTCACCTGGGAGAACAAAATCTAAGGGGATCACATTAAAATTTACTGTGTTTATTTGTTCGCCTCTAAGGTGTTTGATCACATAGTCAGGATCAAGGGTAAAGGCTGGGCTACTTATTTCTATAGATACAGTATTTCCAGGCATGAGTAAGCTGTCGAAATTTTGTTCTTCTGCACTTTCACCATCACGATCTACTATTATCTGCACCTTTGGTCGTAGGTGTGGAAGATAGATTTGAACCTGTATATTGCTAACCTTGCCTTTTGCGAGGCGTTTTGGTTTCAGTATTGAAATATCAAAGCTAGATTCTGCTGTTGGAGAGAGGGAAAGTAGTTCTTGTTTTTGCCTTATTAATCGTATGTCTTTAGGTGAAGATAGATGCACCTCCATGAACATCTCCAACGCTTTCGCAAGCTCCCACTGTCTTCTCACCTTCATCCTTAGCTTGATGATCCTTTTGAGTGTGATCTCAGAGAATTCGGCTAAGAAGTCGATGTCGTAGAAGTCAGCACCGCGGAAGTCGGCGCCGTGGGCGTCGGCGCTGCTGAGGTTGGTGTTGCTGAGGTCGGCACCGCGGAAGTCGGCACCGCGGAGGTCGGTGTCGAGGAGGTTGGCGTTGCTGAGGTCAGCGAAGATGAGTATGGCGCCGCTGAGGTTAGTTCTACTGAGGTTGGTGTCGCTAAGGTTGGCGAGGAGGAGGATAGCGTCTGTGAGATCAGCGCTGCGGAGGTCGGCACCGCGGAGGTTGGCATCGCTGAGATAAACGTTGTTGAGGATAGCGTCGAGGAGGTTGGCATTGCTAAGGTCGACACTTTTGAGGTCGGCGTCGCGGAGGTCGGCATTGCGGAGGTCGGCGTCGCTGAGGTCGGCATTGCGGAGGTTGACATCGCTGAGGTTGGCATTGCGGAGGTTGACATCGCTGAGGTTGGCATCGCTGAGGTCGGCACCGCGGAGGTTGGCGCCGCGGAGGTCGGCGTCGCGGAGGTCGGCGTCGCGGAGGTTAGCACCGCGGAGGTCGACATTGCTGAGGTCGGCATTGCGGAGGTCGGTCTTGCTGAGGTCGGCCTCAACAAGGTTTCTGCCCTGAGCACCTTGGCTAAGAATTTGCCATACTAGCCGCCATTTATCGTCAAGCTGTGTTGTC
This sequence comes from Cyanobacteria bacterium J06638_20, assembly GCA_039819245.1. Classification (GTDB taxonomy): domain Bacteria; phylum Cyanobacteriota; class Cyanobacteriia; order Elainellales; family Elainellaceae; genus Vacuolonema. The sequence continues at coordinate 3,639 of JBCBSJ010000092.1, forward strand.
TGGCTAAGAATTGTGTCTCTGAGGTTGGCATTTCTGAGGTCAGCGTCTCTGAGGTCAGCGTCTGTGAGGATAGGGCCGCTGAGGTCGTTGTTGATGAGGATAGCGCCGCGGAGGATAGCGCCGCGGAGGTCAGTGTTGCTGAGGTAGGCACCCTGGGAGATGATAGGGCCGCTGAGGTTAGCACCGCTGAGGTTAGCACCGCTGAGGTCGGCGTCGCTGAAATCGGTGACGTGGAGGTTAGCACCGCTGAGGTCGGCACCGCTGAGGTCGGCACCGCTGAGGTCGGCACCGCTGAGGTCGGCCTCAACAAGGTTTCTACCCTGAGCACCTTGGCTAAGAATTTGCCATACTAGCCGCCATTTATCGTCAAGCTGTGTTGTCTGGCTAAGAATTGTGTCTCTGAGGTTAGCGCCGCGGAGGTCAGCGTCTATGAGGTTAGCGTCGCTGAGGTTAACACCGCTGAGGTTAACGCCGCGGAGGTCAGCGCCGCTGAGGTTAGCGCCGCGGAGGTTAACGCCGCGGAGGTTAACGCCGCGGAGGTTGGCACCGCTGAGGTTAACGCCGCGGAGGTCGACACCGCTGAGGTTGGCACCGCTGAGGTTGGCACCGCTGAGGTTGGCGCGGCTGAGGTCAGTGTCGCTGAGGTTGGTAATGTGGAGGTCGGCATAGGAAAGATCAATCTGTATATCAGAATTCTTGGCTCTCCAATCATTCCAAACCTGGCGACCTTTCCTCAGTAACTTGACCTGCTTTTTGTTTGCCATAACAGATAAGCCAACGTATTCACCTCGACACACCTATAGTCTTAGACATTCGCTTCCCGCGTCTAGACCCAAGATTGACTTTGAGTCTTAACAATCCAAAAATTTTTGTTGCTGAAACAAAACAAGAAAAAAAGGCGATCGCCCCCCTTGTTCAACGACTCATGTGGAAAAGCGATCGCCCAGACAACTCGACGACTGTGTATAGGAGAGCGATCGCCCCCAAGCTTTTGCATTGATTGGAGAGGGCTATCTTTCCTGGAGTTATCCGTCAAACGTGGCGGATAAGTTCTGTCAATTAAGGTGTGATCACCCACAGTGGCGGATACCATTTAGAAATCGAGATCTTGTCCACCAGTCTGACGCTGACAACCCTATTCGTTGTGTTGCTATGGCACTTTATGAACAAGAGCGAACCTGTGCCCGCTGTGGACACGAAGAAGTGCGCCAACTCCCTCCGCTAGTTGCAGCGTTTGAAGAACGCCGCCAATGGACAGACCCGTGCAGCCAGTGCGGCAGTCATCTCTTTTCGTCTTCGTCGGAGGAACTGCCTCCTTTGGACGCCAAAATACTCGAAGAATGGGCTACAAACGGAGACTTATCTCTGGATCAACAGGACGAAGATTTGTTGATGGCGAGAGCGGATTGGTTTCCTCTACTTTCGGAATTCGTCCAACGACGAGATTTGACACATCAGAAACGTAGCGTACTCCTTTCGGCATTATGTGTACTCGTTTTTGACAACACGCCTAACACCGACTACCCGGATGCTGAAATCGATCGCAACATTGCACAAACAGTCATTGATTTTCTGCTCGGAAACCAATGGCTGTTCGAAGAGATCGGTAATGAAGGTCTTTATCACTATATTGCGGCCACCGTTTACCCACAGATTGGACGCGACCTCCCACCCGACCATGACATGATATGACAAACGGATGAACCGGCGTGGGAAAACGTGCGTGGGATCGCTTCGCTCGGTAACGTTGACGTCCCGCTCGGGAAGCCTGCCGATTAAATCGGTTTGCTTTTTCGTTGAGACCTTTCTGCTAGCGATCGCTCCCAAGCTTTCGCATTGGCTGGGTTGTTGGTACTGTTTGAGACCAAATAGTAGTGAGGGCGATCGCTTCAGCCTCAAACGCAGGATGCCAGTCTTGGATAGCAATCATAAAATTCCAATAAAGATACACAGGTTTAGCACTAATCCATAGTCCAATTGCAGGTGATTCAGGATGTAAACACTGATCGTCCCCTTTTTTCCCCTTCTTTAATAAGAGGAGATTGATTGATATGGATTTCAATGTCGTGCTCACGAATGCGATTGATATCATCGTGGCAGTGGGCCTCAAAGTTATTGGGGCTATCATTTTCTGGTTTGTGGGCCGCTGGCTAATTGGTGTTGCCACCCGTCTATTAACCGAATCCTTTCGCCGAGGCGGCATTGAAGAAACGCTGCTGGTCTATCTCAAATCAACCCTCGGTGTCCTTCTCAACCTAGTTCTGATTGTTGCCATCCTTGGCTTCTTTGGCATCGAAACAACCTCCTTTGCGGCGTTGCTGGCAGCGGCTGGTATTGCCATCGGGGCTGCATGGAGTGGCTTACTGGCTCACTTTGCAGCTGGGGCTTTCTTGGTGATCTTTCGCCCCTTCCAAGTGGGGGACTTCATCAGCGGTGGAGGCGTGACGGGCACCGTGCAAGAAATTGGGTTGTTTGTCACGACCATTGATACCTTGGACAATGTGAGGACGGTTGTAGGGAACAACTTGCTCTTCTCTGATACCATTCAGAACTTTTCCACCAATCCCTATCGTCGGGTCGATTTGGTTGCTCAACTCAACCATGATGTGAATCATAAGCATGCGATCGCCCTGATGAAGGAAAAGCTCAGCGCGATTCCCAACGTCATGGTAGAGCCTGCTCCCGATGTTGAGATTTTGGAATTTACCCCCATGGGGCCTGTCCTAGCTGTGCGTCCTTATTGCAACAATGAGCACTATTGGCAGGTCTATTTCGATACGAACAAGCTGATTCGTGAAACTTGTGTGGAAGCTGGCTTTTCCGTTCCAGAGCATCATTTCACAGTTCACCAAAAAGCGGCGTAAGGCACGAATGCCCTTCGGTCATGAATGTTCCTTAGGACTCAGAGAGTTAATGAAGTTCAGAACTTTGAGTTCTAAGTGAAACCGTCGATTGAGTATTCAAAGCTGTCAACTTAAAACGCATCCATTCCTTAGCCGTGTGACCAGCGCCCTCCGCTAACATTGGGCGCTGGAATTTTGAGGATGGGATAACGTGGTGAAATAACCAAAAGTAGTCCTGTCTTGAGATACGGGTTCGATGAGGAATGGTGAAAGATCTGTTTAGTGTTGAGAACAAAGTTGTTTGTATTAGTGGGTCAAGTCGTGGGTTAGGGAAGGCGATCGCCCTTGGGTTTGCAGAACGTGGTGCAAACGTGTTGATTTCCTCGTGGGATAGTGAGGAGCTAGCAAGCACAAAGCAAGAATTTACAGCTCAGAATCTATCCGTTGAATCTGTTGTTTTAGATGTACGGAATCGGACTGATTGCCAGCAGTTTGTCGAGAAAGCGCTTGAGCTTTACGGAACGCTCGATGTCATGATTTGCAATGCTGGAACCGATATCATCAAGCCCGCTGAGCAGTATGAAGAAAATGAATGGGACAAGATTCTCGATATTAACCTTCGTGGCTATTATTTCTGCGCTCAGTTTGCTGCACAACATATGCTGAGTACTGGGCAAGGCAGCATCATTATGACCTCGTCGATCGCTGGCAGTGCAGGCATCCCTGGCTTGGTTCCCTATGCGGCGTCTAAAGGTGGCATCAATCAGCTCGTGCGGACGATGGGTGTTGAATGGGCGCAGCAGGGCGTGCGAGTCAATGGTGTGGCGCCTGGTTACATCGAAAATATTATGGCGACTGTCGATTTTGACCCGGACGATCCTTATCAGAAGCGTGTTACAACGTTTACGCCCATGGGACGGCGAGGAAAGGTTGATGAGTTTCTAGGTGCCTATTTGTTTCTCGCCAGTGAGGCTTCTTCCTACATTACGGGTGAAGTTTTGTACGTTGATGGTGGCTATCACGCAGCATAAGTCGATGCGTGTCTGAGGCGATCGCGAGGGTTCGGATGATGGAGATGCTTACTGTGACTTCACTTTAATCTGCTACGCTTTCATTCCCTCAACCATTCTTTTATAAGAATGGCCTTATGCCTGCGTTGACACAATCTGCTTCAGGTATTCCTTCTCCGTCATCAAATCTTGGACGCGATCGACCCGATCGAGGAAGACGGTGCCGCCCAGGTGGTCAAACTCATGCTGGAAGATGCGGGCGATGAAGCCTGTGAATTCGCGCCGTTCCATTTGCCCATCACGGGTCATATATTCCACTTCGATCGCCCGATAGCGTTTCACTTTCCCCCGCATCCCTGGAATGCTCAGGCAACCTTCCCAATCACTGGCTGTTTCCTCGGAGTGGCTGATCAGGTGCGGGTTCACCATGACGACCGGATCCATCTTGGGTGCGTTGGGGTAGCGTAGGTTTGGGCGGGAGGCCACAATCACGATACGACGGGATTGCCCAACCTGAGGCGCGGCGATGCCAACCCCATTGCCCTCCAGCATGGTGTCTAGCAAATCATCCATCAATTGCTGCACCGCCGGATCTTGGACGTTATAGATAGGCTGTGCGATGTCGCGCAACACGGGGTTTCCAAGTTGAGCAACTTCTAGAGGAGTAGACATAGGAAGGGTGCCTGTGTGCGACGACTGAAGGGGGCAGGACTTATGCGGTTTATGAATGCTGTGAGCACAGCATGCCCACAGCACTTACAAGATGATTCAGATACGCGAGCCAGGATAACGCGACACTTGCGTAAGCCCTAGCTGTGTATTGGATAACATTCGCTCTGTGGCGATTGTAAAACAGAACACTGTGCGATCGCTCTTGCCTTAGCAGAAAGCAATGTCGGTAGAATAATTCCTCAGAGATAGCCACCGAGGTCAGAAATGGGACGAAGATTGCTACCTATGATGCTAGGTGTTTGGGGGCGATCGCCTTAGAATGAGGATTCGACTGATGTTTAAATTTCTTCGTACTTCTTTGCTATGCCTCAAGCCTGTGTAATTGGGTTAGGACGATCTGGAATGGCGGCGGCACGGCTGTTGCAACGGCAGGGATGGCAAGTCACCCTCAGTGACGCAGGGAATTCGGAGACGTTGAAAAAATCCCAGCAGGTGCTAGAAGCAGAGGGGATTTCCGTGAAGCTGGGGCATCGTTTTGTTCCCGAGGCATCTATAGCACGAATCGTTGTTAGCCCCGGTGTTCCCTGGGATTTGCCTGCGCTGGAGCAGGCGCGGCAGCAAGGCATCGAAGTCATGGGCGAGATGGAGCTAGCTTGGCAAGCGCTTAAGGATGTGCCCTGGGTGGGAATTACAGGAACAAACGGCAAAACCACCACAACAGCGCTAGTGGCTGCCATTTTTCAAGCGGCGGGACGGAATGCGCCTGCCTGCGGCAATATCGGCTTTGCGGCCTGTGAAGTGGCTTTGAATGCGCTGCAGGATGAGAAGTTGCCCGACTGGGTGATTGCTGAGGTGAGCAGTTATCAAATCGAATCTTCCGCTAGCCTGACGCCTCAGATTGGTATCTGGACCACGTTTACCCCCGACCATCTCAGCCGTCACTACACCCTAGAGAATTACCACCGCATCAAAGCGTCACTACTGCGCCAATCCCATCAGCAGGTGATGAATGGCGATGATTTGCATCTCAACCAAGCTGCTCCTGGTTGGCCTGATGCCCATTGGACGAGTTTGCAAGGGCGAGCTAATGTGCCAGGGAATCCCGATATCGGAGCTTATGTAGAAGAGGGCTGGGCGATCGCCCTGGGAGAACCCATTGTCCCCGTCTCGGCACTGCGCATGGTAGGGGAGCATAACCAGCAAAACCTACTGATGGCGGTACTGGCGGCACGGCTGGCGGGCATTGAAAAAGAGGCGATCGCCCATGCTGTCGAAACCTTTCCCGGCGTTTCCCATCGCCTGGAACATATCACCACCTGGCACGACATCTCTTTCATTAATGACAGCAAAGCGACCAACTATGATGCCGCTTATGTTGGCCTCTCCTCGGTGTCAGCCCCGGCGATTCTCATTGCGGGCGGTGACCCCAAGGAGGGGGATGACACCGCATGGCTCAACTGCATTCGGCAAAAGGCAGCAGCGGTTGTGCTGATTGGTAAAGCAGCCCCCGCCTTCGCGACTCGGCTGACTGCTGTGGACTACTTCAACTACGAAATCGTTGAGACTCTCGATCGTGCCCTTCCCCGCAGCGTGCAACTTGCTCAACTCAACGATGCCTCGGTCGTTCTGCTTTCGCCAGCTTGCGCTAGCTTCGACCAATACCCCAGCTTCGAGCATCGCGGTGAGCATTTTCGTCAGCTCTGCCAGGTCTATATGGAAGACGACAAGTGAAGCTTGTAGCTGAACCCGCGATTTCCAAAATCCAAATTCTAAAATCCCAAATTGCAGGAGTAAACCATGCAGAAGGTGATGATCCTCGGCTGTTGTGGGGCGGGAAAATCGACGCTAGCTCAGAAAATAGCGGAAATAGTTCACCTTCCGCTGTTACACCTTGATGCGCACTTTTGGAAGAGTGGTTGGGTTGAGTCGGAGTCCGAAGATTGGAAACAGACCGTGGCCGCGTTGCTGGAGCAAGAGACGTGGGTGATGGATGGCAACTACAGCGGAACTCTGGATCTACGCCTTCCTCATGCCGATACGATCATTTTTCTAGATTTGCCCCACTGGCTATGCCTTTGGCGTGTTTGCAGACGTTGGTGGCAGTATCGCGGCGTCACGCGTCCTGACATGGCTGCGAACTGCCCAGAGCGCTTGGATTGGGAGTTTCTCACGTATGTTTGGGCCTTTCCCCGCAAGAAACGTCCCAAGATTTTGCAGCGACTTCAACAGCTATCCGACACGCAGCAATTGATTGTGTTGCGATCGCCCGCAGAGGTCAGAGCGTATGTGCGATCGCTTGAGGAAACAGACCCCTGCCAGAACCGCGAATTGGCCAAGCATGGTGCTGCCGGGGCAGAACCTCAACCCCGACCCAAAACGTTGTGAACTAAGAAATCAACAGAAAATCGAATGATGTCAAGTGCTTTTTCATAGGGGCGAACGCTTGATCCAATGAGCTTTTCAGAGGTTAAGACCTGAATAGGGATACCACCGTTTTCCACAGAGTTTTCCACAGCCCCAGGGTCGGCAAGCAGGGGATGGCTCAGGCAGAATGGAAGAGGATTGTCTATTCCCATCTGCCCCATTGGAGGACTGCCCCATGACGGTTTCTGCACAAAAGTTGAGTTATCCCGCCACGAACACCGTTGACCATACCGATACCTACTTCGGCACGGTGGTGCCCGACCCCTATCGCTGGCTGGAAGACGATCGCTCACCGGAAACAGCAGCCTGGGTCGCCCAGCAAAACGAATTAACCTTTGGCTACCTGGAGCAAATCCCCTATCGAGGTGCTTTGAAGGCACGGTTGCAGGAAATTTTGGACTATCCTCGCTATTCTGCACCGAGGCGGCGGGGCGATCGCTTCTTCTTTTTCAAAAATGATGGCTTGCAGGATCAGAGCGTGGTCTATGTCCAAGATGGCCTGGAGGGAGAACCTCGCTTGCTGCTGGATCCAAATACCTTTTCCGACGACCAGACGACAGCATTGAGCGCCTTTAACCCATCGAAGGATGGGAAATACGCGGTGTATGGCTTATCGGAGGGCAGTTCCGACTGGCAGCGCTACCGCATCCTCAATGTGGAGACGGGGGAAACCTTACCCGAAACCTTGGAATGGGTGAAGGTGTCCTATCCCGCCTGGTGTGGCGATGGTTTTTACTACGGACGCTATGATGCTCCCGAAGATGGCACCGAGTTATCATCGCGCAACGAATTCCACAAGGTCTACTACCACCGTTTGGGCACCGACCAATCCCAGGATGAGCTGATCTACGAAGACCCGGATCATCCTCTCCGGTTTCACTTCGTCTATCTCACGGAAGATGAGCGGTTTGTGATGCTGTCGATTTCCGATCGCGGCCAGCCCAAGCTCGGCAATGCCCTCTATGTCAAAGATCTAGCTGCTGGCGAGCCAGAGTTTTCGCCCCTCATCGGTACCATTACCGATGAGAGTTTTGGCGTTGTGGATAGCCTGGGCGATCACCTCCTGATGACGACTGACAAAGATGCTCCCAACCGCAAACTTGTCCTGGTGGATCCGAAGAATCCAGCGGAAGACCAATGGCAAACCCTCCTCCCAGAGCGACCCGAACCGTTGAATGGGGTGAACTATGCTGGCGGAAAGCTGTTTGCGTCGTACCTCAAGGATGTGACAACTCGTGTCTACGTCCATAGCCCCGATGGCACACTAGAAAATGAGGTGGAGCTGCCTGGGTTGGGCACTGTTGGCGGATTTGGTGGACAGGCCGATGATGATTTTGTGTTCTACGTGTTCACCTCCCATAGCGCCCCGTCTACGATCTACCGCTATACCATCGCCACTAAGGAATCGACGGTCTTTCGTACACCAGAAATTGCCTTCGATGCCAATGCCTATGAGACCAAACAGGTGTTTTATCCCAGCACCGATGGCACGCAAATTCCGATGTTTTTGATTCACAAAAAGGGCTTGGAATTCTCCGGTAGCACTCCCACGTATCTGTATGCCTACGGGGGCTTCAATGCCTCGATGGTGCCGTCCTTTAGCCCCAGTCGCATTGCGGTGTTGGAGCAGGGGATGCTGGTGGCGATCGCCAATATCCGAGGCGGTGGCGAATATGGCCGAGCGTGGCATGAAGCAGCCATTCGGGAGAATCGCCCCACGGCCTTTAACGACTTCATCGCTGCCGCCGAGTATCTGATAGCCGAAGGCTACACGAATTCAGAAAAACTGGCGATCGAAGGGCGATCGAACGGCGGCTTGCTGATGGGAGCCGTCATGAACCTACGCCCCGATCTGTTTCGGGTTGCGCTTCCTGGCGTTGGTGTGATGGATATGCTGCGCTTCCACAAATTCACCATTGGCTGGAACTGGATTGCAGAATATGGCTCCAGCGACAACGAAGCCGACTTCGCCTACCTCTACAACTACTCCCCGCTGCATAACATCCGCGACGATGTTCCCTATCCTGCCACCCTCATTGTCACCGCCGACCACGACGATCGCGTCGTCCCAGCGCATTCGTTTAAATATGCTGCCACCCTCCAATCCCGCCACTCCGGCGATAATCCCACACTCATCCGCATCGGCACCAAATCCGGCCACGGTGCTAGCAGCCTCACCAAAGGCATCGAAGAAACCGCCGATCTCTACGCCTTCATGTTTCACCACCTAGGCGTCGAACCACAGTTCTCAAGCTAAGGTTTATCTCAGAAAGACTGTCCCTCTGCAAATCGAGCGCAGTCGAAGCCCGCATATTGTTGTGTGCTTTTCGGCTGCGCTCAAGATACAACTTTGGGCAAGGCGCTTCCTCGACACGGACATCGAACCTTACCATCCAATGAAGGCTCAGATTTGTTTGTGAGAGTTGAGTTAGATTAACGATATAAGAAGCAAAGGATTTCGGTTGTGATGGCTACTTTCCAGATTGAGAATTTGCCCGATGAACTGTATGACTGCATCCAGGATCTTGCTGTTGCAAATCAGTCAACGCTGAATGAAACCATCATCCATCTCCTGCGGCAAGCTTTTCAAGCGAAAGTAGGCAGTCCTAGAGCTTCAACGACTGAGCATCATCAGGTCAATTTGATGTCAGACGTTTTACAAAGGATTCGTAGCCGACCAAGAGTCAACCCAACTGACTATGGATTACTGGATAGCACTTTGTTAATCCAAGAGGATCGTGACCGATGACGGTCTTTCTGCGATGCGTAATTGATACGAACATTTGCATCAAGCAGTTTGTTGCTGATCCCCTTACACCCAAAGTTCATCAATTATTTGACCATCTAAATATTCCAGAAACTGAGTTTTTTGCCCCCGATTTACTTTATATCGAATGCGCTAATGTTCTTTGGAAATATGTTCGAGCTAACTTATACACCGCAAGTCAAATCCAAGCTGATCTGGCTGACCTAAAAGCCTTACGGTTCCAAGTTGTTTCATCACGAGAACTAATGGAAGGAGCTGTTCAGATTGGCATAAATCTTGGCATCACTGCTTATGATGGGTGTTATGTTGCCTTGGCTCAGAAGGTTGATGCACCCTTATTAACACTAGATGAACGGCTAGTGAAAGCTGCTGCTCAGAGCAATTTTGACGTGCGACTCTTCACAGATTTCCCTATACCAACGTTACCCGTCTGATAGGTGATCTAAGGAATGAAACACTCAAATCAAAAGAACCAGCGAGAAGCTGTCCTCAGCCTACTTTCTCACTAGTTTTTGCATCTTCAAGCAAGGTTCTAAATGCAGAGAGACTTCCTGATTTATTTGCAAGCTAGGGAATCCCAGATGCTATTTGCTTGAGTCTCAGCGTCGTTACCGCTGGTGGTGAGAGAGACGAAGATGCCCTCGCCATTGTGGGTTGTAAAAGCTTGATAAGTGAGGGCGGGAACTGTCTGTCCGCCAACCGTTTGCTCCCCTGAGAGAATGGTTGCTTGCACGGTCTGGCCACAAAGTTCACGCGGTTCTAGACGTTGTTCTTGAACCTGGAAGCCTGCGGATTGATCCTCCATGCTTTCTTGCATGGCACGCTCCATAGCCTCAGGGTCACCTTGCATTGCAGCTTCTGAAATTTGCCCAACCAGAAGAATAGTGCCTTCGGGGTTAGTGGCACTCAAGACACCCGCCATTTTGAACATGCCCATGTCCATAGACATAAAGCCTTCGCTGCCGCCTGGAATCTCGAAATCAATGATGTCGTTGGCGACTTGCTCAGCCGAGTCGGAGTCAAAGGACATATTGACTGTGCGTTGGACAAAGAACACAAGGGCAGCGATCGCCCCAATCCCAACGACCAGCAGCCCAGCACAACCGATGCCTACCCATTTCCACACGTTGGGCGATTGCTTGGGTGGAGGAGAATCAGAAGGAGTCATGGCCATTTCCAGGCGTAATATCCTCCCTACCGTAGCTCACCTCTTTGGCGAGGCGGTAGCAACAGAAGCATTTTGCAATACTTTGCAATTGAGAGAAATTGGGAGAAGGGGTTTCAGGGAAACGTTACCCAGTCTGAGCTGGAATGGTTGGTCTGAAATTGCTCAGCCTCAAGCGCTCAATCGGGGTTGAAGAACCCAAAGACAATTTTTCTGAGCAAGGGCGCACTACGCCCTTGCTCAGAAAAATCCTCTCTTCAAGTAGCATGGCCGTTCAACCTTCGTTAAGGATTTGGGGAACGCGGAAGAAATCATCGGCGCGATCGGGAGCCCCTTCCAGGATGCGATCGCGCTCTGCATAGGATTCCTGGGCGTCTGCGCGGGTAATGTTGACCACATCAATGGCACGGGCTGTGGGTTCCACATCATTCGTATCCAATTCGCTCAACTGCTCGAAGTAGTCGAGAATGCTATTCAACTGCCCGCTGAACTGCGTTTCTTCCGCTTCCGTCAGTTCTAGTCGAGCGAGGTGAGCGACTTTCCGAACCTGTTCGCGATCAATCATTGGCTACCATCCAAATGCTATGAAAAGTGAATCAAGAGAGGGTACGGGACGTTAGAAGAACACGTCAGCCTTGGATCGACCCGTTGTCTTCAGCCAGTTTTGCGCCTCAATGTAATTATTGGGAGCCAGACGAATGGCCCGCTGCCAGTATTCCGATGCCTGGTCGAAGTGGGCGTTGGCTTCGTCGGTTTTGCCTGCTTCCTGCGCCTGCTCACCAAAGTAGTGATAAATAACAGCGATGTTGTTTAGCGCCTGGGGCATACGAGGATTCAGTTCCAGTGCTTCGTGGTAGCGCGCTAGAGCATTCTCATGTTCGCCATTGCTGGCATGAATTAGCCCCATGTTGTAAAGGATGTAGCTGCGATCGTTTGGATCTTCTTCTAGCGTCAGCGCTTCTTCGTAGTTGGCCATCGCTTCCGCATATTCCCCATCCGCTTGAGCCGACATGCCGTCCCGATAGTAGGCAAAGGCTTCTTTCGCTTTGCGGTTTGTTGGCAGTGCTTTCAGAATGATGTCTGCCATCACCGTAAAGGACTTGTCGATGAAGTTGTCATTGCGTTGCGATCGCGGCATAGCGGAGTCCAACCTTTTCTAAAAGCGTGGATTTGCAAAAACAGAAACTAAAAAGGATAAGGGCTTCATGCTGAATCAGCAGAATTCCGGAAATAGTGACAAAAAACCTTAGGGCAGTTTATAGCCTTACCCCTTACTTTAGCGTTGATTGAGTCGGTTCGGGGAGTTGCGTGGGCGATCGCCACAACCCTTACAGCTTCTAGTGTTATGAAAACCTGTGGGAAGGCAGTGTGATTCGGCTCACGGACGCTCCTGAACCATATCACCCAAGGTTGGTTCCGGCATCACGCAAAATCCTCCCGAAGATCACCGAGGGCATCCATGTTCCATCACCTGTGAAACCCGAAGAACAACGGATACTGGTTGCATCATTTACCCCAGAAAGCGCTATGACATCCTATTACCGAACGTCGGGCGATCGTCAGTCTTCCCCTCCCCAATACGATTCAACACCTGTCGCGGTTTTTCCAGATGGTTCTGTCATGTGGGAGCAATCCGATGCAGGGTATCCGCAGAGTCCTGGCCCTCCTTTAGTGATGCCGACCCAGCCATCTAACGCGATGCGAGGGGTCATTTTGGGCGTAGTCATCGCCCTCATCAGCACTGGGTTCGGAGCTATCTTGCCACGTCTAGCCAATGGTCAGATTTCTGCCCCTACTGGATGCTCCAAATCGTTCTCCGAACCTATTGTGGGTGGGGAGGAAAATCTCAACCCACCCTTTTCCTTCTCGGCTTCGAATCAATGTCGTGTCGGCCGTTAAGGTACTTTCACGCCTGTGAGATTCAATTACGTTGCTCGCCGATTCATGGCGGTTGCCCTGTCAGTTTTGACTTGGTCAAACGATGCGTTCAACCCTTGCTCCTCTTTGCCTACCGATACATTAAAAAGCAGACCCAAACTGGATCTGCTTTCCTTTGAGGTTAATTGAGTAGGGTATTTGAGCGTTACGTTATCAGCTTTCGCTATTGCCAGTCCTAGCTAACAATCGTTCCGCGATCTTTCCAGGCACTTCTTGCAGGTGATCGAACTGCCATTCAAAAAAGCCAACACCCATTGTGAGCGATCGCAGCTCCAGGATGAGATCCTGAATTTCTGCTTGAGGCAATAGGGCTTGCACTTCATCCCAGCCCTGCCATTTCGCTTTGGCATCGTAGCCCATCACCTGGCCGCGTCGTCCGCTCACCAAGCGCAACACCTTTGAAGTGGCGTCGTTGGGCACAGAAATCGTCACCGACAGAATCGGTTCTAGCAATTGGGG
>JBCBSJ010000093.1:0-16816 GCA_039819245.1 Cyanobacteria bacterium J06638_20
ACTACCTCCTGGGAGGGATTGCCACTACCTGGGCATTCTTCCTGGCTCGGATTATTTCTGTAGGATGAGCACGAGGAGATTTCGTTAAGTCATGGCAACTAAATTCCCAAAATTTAGCCAAGGCTTGGCACAGGATCCGACTACTCGTCGGATCTGGTATGGGATTGCTACCGCTCACGACTTTGAAAGCCACGATGGCATGACTGAGGAGAAGCTCTATCAAAAGATCTTCGCCTCCCACTTTGGTCATCTGGCAATCATCTTCCTGTGGACCTCTGGCAACCTGTTCCATGTCGCCTGGCAAGGAAACTTTGAGCAGTGGATCAAAGATCCGCTCACCGTTCGTCCCATTGCTCACGCAATCTGGGATCCCCACTTCGGCACCGCTGCCGTTGATGCTTTCTCTCAAGCGGGTGCTTCGAGCCCCGTTAACATCGCCTTCTCGGGTGTCTATCACTGGTGGTACACCATCGGGATGCGCACCAATGGCGATCTCTACATGGGTTCGGTCTTCCTGCTTCTGCTGGCAGCTGTGATGCTGTTTGCTGGCTGGTTGCACCTACAGCCTAAGTTCAGCCCTTCCCTCTCCTGGTTCAAGAATGCTGAATCTCGCCTCAACCACCACCTGGCTGGTTTGTTCGGCGTCAGCTCTTTGGCCTGGACGGGTCACTTGGTTCACGTTGCCATCCCCGAATCCCGTGGGGTGCACGTGGGTTGGGACAACTTCCTGTCCATGAAGCCTCATCCTGCTGGTCTGAAGCCTTTCTTCACTGGCAACTGGGGTGTCTATGCACAGGATCCCGACACCGTGAATCATGTATTTGGCACGGGTGATGGCGCAGGCTCTGCGATTCTTACCTTCCTGGGTGGCTTCCATCCGCAAACCGAGTCCTTGTGGCTCACAGACATGGCGCACCACCATCTGGCGATCGCCGTTCTGTTCATCATTGCGGGTCACATGTACCGCACCAACTTCGGTATCGGGCACACCATCAAAGACATGCTCGATTCCAAGAAAGGTCTGGTTGGCGGGTCTAGTGAAGGTCAGTTCAACCTGCCTCACCAAGGCTTGTATGAGACGCTCAACAACTCGCTGCACTTCCAGTTGGCTCTGGCGCTAGCAGCTCTAGGGGTTATTACCTCGCTGGTTGCCCAGCATATGTACGCCCTGCCTCCGTATGCCTTCATGGCGAAGGACTACACCACCATGGCAGCGCTCTATACTCACCACCAGTACATTGCTGGCTTCATCATGGTGGGTGCGTTTGCTCATGGTGCCATCTTCCTGGTGCGGGATTATGACCCCGCTCAGAACAAGGGCAACGTGTTGGATCGGGTGCTACAGCACAAAGAGGCCATCATCTCTCACCTAAGCTGGGTGTCTCTCTTCCTGGGCTTCCACACTCTGGGTATCTATGTCCACAACGATGTGATGCAAGCCTTTGCGACCCCCGAGAAGCAAATCTTGATCGAGCCTGTGTTCGCACAGTTCGTTCAAGCGGCTTCCGGTAAGGCGCTGTATGGATTCGATTCGCTGCTGTCGAACCCCGATAGTCTGGCGGCTACTGCATGGCCCAACTATGGCAACGTTTGGTTGCCCAACTGGTTGGATGCCATCAACAGTGGTTCTAACTCTCTCTTCCTGACCATCGGCCCTGGCGACTTCTTGGTTCACCATGCGATCGCTCTGGGTCTGCACACCACCACTCTGATCTTGGTCAAGGGTGCGTTGGATGCTCGTGGTTCCAAGCTGATGCCCGACAAGAAAGACTTCGGCTACAGCTTCCCTTGCGATGGCCCTGGTCGGGGCGGTACTTGCGACATCTCTGCTTGGGATTCCTTCTATCTCGCCATGTTCTGGATGCTCAACACCATTGGTTGGGTGACCTTCTACTGGCACTGGAAGCACCTGTCAGTTTGGAGCGGTAACGTGGCTCAATTCAACGACGCATCCCCCACCATCATGGGCTGGCTGCGCGACTACCTGTGGCTGAACTCTGCTCAGCTGATCAATGGATACAACCCCTATGGCATGAACAACCTGGCCGTTTGGTCTTGGATGTTCCTGTTCGCTCACCTGGTTTGGGCAACGGGCTTCATGTTCCTGATTAGCTGGCGTGGTTACTGGCAAGAGCTGATCGAAACGATCGTTTGGGCGCACGAGCGCACTCCTCTGGCGAACCTGGTTCGTTGGAAGGACAAGCCCGTTGCCCTCTCCATCGTTCAAGCTCGCCTGGTGGGTCTGGCACACTTCACGGTGGGCTATATCTTGACCTACGCTGCGTTCTTGATAGCCTCAACCTCCAGTCGATTTGGCTGAGGTTAGGCGGTCTTACCTAAATCTCGTTTAAAGGAATGAAACCCCACCATCGGTGGGGTTTTTTTAAAGCATAAATGCCTGTGACAATATGCCTGTCTTTGCAAAAAGAAGTACGAAGTCGTTGGTTGGGCGTAGTCGAGGCTAGCGACTCATGATGTGCCCTGAGCGCAGTCGAAGGGCACATCCTTGAGGTGGGAGTAAAATGACTTCAGGTTAAACAGGGGAAATGTCTCTCGCCTCTGCCAGACGCTCTCGCTGAACCTGGTCAATCATGATGTGGCGTACAGATAGGGCAATCAGGAAGGTCGTGCCTTGTCCTACCTGCGAGATACAACGGATGGTGCCGTTGTGCTTTTTCTCAATAATTTCGCGCGTGATAGATAGGCCTAATCCGGTTCCAACCCCGATGGGTTTTGAAGTGTAAAACTCGTCAAAAACGCGAGAGATTTTTTCTTCTACAATGCCACAGCCGTTGTCTGTGACGGTAACGGTGAGGTGATCGAGTTCATCACATTGGATGGAAATGGTGATGGTCGGATCCCAGCTCTCGGCCTCAGCCTTAGATAATGACGCTTTCTTATCATCCAATGCATCAAGGGCATTACTCATTAGGTTCATAAATACCTGATAGAGTAGCCCGCCATAGCCTTCTATCAATGGCGCATCGTTATACTCCCGAATGATGCGCACCCCATGTTTGATTCGATTGTTCAAAATCAGCAGGGTACTATCGATGCAGGAGATCAAATTGACAGCTTGGGGCAAGTCGTCATCCATGCGCGCAAAATTCTTGAGGCCGAGCACAATCTGTCGCGTGCGATCGGCTCCTACTTTCATCGATTGCAGAACTTTGGGTAGATCGTCTTCGAGAAATGCCAGGTCAATGTCTGTCGATAGCTGCGCGACCCCGGCGGGTGTATCTTCAACCTCGGCTTCGTAGGTATGAATCAGGCGAAATAAATCAGATACATAGCGATGGGTGTGATCTAAATTGCCATACATGAAGTTGACCGGGTTGTTGATCTCGTGGGCAATGCCGG
This sequence comes from Cyanobacteria bacterium J06638_20, assembly GCA_039819245.1. Taxonomy (GTDB): domain Bacteria; phylum Cyanobacteriota; class Cyanobacteriia; order Elainellales; family Elainellaceae; genus Vacuolonema. The sequence continues at coordinate 3,361 of JBCBSJ010000093.1, forward strand.
CCAACATTCGCCCTAAGCTCGACATCTTTTCAGCTTGCACCAATTGCTCTTTTTGGAGCTGGTTTTGCCGCTCTAAAGATTCCCGCTGGGCTATCAGTAAGTCTTTGACCCGCCCAACAAGCTTGTTAAGCGCATAGGCAAGGACTCCAGTCTCATCGCTGGTTGTGACGGGTAGTTGCTGGTCAAAATTGACATCTTCGGTGACCCGGTGGGCAAACTCTGTGACCGCTCGGATGGGGCGCGCGATCGCCCGGCTGGTGTAGGTTGCAAAGAAAATCGCCAACCCTCCAGAGGTCAACATGCTGCCGAGCAAAATCTGGAACCGCAGCAATTCTGCCCGTTCTAGTTGCCGATTCGCTTCATCTTCCAGCCGTTGGGTAATGATCAGCAGTTCATTCAACTGGGAGGCAAATTCATCCAATCGGCGAGTCGTATCACTCACGACCATTTCCTGCAGGGCTTGCTCGACCTCCTCAGGATTGCGCTCAGAACTGAGGGCAAATTCATCCCCCATCAGAGCTTCGAGCTGTGCCAAATACTCTTCAACGAAGTGGGTTTGGTCGGCTAGGTAGGCAGCGACTCCGGCTCCCCTTCCCCATAAGGCTGGATTGGTTTCGATGTCTTGAATGGCATATTCAAAATTGCTCAGCCGTACCTGCGCCTGATTAAGTCGCAACTTCGACAACGAGTATTGAAATGGGATGTCGGGCCGCATGAGCTGGGTCATCAACCGTTGCTCGTTAGAACGGACATCAAGAACCGCCAGTTGAAGGTCAATGGAAAAGTCTTCTACGCGACGCAGTCGATCGAGTTCTGCTTCGACTTGGTTTTGGATATGTGCGCCAACCACCAGACCGATGACGGTGCCCAGGGTGGAAATGCCGAGGGCGATCGCATAGCCCACGCCAATCTTTCGACCGATGCGAAAGCGCTGGATCAGAGAGTAGGACTTAGAGAGAGGAAAACCTGAGGGCAGCGATGGGAGATCTGGGGAGTCGTCGTGTCTGGATTTCACGACAGTTTGCCTGGACATGAGAAAAAAGAGTGACGGTTTTCACGGGTCGCGGACAAAACAAATTGACATCGAACCAACGCATTGAAATAGCACGAATGCATCACCTGAACCCAGCAGATAAGTGCTGAGTTTTAATCAAAATTTGAGAAAGACGAATACTAACGAAACGAGCAATTTCCAATGTATTCCTCAATACATGAAACTATTGCCTGTGCTGACGTACACCCTGTTTCTGCCACGATACTTTTTCTACTCATCTTATCGTTTCACGAAGCCTATGGTCGTGGCTAGTGATGATGATACCTGCGATGAAATTTGCTCCATTCAAAATGAAAATCTATACGCAAAATTCATATAACTAACGCGATGATGCAATGATTTTGCATCAACTCCTGTTTCCTTTTCCGTGTGACTTAACACAATGCCGGAAACATCCATAACCTGAAATGAAGCATGACCCGAAATACAGGAATGGCTGGTTGAGGGAGTGGGTTAACCGAGCTCTCAGTCCAGGTGAGTCAAGATGGAGGTACCGCATTCTGGTACACTCTAAAGCAATAGAGCTGTCTTTGAAACGACGCAAAATCAGTGTTTTGGGAGGGTATTTGCGGTGGAAGCAACGCTTGGACTAGAAATTATTGAGGTAGTAGAAAAGGCAGCGATGGCATCTGCCCGCTGGATGGGTAAAGGGGATAAGAACACGGCTGACCATGTAGCGGTAGAAGCCATGCGGGAACGCATGAATGGCATTCATATGCGCGGTCGGATTGTGATTGGAGAAGGGGAGCGGGACGAAGCACCCATGCTCTACATCGGTGAGGAAGTGGGGATTTGCACCCGTCCCGATGCGAAGGACTTCTGCAACCCCGAAGAGTTGCTCGAAATTGACATTGCGGTTGACCCTTGCGAAGGTACGAATCTTTGTGCTTACGGGCAGCCTGGTTCGATGGCGGTGCTAGCCATTTCTGAAAAAGGCGGCTTGTTCCACGCGCCTGACTTTTATATGAATAAGCTGGCGGCTCCTGCTGTAGCGAAAGGAAAGGTTGACATTCGTAAGAGCCCGACCGAGAATTTGAAGATTTTGGCCGAATGCCTCGATCGTTCGATCGACGAGTTGGTTGTCGTTGTGATGAAGCGCGAACGTCATGATGAGCTAATCAAAGAAATTCGGGAAGCCGGGGCACGGGTTCGTCTGATTACGGATGGTGATGTGTCTGCTGCTATTTCCTGCGCCTTTTCAGGAACTAACACCCACGCGCTGATGGGGATTGGTGCTGCTCCAGAGGGTGTCATTTCGGCGGCGGCTATGCGCTGCCTAGGTGGACACTTCCAGGGGCAGTTGGTGACGGATCCAGCCATTGTGAAAACGAAGGAATGGGCCAATGCGACTAAAGAGGCGAACATTGCTCGTCTCAAGGAAATGAACATCACCGACCCAGATAAAATCTACGAAGCAGAAGAATTGGCGGGTGGCGAGACGGTTCTGTTTGCCGCCTGCGGCATCACCTCTGGAACGTTGATGCAAGGGGTGCGCTTCTTCCATGGTGGCGCACGTACGCAGAGCCTCGTTATTTCCAGCCAATCGAAGACGGCTCGCTTTGTCGACACTATCCACATGCACGAAGCTCCCAGAGCCTTGCAACTGCGCTAAGTTTGCAGGCTGTAAATGGGTAGGACAGATTAGCGATTCCTCCTCGGATAAGCTAATGGTCGCAAGTTAAGACCAAAGGGGACACGGAAGCATCTGTGTCTCCTTTGGTGGTATGTTTTTTTGCAACCCTTACAATGATTTAGGACTTACGCATTGGCTATGAAAAACCAAAGCAGATTGATGATTTTTGGGACGCTCTGCGTCCCAAAAATCATCAATCTGCGGTAAGCCCTATGATTGAACGGTTTCGAGGACTGAGACTTCTATGACCGCTCCCAGCAATCCAGATGCTCAGGCTGCTCCTCCAGTTCCTAGCAGCAGGTCAGGCGATCGCCAGGAAACCCTCGAAGCCTGTTTTTTTTTGCTGCCAGCGCTAATTTTTCTGGGGGTCTTTGTCCTCTATCCCATCGCCTATTTATGCATCCTTAGCTTTACCCAGGGCAGTTTTACCCGTGAGGGGACTTACTGGGTAGGGTTGCGAAATTATTGGCGCTTGGCCTTGAGTGCCGACTTCTGGCAAGTATTGGGAAATACGGTCTACTTTACGGTGGCGACGGTGATTCCCAGTTTGGTGCTGCCATTGGGGCTGGCGGTGTTGTTGGATCGGGCGATCGCCCTGCGTGATGTGCTGCGAACCGCCTACTTTATTCCCTCAATTACCTCCCTCGTGGCGGTAGGGTTGGGTTTCCGCTGGCTGTTTCAAAACAATGGTCCGGTTAATGTTCTATTAGGGGCGATCGGGATAGACGCCATTCCCTGGCTCAGTAGCGCGACCTGGGCAATGCCCGTAATCATCCTGCTGAGCGTGTGGAAGCAAATTGGCTTCAATCTGGTGGTGTTTTTGGCGGGGCTGCAAACGATTCCGCAATCTCGCTATGAAGCTGCAGAATTGGATGGAGCCAACGGATGGCAAGTATTCTGGCATATTACTCTACCGGGATTGCGCCCAACGCTCATTTTTGCTGCTGTTACGACCGCGATCTTTACCCTGCGTAGCTTTGAGCAGCCTTATGTAATGACTGGCGGGGGCCCGCTCAATTCCACCAATTTGTTGGTGTTTTACATCTACCAGGAAGCATTTGGGCAATTTGATTTTGGCTATGCAGCGGCAGCGGCGACAGTGCTGTTGCTGTTTACCTTGATCCTGGTGTATATGCAATTGCGCTTGTCCCAAGACAATTCCTGAGAGCCGATGACTTCCCAGCGGGAAGATGGATACACCGCATTCATCTCTTAGGATCGCGAATAAATTAAAACCAGGATTTTATTTTGGAAAGTGCGGCTCAGCCGCGCTTTCCAAAATAAGTTTTGGATTTTATTTAATTCAAGATCCTTAGGAACATCCTTTTTGGGAAATCCAAAAACGTTTTTTCTTCGTAAGGTTTGTGACACTGACGTTTTTGAGTAGAGTGCGCAATAAATTTCAATATTTTCCGTAACGGTGCAGATTATGGCTGTAGCTACCTTGGTTATCTAGAAACGCTGTCGTCATGTTCGCGTAAGCGGGTGCCCAGGAGCGTGGAACGGGATATCCAATAGCCCGTCTATAGATTTACAGTGTCATTGGAACAACGCCATCCTGTCTGTTGGCTCCGTGTTGCTACCGCTGTACAGTGTTGGCGACGGGCAAAGGATTTGCGACGGGCAAAGGATTTGTGATGGGCAAAGAATTTGCGATATTTGGTAGATTGGCGATGTCGCTTGAGTCACCCATGTGCGAGTTGTCCGGTCATCTTTGGTAAGAGGTCGTTAAGAGGTCTGTCGCTACATGCAACCACTCGAAGACAACTTAACGCTGCCCTTGAATCGCACGAATTCCTGGATCGAGCCTCTGAGTTTGTTGGGGCTGAGTCTGGCTGCGCTATTTCTGTTCAGCATCGATTTGGGTGGAGTTCCCCTGCGCGATTGGGATGAAGGCACGGTTGCCCAGGTCGCCCGCGAGATTTTTCGTGCTCCCGATGGATCGTTGCGCTGGCTGTTTCCCACCCTCTGGGAGCAACCCTATTTTAATAAACCGCCCTTGGTTCATAACCTCATCGCGATCGCCTTCCATATTGGTGGCGTCAATGAATGGACGGCTCGGCTCCCAGGTGCTCTGCTCACAGCCTGCTCGGTACCGCTGCTCTATGGTATTGGGCGAGAAGTTTTTTGTAATCGACTGGCGGCATTGCTGGCCGCCTCGGTCTACCTCACCACCCTGCCCATCGCCCGCCTGGGACGGCTGGCCATGCTAGACGGAGCTGTGTTGTTCTTTTGCATGGTGATGATGTGGAGCATGCTGCGATCGCGCCGTGATGCCCGCTATGCACTGGGAATTGGGATTGGCTTTGGCTTCCTCTGCCTGACGAAAGGGGTAATGCTGGGGGTGTTGTTGGGGGCGATCGCTCTCCTCTTCATAGCGTGGGATACGCCTCGATTACTCCGCCAACCCTACATGTGGCTTGGAATTTTGATAGGAGCGCTACCGGTATTGGGTTGGTATGGTGCGCAGGTTCTGCACTACGGCGAAGCTTTCTGGAGCCACAACCTGATGAGCCAGTCGGCGACGCGCATTTGGGAGTCCGTAGAAAACAATGCGGGTCCACCGTGGTATTACCTGGGTGAATTGCTGAAATATGGATTGCCATGGCTCATTTTTCTGCCTGCGGCTCTGCGCTATACCTGGCAAAATCGTGAGCTAGGCTGGGCCAAGCTGGTGATGGTGTGGGGCAGTGTCTATTTTCTTGCCATTTCGGTGATGGCTACCAAGCTGCCGTGGTACATCTTGCCGCTTTACCCTGCCTTGGCGCTGGCGATCGGTGCGTATCTGGCGAATCTATGGGAGCGGGGTTGGCATCCGGGTCGGCGACAGTATCGTCCCAGCCTGTATAGCCGGGGCTGGATGGTAACGTTGCTAGGACTGAGCTTTTTGGTCTTTAGTGTTGCAATTTACGTCGGCTTCTTCCAAGAACCCGCAGAAAGGGATGTGGCACTCCTTTGTAGCTTTCTCGGCATTGCATTACTTTCGGCAGCGGGTCTGGTGGCGCGCCACAATCCCCGCTTCATTGCAGTCCTGACCTGGGGCATGTTTTTGTCGTTGGTGTTGTTGATGTTGTCGCCCCATTGGGTGTGGGAGTTGGCAGAGGATTTTCCGGTCACGCCAGTGGCACGACTGGTTCGGCAAAATACCCCCAGACAGACGACGGTTTACATGGTGGCGGACTATCGCCGCCCCTCGCTAGAGTTCTATAGCGATCGCCCCATTCTTCCCATTACACCGCCAGATATCCAAGCATTTTGGCAGCAGGACAGTCAGGTGTATTTGCTGATGGAACGTCAGGAGTTTCAGAAATGGCGATCGCAAGTATCCAAAATTCAAGTGCTCGAGAATGCAAAGGGTTGGACTCTGGTACGCAAAGCAACGATGTAATTTCTTTTCTGCAATGGCCTGATTTTCCAGCGTCCTGATGCCGCGATGACTTGTGCGATATACAAGTACAGGACAAAGATCAGAACCATGCCAAATCCTTTAATTGAGGGTGGCCTAGGGCATTACCCATGCCACTTAAGATCAAGGATTCTTTGGTTTTTGCTCTGGACTGCGTGTGCACTATATACACTAGGGCTAGCCCTTGTTTCCCTATCGCTATGGCACATCCCTCATCGAGCCGTCGCTGTCGTGCAGCGCTGAATCCTTCCGACAATGGTGCAACCAAACTTTGCCGCTCCCGTTGGCTCCGGTCTGCCCGGAGTATCGGCTGGGTTGCAATGTTTGCCCTAGGGATGGGGATTAGCTGGTTCAGCATGTGGTTACCGGCGGTTGCCCAAGATGTGCCGAAAACCGAAAAAGAGCTGACTACCGAGGATTTTGTTCAAACCGTAACACGGGGCGATTGGGCGTGGGTAGCCATGGTGACCCTTCTCGGGTTGGCGCTGGTGGGGCATTTCCTTCTGGGAACGATGGGAAAACGCTACATGATGCCCATCCTCAAGCGCTGGCTGGCTCCACCGCCATCCCCAAGCGGAGAAACGCCGACGGTGTTTTATCGCCGTACCCCAGATGCGGTTTTTCAGCTGGTTCTTCTGGGCGCGCGAATTATTTTGTGGCTGGTCGCTGTCTTTGTCATCACCCAGTTCTTCCCCGTCGCGCGAGCTTGGAGAAATCGCTTTCTCCGTGCAGTGATGAATAGCTTCACTGCGGAGGTCATTCCCTTAGGTAATACGCGCTATTCCCTGGAAGACATCATCGCGTTGGTGTTGATGATTGTGGGCGTCGTGATTGCGTCTAAAATTATTGCCGATCTGTTCAAAGCCCGTATCCTTTCCCTGGCTCGTCTCAACCGGGGAGCCAGGGAGGCGATCGCCATCATCCTGCGCTATGTGCTGGTGCTCATTGGTCTGTTTGTCCTACTGCCAGTTTGGGGAGTGGATCTAAGTTCCTTTGCGATTCTGGCCAGTGCGCTCGGGGTTGGTATTGGTTTTGGTTTTCAGGATATTGCCAAGAACTTTGGCAGTGGCATTGTCCTTGTGTTTGAGCGCCCCATTCAGGTGGGCGACTTTGTAGAAGTTGGAGAGTTTCTGGGAACGATTGAGCGCATTGGTGCCCGTAGTACCCTGATTCGTACCCTGGATCAAGTGTCGATCATCATGCCCAACTCCCGCTTCCTGGAAGATGAGGTGATCAACTGGAGCCACGATAACCCTGTTTCGCGCTTACACCTGCCCGTTGGAGTTGCGTACTCGTCGGATGTCGAAAAAGTCCGCGCGGTGCTGATGGAAGCGGCGCAAAATCATCCCTTTATCCTGAGCCATCCCAGACCCCATGTTTTGTTTCAGGGATTTGGCGACAGCAGTTTGGATTTTGAGTTATTGGTTTGGACGCGCGATCCGAGCAAACAGCTCTATATCAAAAGCGATCTCAACTTCCGCATCGACCGCCTATTCCGAGAAAACCAGGTTGAAATTCCCTTTCCACAGCGCGATCTGCATGTACGGAGCGGGACGCTCCCGATCGCCGTTCCGGAGGATCTCTCTCTATGGCTGCGACAACAATCCAATGGCGATCGCCCCACATTGCCCCCCAGTGACACCTCCCCGACCGACTCCACCCATCTTCAGTAAGGAACTGGCGCGACAATAACCCCAATCATGTTTTGAAAGCTCCGTACTGCAAAGCTTTCAAAACATGATTGGGATTGACCTCAGTGTGTAGGACTATCCCAATCATGTCCCTGGGAGCATAACCGATAAGTGTATAGCGTGATTCATATCACGCAAAAGCTTGATAGGAAACACGTAGAACCAGCCTGTGGAATCACGGAGAAACGCCGTTCCTACTCGCATAATCAAACTTGTCAAGCGCAGACTTATCAGTGTTCTTCTAACACAGACGGACAAGTACTCTTCTGAGTACTGAAGTCAGTGTTCTCCAGAACGAAGGGGGTATCTACGATGAAGGTGTTTGTTTTGTTAACACAGATGGTTAGAATGACCTACTCGATCGTTCGTCTCCGCCCCGAGTCGGCGATCGCCCAGGCAGATGCCCCTCTGCCTAGGGGAAGTGCTTCATCCGAAGCCAGTTTGGTTCATTCGCCCGATGTTGCATCGGATCATTTGTCACCACTCTTGCCGAAGAAAAGTTACCCCCATCTCAAACGGGAAAATTACTTTTGCCCTGGGACACAAGAGGATAACTCAGCAGGTTCAGTCAGGGGTTCCCATCGTCACTAAATCGGTGTGGAAACAGGCTTGGGTGTGTTTAGACAAAAACATTCACCCTGGTTACGTTGCTATGCCTAGAGGCGGCGTCTAGAAATAGGCGTCGCTTTTCCTTTGCTGTTTCTCTCACGCCCGTTCCAGGGATTACTAAGTTTAGAACTATTGCGTAATGGTGATGGCGTTGATTGTGCGGGCGTAAGGCACTCACACAATCCGTGCCCACATCTCCTCAGAAAATTGACCGTTGCTCCCATAGCGCTGGAGCGCGGAACCTAGGATTTCAGTAGAGGTGCATTGATGACATATTGCCTGAGGGTGGCAGATTTGCCTACCACGGAGCGACCACGGGAACGCTTGCAAGAGATGGGCGCACAGCACCTCTCTACGGCAGAATTGTTGGCTATTTTGCTGGGGACTGGCCAGGGCCCAGGCAAGCTGTCGGCAGTCGGACTCGGTGGGCATCTCTTGCAGGTGTTAGGGGCCAACCAACGGGAACCACTGGCGGTTATGCGTTCGGTGAACCTATATGAGCTGACACAGGTCTCGGGTGTAGGGGTTGCCAAAGCCTGCTCGATCTTGGCAGCTGTGGAACTGGGTAAACGGGTGTTTCAGTCACGCCCGAGTGATCGCCAAATTGTGGATGATCCGGCGATCGCCGCCGCGATTCTCAGCAACGATTTGATGTGGCAGGTGCAAGAGCACTTCGCGATTCTGCTGCTCGATGTCAAACATCGTCACCTGGGAACGCAAATCATCACCATTGGCACGGCAACGGAAACCCTGGCGCATCCCCGCGATATTTTCCGCGAAGTTATTCGCCAAGGCGCAACGCGGGTCATCGTTGCGCATAACCATCCATCGGGCAGCACCGAACCCAGTGCGGCGGATATGGCGCTGACGGGTCAACTCTTGCAAGGGGCACGGCTCCTCGACATCCCTCTGTTAGATCATCTGATTCTCGGTGGCGGGACGTTTTGCAGCTTGCGGCAGACAACGTCGTTATGGGAGGACTTTCCCCAGGGAGATTAGCAGCGATTTACGCGCATCATTTTGGCTAACAATCGCACCATCAAAAAAGCTGGAGGCATACTTGCCTCCAGCTTTTCTGTATGTATTGTTTGTACGCGCTTTCTTGGACTTGAAATCTGTGCCAAGACTTAGCGTGTCTGATCGCCCCTTGCTTAGATGTTTAAGGAGTAGCGATAGCAACGCGAACGCAATCGACCGCGCAAACTGTTAGCTGCTATTTGCTGCTGATAAAGCCACGAGCTTGCTTGATCGCCAACTGACCGATGTTGTAGAGTGCCCAACCACCCGCCAAAAGCAATGGCGACAAAACAATCAGAATTCTCCAATCCATTACGAATTCCCCCCAATAGATCTGCGTAATAAAATGTTGTTCTTTTCTTATATTGTGCGATCAAGGCGGATGATTTACAACATGACCCACTTGCAAATTTTATGAATTGTTTCAATTTTTAAGATTACGGATCGCTAGGAGCGATCGCTTCTAATCTAGCGACCCACAGACAGGCTTGGGTTAGGCTTTTGGCTCCGACTCCGGTGGGTAAAACCCCAAATCTGTGCCTGTTCCGGCATGTACCTGAGCCAGTTTTTCGTAGCGTTTGGCATGGTCAATCAATTCCAGGGCTTCGGCTTCATCGATTGCCCGCAGCACCTTGCCAGGGACGCCCACGACGAGTGATCGTGGTGGCACATCCTTTGTGACCACACAGCCTGCGCCGATGATACTCCCGGCACCCACCCGCACCCCATCCAGCACGATCGCTCCAATGCCGATGAGGCAGCCCTGCTCGATATGGGCGCTGTGGATCACCGCTCGATGCCCCACCGTGACATAGTCTTCCAAGATTGTTGGTTCTCCCGGGTCGCCGTGGAGCACTGCCCCATCTTGCACATTGCTGTGGGCGCCAATCTCGATGCGTTCGACATCTCCCCGCACGACAGCTCCGTACCAAATGCTAGCGCCTGCGCTTATCTGGACTTGGCCCATCACTGCTGCGTCGGGGGCAACGAAGGCTGCAGCTGCTAAGTCGGGAATCGAAACGTTAGACATACTCAGTCAATCGTCGATGTATTCAACATCAATGCGTTGGAAATTAATGTGTTGGTCAACCACCAGAGATAAAGTGGAGCGATCGCTTGAGATTGCTAAATCATCTGTTAGCGATGCTTAAACCCCCGTTCTTAACAATAGGCCAGGACTGACACAAAACTCGCGTCATCCTGAGCCAAGTTGTTGATTTGTGCCCATGACGCGGTTTCAAAATCACCAAAACGCCTCAATTCTGTAGCTGAGCAATAGGATGGCTATGGGATGAACACCTGCCACTCTCGCATAGGCAGTATAATGAAGCAGCCAGTAATGGCTATGCTGTAGTCGAGTGGTCGCCAGTCGCAAGCGCATGGTAAATCCAGCTTTGCAATATCCAATTTTTGGGCCTGACATTCAATGCCCTCACTGCCGACAGACGATTCCGGCATTGACGCTGACGGATACCTATCTCTGTCCGCGCCATGGAGCATTTGAGGCCGATCCAAAGACGGGTGAACTGATCCATCTGCAATCGGGGCGACACTGGCGACAGTGGAATCAAGAGTGGTATCGGCAGCATACCCACCCTGACGGAATTCGGTTTGAAATTCATGAAGCGCTCGACCGCCTTTACACCCAGGGCTATCGGGCGACGCGTGTGATTATTGCCCAGCGCTATCGCGACCTCATCAGCACGTATCTGGAGCGCAGCACGCCCTGGCGGGGGCAATCCGACGGTGCCCGCCCAAGGTTGTATGGTCTGCCTGTGGAGTTCAGTCCCGCCCCTGATGAAGAACCTTGCTGGGATGTGATCAACTTTGATCTAGAGAAAGAACCCGGAGCACCTGTACGTTACCCCTATTTTCGGCTATTTGAATGACGGCCTTGGGGCTAGCAACATTTTCATGGAATAGGTTAGCGTAAGTCGATGCACCACGCTTCAATCCGCACTGCTGATATTTTTCGGGCGATCGCCTTCTATGAGCTGCTGGGCTTTTCGGTGTGCGAGCGCTTTACCACCGGGTCAACGTTAGCTTGCTGGATGGAAGGCTTGGGTGGACGCATTGAGCTGCTGCAAGTGCCCCAGCCCCGACCCGCCGCTGATGCCTTTTCCGACGAGCATTACACCGGGTATTATCATTTGTCGTTTGATTTGAGCCAAGAGATTGATGATTTGCCGCGCTGGCTGCAAGCCTTGCAGACCAAATTTACCGATGCCAGCGCCGAGAATGCATCGGTAGCGCCCCTCAAGGTTTTGCTCGAACCCCGGCAGCAGATGATGGGCGATCGCGTCTATGAGGTTGCGTTTATTGCCGATGCCGATGGTCTGCCACTGGAGTTCTTGCGACAGATGGTGCCGTCCTCCGCATCAAAAAATGCAACGGAATAGCAGGGGCGCTGCATTTTCCTGGTCTAATAGAACAGATCGTGGCCTGACCGTTGATTAGGAGGAAGGCGCGTGCTTTATCCAATTCTCCAAGCACTCCGCCCGCTACTAGTTCCCCTCTGCTTTCTGGTGGCATGGGGATTTGTCATTTTGATGGTGTTGAATGTTTGGGCATTTGTGCGGGATAGTGTCGCTCGCGCAAAGCAAATGCATCGCATTCCCTGTTCTGACTGCCGCTTTTTCACAGGGGATTATCATTTAAAGTGTACGGTGCATCCTGGCCGAGCCTTGTCGGAAGAGGCGATCGGTTGTCAGGACTTTGAACCTGCACCGGGCACCATTCCCTGGACGCCGCCTTTGCGGTCTCAGAAGTCGCGGAGTTAGTGATGAAATTTGTATTGATTGGGTTGATCCGGCTGTATCGCTTGTTGATTTCACCTCTGTTTCCGCCCACCTGCCGGTTTCAGCCTACCTGCTCCCAATACGCCATGGAGGCGATCGCCCGCTTTGGCCCCTTCAAAGGAAGTTGGCTTGCCGTTCGTCGTATCCTACGTTGCCATCCCTTCCATCCCGGTGGCTATGATCCGGTTCCACCCAAGGCACAACCCGCAAACACCTCCCCCACCTGCGGCGGCTGTACGGATGACTCCGCGCACTCCGAATAATTCATGTTTGCAGCTTCAAGATACCCAAAGCATGAGCTCGCACCTCCGTGCCCTCTGTGCCTCTGTGGTTCCTTTAAAGAATTTGGGACTCTATGCCTCACCCGTAAAGGCCAGCTCAGCCGAACCCATCATAAACAAGTGCTGATCCGCTTCATCCCAGGTGATGTGGAGATTGCCACCAGGGAGTTCTAGCGTAGCGCTGCGATCGCACTTCCCGTTCAACACCCCAGCTACCAGAGCAGCGCAAGCGCCTGTGCCGCAGGCAAGGGTCGCCCCCGCACCCCGCTCCCACACCCGCATCTTCAGGTAGTCGGGACGCACCACCTGGATGAACTCGGTATTGATCCGCTTGGGAAAGGCCGGATGGTTTTCAAACTGCGGCCCCAGCGTTTCCAGAGGAATAGCGGTCACATCCTCGACAAACGTGATGCAATGGGGGTTGCCCATGCTGACGCAGGTCACTTGCCAGGATTTTTCGGCGACCTTCAGGGGAACATCGATCACTTTGCTACCGGGGGCTGCCAAGGTGGTAGGAATTTCCTCGGCCAGCAACCAGGGCATTCCCATATCCACGGTCACTTCGCCGTTCGCTTCCATTTGAGGAACCATCAACCCAGCGAGTGTGTGAACCCGGTAGTTGGGGCGAGCGCTGCCTGTTTCGGCAGTTTCCAAGTCGGCCAGAAACTTAGCCATGCAGCGAATGCCATTGCCACACATCTCAGGCTCAGAGCCGTCGGAGTTGAAGATGCGCATGGTGTAGTCGGTGTCGCCCTGGGCTGGGAGGGCAAAGATTACCCCATCTGCGCCAATGCCAAAATGGCGATCGCACCACTTGATAGCCTCTTCCTGGGTGATCAGCGGCTCTGGCTGGTGCCGATTGTCCAGCAAAATGAAGTCGTTTCCCAACCCGTGGTATTTCCGAAAGGCAATGCCCATGCCTGCAACCCTCCTGGATGTGATGTGCTTTGCCTATTATCCTCTTTTC
>JBCBSJ010000094.1:0-16783 GCA_039819245.1 Cyanobacteria bacterium J06638_20
AATTGGTTGACGGCCTATAGCTTTTGCACGGGGAGGAAGCCTCCTCGGCAGGATGTTCGCATTCTCGATGCGGGGTGCGGCACCGGGGTGGGGACGGAATATCTGGCGCACCTCAATCCATCTGCCAGCGTTGTGGGGATTGACCTGAGTGCAGGCGCTTTGGCAGTTGCCAAGGAGCGTTGTCAGAAGTCGGGTGCCTCCAATGTTGAGTTTCACCACCTAAGTTTGTTTGATGCGGAGCAGCTTCCCGGTGAGTTTGACCAGATCAACTGCGTCGGCGTATTGCATCATACTCCCGATCCCATCCTCGGCATCCAATCATTGGCCAAAAAGCTGGCGCCGGGAGGTATTCTGCACATCTTTGTTTACGGTGAGCTGGGGCGTTGGGAGATTAAGTTGATGCAGGAAGCGATCGCCCTCCTCCAAGGCGATCGCCGAGGCGACTATACCGATGGGGTGGCCGTTGGCCGCAAGCTATTCGCCACATTGCCGAAGGATAATCGGCTGCGCAAACGGGAAGAAGAACGCTGGTCCTGGGAAAATCAGCGGGATGGATACTTTGCCGACATGTATGTGCATCCCCAGGAGATTGATTACAACATCAATACGGTGTTTGAGCTTATTGATGCTTCGGGATTGGAATTCGTTGGCTTTTCCAATCCCCAAGTTTGGGCACTCGATCGCCTAATTGGCGAAGCGCCTGAGTTGATGGCACGGACAGAAGATTTGAGCGATCGCCAACGCTATCGATTGTTGGAAGTGCTCGATCCGCAATCAATTACCCACTACGAGTTCTTCTTAGGTCGTCCTCCCCTCCAGATAGAGGATTGGTCAGAGGACGACGCACTCTTGTCAGCCATTCCAGAACCCAGCCCTTGCATTCAGGGATGGCAAGAGGGGCCGCAATTCTTCAATCCCGACTACCAAATTATTTCGTTGGAAGAAGTAGCTTGGGAATTTCTGCGGAGCTGTCAGGACAACCCGGATGCCGGAAAAACGGTGGGTCAACTCCTTGAAGCTAGCCCTGCCAGCCTCGCGGATGTGCGATCGCTGCAACAGCAACAGCTCATTCTCCTCACCCCCGCTGGCTAAGGCTGCTTGCAACATTCCCGCCGCTGCCACCTTGACCGTGCATGGCCAGACTCCTTCTGCCAATCCCTTCGCCACTATGGATACTTCTCCGCTGCCCTTGCCTCCTGCCGATATCGGGGGAGCCATGCCACACAAGAAAACCCCCGATGGGCATACCCAGGCGCTGCACCTGAACTACGTCCGAGGGCGCACAGACCCACAGCAGGAGGCAGAGCTGGCTCATTTGCGATTTTTCGTCAGCGTTGCCAAAACGTTGGGATTGCAATTGCGAATTTTGACCGAGCGGGAGAATCGCAGCGATGTTGAGCAAGAGCTGCGTAACGAACCCTGTTGGGAGATGCCGTACCCCATTTTTGAAAGCTCCCACCCCATCACGAAATGGGCAGAGGATGGCATCGAGTACCTAGAGAATGGCCATATAGCCGTACCGCCTGAGTTTGATCCCCAGCGATTGAATGAGGCGATGAAGGTCGGACGGCGCGATCGCTGGCACGGCAAGGTATCACAAGAGACCTTGGAAGCCGCACTGGAAGACGATCATCTGTGGATTCCACTCGGGGTGCGCATCAACAGCAGTGAAACAGGCGTTGCTCTGAAGTCATTAGCGACGGCAGAGGAACGCGATGTTGGGCATCTGAGAGCCTATATCGAAGGCGGGAACATGATTGCCGGAGAGGATGCTACCGGAACCCCAATCCTCCTGATTGGCAAGGATGCGATCGATGCGACGGCTCATCTTTATCAGATCACGGACGACCAAGTGCGAGAGATAATTCGTGAAGACTTTGGGTTGGCGACCCGCGACCAAATCATCTGTGTAGAGCAACCTGGTCAATTTCATCTTGACCTTGGGCTCTTATTTCTTGGGAACGGCGTTGTGGTGTTGAACAATAGCCATGCGGCCCTTGAGGATGCCATCGAAATGGCTGAGGCGGTTCCCTGCCTGACAACGAAAACCACCGCGGCCAAACTCACGCTCCAGCATGAATTGGAGGAAGACGCAGCACGGGATTTACAAACGGCTGGAATCACCGTTATCCGCAAAAAGCTAGAGGATAACGTGGCGTTTAACTTCTTTAATGGGGAGTTCGTAACGGGAAAGAATGGGTTGAACTACTACATCACCAATGGAGCGTCCCCCGAGGAAGAGCAACGGTTTAAGGCGCTGATGGTGGACGATTGGAACATCGTGGCCGATGTCCTTTTCAGCCCGATCGCTGCAGCACAGCGCAGTCTACAAGAGCTGGGCGGTGTTGGGTGTCGCGCTAAAGGATGTCCTGATGGGGTGTAGGAAGATATAGGTTGCTGTACGTTACCAATCGTCCTCTTGGGATTGCCGCTCGATTTGAGCGATCGCCAGCTTGGCCAGTACCCGCACCACCTCTTGCTCATCGGTGAGCAGTCCTTGCAAGGTTTCTAGAGCGGTGCGATCGCCCATCTTACCCAGGGAATTGATGGCAGCCTTACGAACATCCAAATCCTTGTCTTGGGTTGCCAGAATAAGATGGGGAACGGCGAGTGGATAGTTAACCTGTCCAAGGGCGGCGGCGGCTTCGGTGCGAATCAATGATTCTTCATCCGTCAAGGCAGAAATTAGTAGATTACAGGACTTTTCATCCGTTTGCTCCTGCGCCACATGGCCGAGCGCCCCAATCACAGCACAGCGCACATCAAGCGAGGCATCATTGAGTGCTTTATATAAATAATCGGCGGCTTCTGAACCAATAAAGGCCAAAGCCCAGGCTGCATGACCTTTGATATCTTCTGGCTGATCGGTAGAGCCCAGAATTTCCAACAGTGCCGGGACAGCAGCTTCCCCCGTGCGAGCCAACGCACCCGCTGCCGACCCTTTCACCACGGTGTCTTCGTCGTTCAAGAAGGAATGGAGCAGCGTCGGTACCGCTGTCGGATCGGCAATAATTGTCAAGGTTTTCGCCGCGGCACGACGCACTACGACATCTGCATGATTGGCCAGCGCCTCTATCAAAAAGGGCGTAACAGGCTCACCAATTTCCCCCATCGTTTCGGCATACCGCAACCGCACCAACCCACGGGAATCGCCCAGACCTTCCACTAGTTGCTGCAAGGTTGGGTCAGTCGGTTCAAAGGTTCCCAAGGTAATTTGCTCATTCACGTCTCGAATGAAGGTATCATGCTTGGCGTGAATCTCTTCGGCTGTCATGTCTAGGCTCAACTGATTGTCGACTAAAGGCTGGGGGCTATGGGCGTGACTCATCACCAATTCTCTCTTTTGTGCCGTCCTTGCTTGTATGTCCTTTTAGGATTGCTGATTCTCGGTATGAAGGAGGTGTTGTATGCATCGAAACGAAATTTCGATGCATATTGCTTTTCAGCGACGCCATCCTTCTCCCCATTGTCTTGCAAATGTGGTTGAATCGTTGATCGTCTTGTGGTGACTTGCACAAACCATCAGTGGTTTCTATTAACAGCACCCGCGTCTTAGGAGTCTGTGGAGGCTGATTGCCGTTGGCGTAGGGCTTCGAGTTGGGTGTCGATTTGAGCCAGTTGAGGCTCTAAGCTCGCCATCGCCTGTGCTTTCATGATTTTTGCCTTCTGCGCCATCGATAGCGTATCGCTCACGAGGCGTTCCCGGTACTGTTCCAACTCCGTAATGATATCCGTGAGTTCTTCAGGGCTGGCCTGGTCAATGGGGGAAAGTGCTTTGGTGTCTGTCATATTACTAGTCATCCTAACGTTCGTTTATGTGGTCTAAATCTAAATTTATTGCGATTGCTGCTGGCGGCTTATCCTATCCTCAATCTTCGCAGATCACGCTCCTCACCCATGCATTCTTCGTGTTGTTGTGGACGATGCGACTGACCCGGCACCTTGAGCGGCTCGTGCAGAGCCTATCCGTTGCAGCCGCATTCCAAGGTGACGGCAGCGGCTCTTTTAGGTCAGTCGCTCGTTTGCAAGGCTTGCTTCATCTCGAACGTTAGCTCCCTGTTGGGATGCGACGGATTCAGCTAACGAGTAATAGCGGCGTGGGTCGCCCTCCGCCAGAATCAACCGTTCCTGCCCTTTGCGTTCGTAGAGTTTTTCTAAAATGACCTGCCAGTTCCCCATAGAGTGGGCGCAAGTATGACCCTCTGTTTCCAGCGTCAAAGGCGTTAGCTGTATCTGATGCTGTTGCCATGCCATCCGGGCACGGGCGCGTACAGCCCAACTGCTGTCATGGGTGGCCAGGTGCTCCAATCGAGTTTGGATCTGCAATGCCCATGTGGGGTGGGTTCCAGCGATGGTGGCCATTAACGATTCCAACCCCAAGGTCGCTGAATATCGCACTCTCCATTCATCATCCTGTTGGGCCACAAAAATTAGGGCTTCCATGGCTTCTTCCTGGGCAAGGTTTCGTAGGTCGAGGGGAAAGCGTTGCCATTGCATCTGTCCCAGGCCCCTCGCGGCGGCTCGTCGAACGGGTAAGGCAAAGTCTGCCGTCGCGGCTCCCAGCAAGGTCATGAATCCCCTGGGGTCGCCGATCTCTGCCAGTGCGCGAATGGCCCAGACTCGATCTGTGGAAGGATTTCTCTCCAATTGGGCCAACAGCGCAGGCACTGCAGGTGCTCCTAGCTGGATGAGTCCATTAACCGCGGCAGCCGTTGCACCAGGGGAGCGATCGCTAAGGATGGCAATCAGGATAGGAATTGCAGCTTCCAAACGCGCCGCGGCTAGATTTTGAACCGCTTCCCGTCGCTGCTCAGCGGAATCGGCATCTTCTATGGCCTGGATTAAAGAAGAAGAAAGGTCACTCATGGGATGAGGAGAAAAACTCGACCGGGTCTGTTTTCAAATGGGGTGGTGCTGACACCTCAGGGGCGAACGGGCGATCGCTATGTCCCAGCGCCAACGAGCTTACGTTCGAGATCAAACAGGAAACCGTGGATATATTCCTCGGTCCACTCAGATCCATAGAACCGGGTAAACATGCCCCGGGCTGGATCTTTCTCCGCGCGATAGCGCAGGTAGCGTAGTTGTGCCTGTTCGATCTCCCTCAAGGCTTGCGGATCTGTTATGGGTTCTGCCTGGTCAACAAAGGTGAGGTAAGCCTGGAGATAGTCTTTGAAAGCATCAAAAACATGAGTTTGAACTGCCTCCGTTTGCTGCGGGCGCGTCCAGAAGAACGCCGGGGAGAAGAAGGGCTGTGCCTCTGCCGGAAAGTCGCCACCCCAGGGTAAATGGGGTTGGTAAGACTCAAAGATGGGCATAATGGGTTGCGTGTATTTTTCCTGATACTGGGGGTCGTCCCGAAATAGGGGTTGCATGTCGAGTGCAATCAAATGTCCCCCCGGAAGCGTGACGAGGTCGGCACCAAAGAAGGGCAAATCGTAATTGAGCTGCGGAAAAATTACGAAGTTTAGGACTTGGAGTGCACTACCTCCCTGCACATGGGCAGCGCGAATCTGGCGCAGTTTGGGTGCTTGATACCCGTAGCTGGTGGTCAGCACTTCATTTTGATGTTTGCCTTTGCCGACGATCGCCGACTTCGATTCAAACCCTTCGGGAATGGGATAAGGCTGCAAGTCCAAGCGGTCTTGCAAGAGGGCGATCGCATAATCTAAAAAGGGTTGATAAAGCGTCATGGTTCATCCTAATCACTTGCTGCTGACCCCGGTGGCTAGGGGTGCCGCATCTTCAAATAAGAATCCATACAAGAACTCTTCAGCCCATTCATGGCCAAAATAGCTGCTAAACAACCCCGAAGCCGGGTCGCGATCGGCGCTGTATTGGTCGTAGTCCTTCTGCGCTTTCACAATCCGTTGGATGTCTGAGGGATCGTCCAGAGGTTCGGCGGCGTCTAAGAGTGTCCAGTACAGATCCAGATAGTCCTTGAATGCATCAAACACTTGCGTTTTAACCGTTTCGGCATCGGTTTTGGCAAACAGCAGATACTTGGAAAAATACTGGTTGGCATCGTAGAATTTCATTTCCAAGTTCTGGGCCAAATCGGGGTACTGCTCATGCAGCGCTTTCAGGGGATGAATGTACTTGGCCAGGTATGCCTCATCCTGGAAAAGTGGCTGAAAGTCCATGACGATCAAGTTTTTGATCTGTCCAAAAGACAAAAAATCAATGCCCAATAGCGGTAAGTCGTACCGATGACTGGGGTAAATAACGCTGTTGAGGATTTGAGCGCTGGCACCCGCATCGATATAGGTGTAGCGAATCTTGCGAAGCTCAGGGCATTCGTAGCACCAGCTTCGAATTGTGGCCGGATTTTTTCCCCGTTCACTCACCCGAGACTCTAATCCCGCAGGAATGGGGCGACTTTGCAAGTCAAATCTTTGAAAAAGGGTTTGTTCTAGATGTTGAAGAAAGGGTTGGTACATAAATGAATAAACGTATCTGCCTTAGAATCCGAGCATAGGAGATGCAATAATTCGTCGTCTCAAATGTGAGAAACTAAGTAACAATCCTTAATATGCCCATTTTCGCTCCCTCGATTACCTGAGATTCCCTGTCTCAAGCCATCAGGACTGCTACAAAATTTGCGTGATATTCAGTTGTTTGTTGAGGGTGTGGGCGATCGCCCACACCCTCAACAAACAATATTTGGGTTCTGCAGCCGGATTTGATATCAGTCCGATAGATGTTAGGCTTCGGCTCTGGCCAAGTTGTTCTGAATCATGCTTTCTAAGGTAGATTCAGACACACAACGTCGTTCTGAACAGTAGGTCATTAAGTACACGCCATTCATCGTTCGCACGGTACTAACGCGCACGCGGAAATCATCGGTCATGAACCAGCAACGCTCCTGCCCTTGGTTACTTTCGTAATCGGTATCGATGGTTAAGATGCCATCTTTTCCAAACCAATAGCGGCTGACGACCGGGATTCTTTCTACATAGCCCTGATTTCGTAGAAGCTTGCCTGATCGCCCAGTTTCATCATCCGGTACATCCACCAAAACGGCTGCTTGCTCTGGGTTGGGTTCGCGCTTGTCTTCATGCTCTTTCCACATGAAGCTGGCTCCACCCGCTGCGATCGCCGGGTCAATGCCCTGAGGTTCGCAAACCTGCTTGATGCGTGGGTCATCCGCCTCTAGCACCTGCACATACAGCTTGGATTCGCCCGATTGATCGTCACCGGAATCAAACTGGTGTACGGTGCGCTGGGTAAACCAGACGCCTTCGCTCTTCCGAAAGAAGGCCATCATTGTTGTTGGTGGAACTAGCAGCATAGCGGTGGCCTCATTCCTTGATCACAGGGCTAATCCCAGAAGAATAAGGGCTAGAGGGTATCCGGATCAATGTTTAGTTCTCGCAATTTTTCCGCCAATCTGGCTGCTCGCTCCTCAGCAGTTTGCACCCGCTCCTCAGCGGTTTGGGCTCGTTCCTCAGCCATTTTCCGAGCCGCAGACTCTTCCTCATGGGTCAGGAGGTAGCGCTGGGTGGCTGGATCATAGAACCGCATCGCTTTCCCTTGCAGATGCAGCTCCAATCCCAGAACGGTGCTGGGTAGGGCGATCGCTCCATCTGGCAGCGTGGTGGCTGATACTGGAGTGTAGTTCCCATCGACTAGGCGCGAACCGAGCAAATGCGGGGTGAGGTAATCTCCAGTTGGGTCGTACTGATAGTATTCCTCTACGCCGAGAAACGCATAAATTCCCTTTTTTGCCCCCTGATCCTTGCCACGGGTAGTTTTTGATGTGATTTCTAAAACAAAATCGGGGGTGCGATCGCCTTCTTCCCACACCTTGTAAGTTCGCCGTTGTCGGTTCTCAACGCCAAACACCACAAACACATCGGGAGCGACAACCATTTCCGGGTTCCCTTGTTCGTAGTAGATAAAGAGATTGCCGGAGACGTAGACATCCGTGCGGGTTTCAAAGAAAACAGACA
The DNA here is from genome assembly GCA_039819245.1 of Cyanobacteria bacterium J06638_20. Taxonomy (GTDB): domain Bacteria; phylum Cyanobacteriota; class Cyanobacteriia; order Elainellales; family Elainellaceae; genus Vacuolonema. Next base: position 7,953 of record JBCBSJ010000094.1, read on the forward strand.
GAACTTTGGTGGCATACACTAAGTAGTCGCGCGTTTGATCGCTTTCTGCCATCGGCAATCCATCGGATTCAGGATATTCAATTAATCGCGGAGGGAAATCGGAGATTGTCGTCATGGTGTGAAGAGACGGCGCAATACCCATGCATAATTGATGGTGCAATTCTAACGTGTCACAGGTTGGGCTATGGTGAAGACCCCTCAAGACGTTTTAACCGCTCTTAAAACTGGCCAGTCCTTGAACCACACAGACCTATACCAGTTCAACCTCAGCCAACTGGATCTACAAAATGCCAATCTTAGCCACACAACATTGATTCGAGCTGATTTGAGCCATGCCAACCTGCGAGCCGCTGACCTGAGCCAGGCGGATCTGCGGGGTGCCGATCTGAGTCAGGGAATGTTGTGTCAGGCCAATCTTCAAGGAGCGTGTTTGTATCGGGTTGATCTGAGTGGCGCCGACCTGAGCGATGCAAATTTAACGGATACTCAGCTGAAAGGGGCACGATATAACAGCCAGACACGGTTTCCCGATGGGTTTGCCTACAAGTCTTCTGGGGCGATCGGGCCGGGGGCAAGCCTGAATGGCGCTCCGTTGAATACAGCGAATTTGCGCGATGCGGACTTGCAAGGAGCCAACTTGTTGGGCGCCTATCTAGGGGGTGCGGATTTGACCCAAGCCAACCTGCGCGGTGCGCGTTTGGTGCAGGCCGATTTGCGGGGAGCCTTTTTAACGGGAGCATTTCTTCGCAGTGCTCGTGTCAATGGAGCCAACCTTTCGAGAGCCGATCTCCGCGCTGCAGACTTTACCGATGTAGAGTTTGAGGAGTTTGAGAGTATTGCAGGAGCCGACTTTTCCCAGGTGCAGGGGTTGAGTGATGCGATGCGATCGCGCCTCCTGAAGCATTCTGCTGAGCAATTGGAGGCGGTGCATCCTCTGACGCTGAAAAGCACCTGGGAAAGTCTTCAGTCTTAGGATTTGATTGCTGTCCAGTCCTTCTTCAATAACGCTAGGAATGTTGCAATTCCCTTCGAAAACCCTTGGGGGTCAGGAATCACATACTGCGGGAATTCCTCATAATGCCGCCAGGGTTCTGCGTCGTTGTGCCGGAGATGCAAGACCCGATCATCCCCTTCTAGTTTCCAAAGCATCTGACCGCCGGTAGGTATTTCCATAGATTAGTCCTTCCAGTTTGGCAACTAAGCGTGCTAGGCATCGGTAAGCTGCAACCCATTGTGCCTGAAAAAGTGTTAAATTCTGTAAAGAATGTTACGCATTTTCTAGACAAATGTGACGTACTGCTCTACCGAAAGTACGCTCACTATAGCTTGCCCAAAATTTTTCTGTCCTACCCTGAAGGGGGTACTTTTTGGTCAGTCGATTTGCTTCTTCGCCTCGCACATGACTCCTAAGGCGAGAGGAGGTCTTCCATGGCCGCGCCAACGACCCGATGATCGGTATCTTGTCTCAGTTGAGCCAGGGCTGATTTGGCTTCGGGGGCATTAAATCGCTTTAGGGCATAGGCAACCCGCACGCGGATATGCTCAGCTTGCGAATTCGTGAGTGTGAGCAATTGAGACAGTGCGGTCTCCCCTTGGCGGGTGTTGGCGAGAGCACCCAACCCATCAATAGAGGCTTCCTGCACGGCTGCGTCATCTCCCGCTAGTCCGACGCCACAAACTTCCAACACTTCTTCGGGGCACTCCATTTCGACGAGTGCGGCCAGGATGCTGCGCCGAACGAGCCAGTGATCATCCGTTACAAATGTTTGGACGAGGTGAGAGGCGGAGACTCGCCCAAACAACGATAAGGAATTGGCGGCTTCTGCTCGGACATTGGGGGTGTTGTCAAATCGCATGATCTGCAGCAGTGTTGCAAACGATTCAGATGTTTTTTGCCGACCCAGTTCCCGTGCGACAAAGGTGCGTACCAGGAATTCTGGATCCTGAACATGCTCCGTGAGAATGGGAACTGCAACATCCGCTGGATAATCTTTGAGAGCGGCGATCGCCTTGATTCGGTATTGAAAATCCGAGTGTTTCCGATCGGCTTCAATTTGACTGAGATCCATACAAGGTCAACAGATAAATGGTTCTTCCACTTTAGTTCTCAACAGAGCGGTATGAAACGTTAATTTTCGTGCAGAGCCAGCACGGGAAATAGCTGCTTTTCCTGATAGTTCAACAGATGTGCCAAATCGGCTTGGATTGAGTTTCCCTCAACCCTGACGGTAGAGTGTTACCGATGGTGCATCCCTAGCTATCCTGATCACCGCTTCCAAGGAGCGCTGCGGATTTCCCCTTCATCCAGATGATTTCTAGGTATTACGATGGCCCAACCGCAATTGAGTCCAAAGGTGCGAGAGCTGATCCAAAAAGCACGGATTGTCAGCTTTGAGACCTGGAAGGAAACACATCCTGCAGATGCGATTCGATACTTTCAAACTGCCGATGATGAGGGTCGGTATCTCACGGATGAGGACTTGCAGCAGATTCAGCAACTGGCCCCTGCGACGGCAACGCTGATGCCCGTCGGACAGCTCCTGCGCGATCGCGTCAGCGACATTGTGGATGAAGCCAGGAGTCAAGTCCTAGAAGCTTTCCCCACGATTACGCAACCTGGGGGTGGCCTTTATCCGGCGGAGCGGGCGAGTGCTTGTTGGAGGGACTTCTGGCATTTTCTACGCTGTATTACCTACGGAATTGTGGGCCAACATACGGACTACACCAGCACCGAAGGGTTGCACTACATGCAGTTGTTATATCAAGAGCTTCAGGTGCCACTGGATGCCATGGTGGTGGGATTGGAAGGGGTAAAAGCGGCTAGCTTGAAGCGGGTTTCTGCCGATCAGCAAGATCAGCTCGCTCCTTATTTCGATCATTTGATTCAGCAGCTAAAGCAGTTTCGCTAAAGATCGCAAATACAGGATTTACACAGTTTGATAATTTTTGGGGCGCAGTGCGCCCCAAAAATTATCAAACTGCTTTGGTTTTCGTGTCCAATGCGTAAGTCCTAAGATCAAATATCTGGTTTTAATTTGAATCCGAATCCTGAGTACTGGAGGGGTTGGCTAACCGCTGGAGGGATAAGTTGGCTGCTTCGGCGACTTGCGCCTTGGTATCGTGAGCCAGCGTCATGAGTGCGCGCTGACTTTGCGGACTGGGCAGATTACCCAGGGCTTCGGCCAAATGCTTACGCAGCATCCAATCATCGGCATGGACAAATGCCACGAGGCGATCGATCGCCGCTGTTGCCCCAATTTCGCCCAGCGCCATGACGGCGGCTTGCTGCACCAGCGGATTTTTACTATCCAGGGCTTCTAGTAGCACTGCTTGGGCTTGTTTGTCCTTTAAGTTGCCCAGGGCGATCGCCGCACTGAATTGCACGAGCCAGTGGGTGTCTTCGTAGAAGGCATGGCGCAGGGATTCCAGTGCTTTCCTATCTTCTAGATACCCCAAGGCTCCAGCGGCGATCGCCCGCATATTGTGGTCGGCGTCACTTTCCAAGACCTGGATGAGAAGCGGAAGATTGTCTGGACCGGGTTTAATGCCGAGGGTAAACACCGCCATTCCCCGAATCTGCACATTGCGATCGGTCATCGCTTGCTTAACCAAAGGCAAGGCGCTGGGAGCGGGGAAGCTGTCTTTCTGTAACTCGATCATGGCCAAGACCCGCTCTTTCACATCCGGACTTTGCAGGCGTGCGGCAATTTGCTCCAGGTCGGGTTGGCTCATTCTGATGGTTAAAAGTAGATTCGGTTAATTCAGATGGGTTCAGGGCGGTGCAAAGCCTGCACCACCCTTCTGGCTGCTAGCATCGGCGCTTCAGCAAAGCCGTTTGCTGTATGCACTGCTCTATATTTGGTATTGGATTTACTACTTGGCCAATACTGTTTGTGTTGCCCGGATCAGGTGACTGCATCAAACAGCATGGTGGTCATATAGCGATCCGTCCATTCAGAGCCAAAAGACTTTTCGAGGACGCGGCGGGTCTTGTCGTTTTGCTGTTGTTTGGAGCAGTAATACTGCTGCCCGGCGACCATTTGCGCAATTTCTAAATCCGACGTTAGCAGAGGTGCAGTGCTAGCGATTTGGCAATGGAGGGTCAAGAAGTCTCGAACGCGCTGGAGAAACGCTGTTTCCTCAGCTTCTCCAACGGGGCGAACGAAGAGACAAAACTCGGAAAAGATGTCGGCCCAGGCGGGTAATTCTCGGGGCTGCGAAAATAGCAACGGTGGCAGGTCGTCCAGGGCCTGATGGTAGCGTGCCGGAAGCGATCGCTCCGCATTCACAGGAGACAGGTCGGCGATCGCCGCACTGATAGAACCGCCTCGACCTCCCACCAAATCAGCTCCGAAAATGGGGAGGGCATACTCCGGCTTGGGAAACATCACGCAATGCAAGATATCCAACCCGCTGCCGACCTGTGCCAGCTCGAGGTGGAGTTTGCGAAATTGAGGGGTTTGGTAACAGTGGTTTTCGATCACCAACTTTTCCCCTTCCAGTGCCCCTTCAACATACCCCAAGCCCTCTGGAACGGAATAGGGGGATAGTTCCAGATGGGCGTGCCATACCTCTTCAATACAGTCGGCCAACTGGCGAATGAGAGGGGATTGACGTGTTCGCAAAGATCGTTGCATAAATCGTTAAAGACGGTTCTACTCAGCCGTGGCCAATTCTGTCATTCCTGATACTGCTACCGAGTCAGAACGGTTGATAGGGAAGGCGATCGCCTCCATCGGTTTTCCAACTCGCTTAACCTCTACGTTAGGGTGGATGGGATAGGCATGGTTATTAATTTTGTTTGCAGATAGCCAGGGATTGTGGCTTTTCCATGACCCTGAGGTTACAGCAATCCAAAGACATGGAGCGGCCCTTGCCCTAACCAGGCTTCGAGTGCGATCGCCAATAAGCCCACCATGGCCATCCGCCCGTTCCACACTTCGGCGGAGGGAGTCAGTCCCCAAGCCCAAGGACTCTGGGGGTAGTTCTTGAGGTTGGGCTGCGGGCGCACCGTATCGGAGAAGAAGACGGGGCGATCGCGCAAGGCCTGCACGACCAAATCAGCCAAGGCTTTGATGAAGGTTGGATCCGTATCAGGTGCTGGAACCCGAGCAAAGGTTTCCACCCCGGCGTCTTCTGCTACCTCCCGGTATTCCATATCGATTTCTTCGAGCGTCTCGATATGTTCTGAGACAAAACTGATGGGCACTACGGCCAGTTGCTTCACCCCCTGATGAGCCAGCCGTTCAAGCTCTTCGTCGGTGTAAGGTTGAAGCCAGTCGACTGGGCCGACCCGGCTTTGATAGGCCAGAGTATGGTTATTGGGGCGGTTCAGCTTCTTCATGATCAAGGCGACACAGTCCTCGATTTCTTGCTGATAGGGGTCGCCCGCTTCTTCGACATAGCTAACGGGAACACCGTGGGCACTGAAGAAGACATGAGCCTGGTCGGGCTGAGGTAGCTGATCCAGCGTTTCTTCGATCAACTGGGTCATGGTGTCCAGGTAGCCGGGATGGCGGTACCAGGAAGGCACAACCGTGTATTGAATCTTTTGTAGCTCTGGATCTGCTTCCCACATCCGTTCGAGTTGCCGGAAGCTAGAGCCACTGGTGCTAATGGAAAACTGAGGATACAGCGGCAGAATGACCAACTGGCGAATGTCGTCTTGCTTGATTTGGGCGATCGCCTCGTCTGTGAAGGGGTGCCAGTAGCGCATCCCCACATAGACCTTCACGTCATGCCCGTCTTGCTGCAACTGCTGACGCAAGGCTTGAGCTTGGGCTTCTGTGATGCGACGCAAAGGAGAGCCACCCCCAATTTTTTCGTAGTTTTCCTGCGACTTTTTGGCTCGTAACGTGGAAATGAGCCAGGCCAGTGGCGCTTGCAGGAGGGGGGAAGGCAACCGAATAATCTCTGGATCCGAAAATAGATTATAGAGGAAGGGCCGAACATCTGCTAATGTGTCGGGTCCTCCCAAGTTAAGTAATAAAACCCCTACGCGTCCCATAATGAATTGCCGTCTCTTTTTACAAAATTACTAACCGCACCAAGAAAATCGAATCGTTCGAATCGTTTTGAAAAAATTGCTTTTAGTTTTGGCGCTCCGCGTCGCAAACTACCAACGGAGCGAGAGCGGGAGCCAACCCACATGTAGCGGGGTTAAGCGTTTGTACTATTCCATCCCCATTGCAAAACAAAAAAGCGTGACTTATCTAAGACAAGACTGCATCTGGATGGCTTTATGCCCACTGCCTCACTTCTTTGACGATACAGTTTTGAGGTCAAACCTTAAACCGTTGTATCAGAATGTTACGAATAAATACTGGCGCGATCAAGGCTCGATCTTCTTCCTGTAGCCCGGTCAGTAAGCATTGAAGTGTCCTCCATGCAGGTCTGCCGACCGATTTCTGAGAGGATGCTAGAGTGAAGATTACCGAATGTCAACTTTTGTTAACTTTAGTTCTGGTTTATTTGGATTATGAGCGTCAGTCCAAAACTTCAGGGGCGGATGCTCCTCTCTCACAACTTTGATGTTGCGCCTGATCAGGTGCCAGCGCTCAGCCGTGAAGCGTTTACTGAGGTATTTCGGGTTGGTTTGGCGGAGCACGATCAACTGCATTGCCGATTGATCGACCATCCCCATTGGATCCTAGAGATTCGGTTTCCGGCAGAGTCGTTTACGCCGTCGCAGGTCGGACTTCTGTGTGCCACCGCGCTGGCGGACAAGCGGCGATCGCAATCGGTCAGAGCCACGGCCTTTCCAGATATTTTGGTGCTGGGCGGCATTAAGACGACGCCCCCGACCAACAGCTCCCCCGATGCGTTACAACCCGGCGAGTGGGGAGTTGATGTTGTCGAAACGGCGGACGGAACTACATTTTTGCAGGCGATCTCCTGGGAGGAGACGATTGCTTCGAAGCCTGCTGATAGCGTATTCAAAGTGGAGTGGAAAGAGGTCTGACCATGACGGCTAACCCCCAAAATCTCAATCAAGACTTGATCCGCGCCATTGTCAAGGGAGAAGCGGTGACTGTTAGCCAGCTTCTCGCCCAGGGCGCTGAGGCCAACACCACCGGAGGTGTGACGGCACTGGGGGCTAGCAATACAGCCCTGATGTGGGCAGCAAGCGAAGGTTATCCAGCCATTGTGGAACAACTGCTTGCCCAGGGCGCTGAGGTTAATGCGAAGAACGCAACGGGATATACCGCTCTCATGTTTGCCGCCGAGGGCGATCGCCGAGAGATTGTAGAACGATTGCTCGATCAGGGAGCCGATATTGGCGATCGCAATGCCTTTCAGGAAACGGTGCTGATGGTGCTGGCGCGCCACGGGCAGACCGATCTCGTGCAGCGCGTGGTGGCGATGGGAGCCGAGATCAACGCCGTCAACAAAATTGGCGATACGGCGCTCTATCTCGCGGTTGATCGAGGCCAAATTTACACGGTGAAGGCGCTTATGGATTTGGGCGCTGACATCAACACTGCCAACCTCGGTGGATGGACGCCGCTGATGATGGCGGCGGCTCAAGGGCGCCTCGAAATCATTCGCCTGTTGCTGGAGCATGGGGCAGATTTTCACCCGGTCAATCGTTGGGGGGCAACAGCGCTGAGCGAAGCTCGCAAGTCCTTTCGCGCCGCTCAGGCATCGGAGCTATTAATCCGCGCAGGGGCAACAGAGTGACATGAGCCCAGAACGGTTGGCAGAACTAGAAACCTGGCTGCGCTCTGGTGCGATCAATCAGCGCAAGCAAGCGATCGATGAACTCGCGGGCTGCGACGCTGACCTGGCTGTTCCCCTTTTGCAGCGGCTGGCAGCTGATACCGATTTCCTCTGTCGTCGCTTTGCGGTGATGGGTTTAGCCAACCATCGCACCGAATCCGCGTTTCAGGCGCTCAAGCACCGTTTGGAAGTAGAACAGGATGACAATGTCCTCGCTGAGATTGCAAATTCGCTGTTTGAATTTGGCGAACTGGCGGTGCCCCTCCTCCAAACCATTTTTGAGCAAAATCGTCATTGGCTGATTCGGCAAACCGTTTTGTCAATTCTCATGGAATCTGAGCAAGACGAGATTTTGCTGGCAGTGATTCGTGAGGCGTTGCTCGATGAGACACAGACGGTCAAAGAAACGGCAATTCTAGCGCTGGGGTCACTGCTCAAAGGTGCATTGCAATCAGAGGCACTGGATTTGTTGGCGGCTCTGGCTGAAGCTGAGTTTTGGCGCGATCGCTGGCGTGCCGCGACCGCCCTTACCCTGGCGACTGACCCTAGAGCCAAACCCCTGTTGGTCAAGTTGCAGCAGGATGAAAATCACTACGTTGCCGCTGCCGCTTTAGAAAGCAGCCTGGATGGTTGAGCAACCTAGGTTCCGACTAGGAAACACCTAGAGCCTATGAAGGGTAGGGTGAAGTTTCGTAAATTATGTCCAAGATGAACGGATTTCATCAAGTTTTATAAAACTTGACAACTGAGTTTACGGGCTTATAAGAGAATCGATCATAACAAAGCGTATAAAGCGCTCGAGGCGTCTAGCTTGCTCATAGATTGTTTCTCTCAAGGCGATCGCAGCGATTTGCTGTGGGGGTGGGGTCAGCTAAATTGAGCTGTTTGCGACTTCTTCGTGTGCTGTAAGACATCATTAAACTCAGTCGTTAGCCAGGAGATCTATTAATGCCATTTGGACCAGCTTCGCGCTTAGGGGTTAGCCTGTTTGATGAAACTCCGCCCATTGAGTGGGTGCCCGGTGCTTCCGCCGAAGACGCCGAGATTCTCATCCGCGCGGTCTACCGCCAGGTGTTGGGTAATGCCTATGTGATGGAAAGTGAGCGCCTCAG
>JBCBSJ010000095.1:0-16226 GCA_039819245.1 Cyanobacteria bacterium J06638_20
AGCAGCGACATAGTAGGCGTTATCATCGTCTCCCAAAACGAAGGTGTCACTTTTGGTTCCCCCTTTGAGGACATCAATTTCACCGGCACCGATAGCTATTTCGTCAGTACCGTTCAGGGTGTCACTACCACCAAAGCCAAGCAGTTCATCATTGCCAGCACCCCCAATCAGAACGTCATCCCCACCGCCACCATCCAAGATGTCATCGCCGGCACCGCCATTCAGCGTGTCATTATCGTTACCACCATTGAGGCTGTCGTTGTCGTCGCCACCGTTGATGATGTCATTGCCATCTTCGCCCAGTAGGGTGTCACCACCGGCACCCCCATTGATGGTGTCAGCCCCACCCCCACCAGCGATATTGTCAAAGCCATCGGTGCCGTCGAGAACCTCGTCAGTATCGTCACCCACCAACGTCACACCCGTGCCAACGTAACTGAAATAAGAGGCATTCAAATCCAGGTCAGCCGCAGTAATGTTCGTCAAGATGGCAACTAACTCGCCCTCCCGCAACAGGTGAGTATCGGCATCAACCTGGCTCAAACTGTATTCACTGGGTAAACCATTCAGTTGAATCACATCTTGAGAAGATTTGAAGTCATCGATGAGCGCATAGTCAGCGGCCCCAGCAGCGACATAGTAGGCGTTATCATCGTCTCCCAAAACGAAGGTGTCACTTTTGGTTCCCCCTTTGAGGACATCAATTTCACCGGCACCGATAGCTATTTCGTCAGTACCGTTCAGGGTGTCGCTACCACCAAAGCCAAGCAGTTCGTCGTTGCCAGCACCCCCAATCAGAACGTCATCCCCAAAACCGCCATCCAGGATGTCATTGCCAGCACCACCAGTAATAAGGTCATCGTCGGTAGTTCCAACTAGGTTATCGTTGTCCGTTGTTCCAAAAATTTCGTTCATAGAGAAAGATCCAATTTATATGGTGTACGGATAGTGATTTCCACTAAATGGTCATTCAGACACCGTAAAATAACCCAAGTATTTTCACTTAGGGTTAGAAGAGGCTATGGTGATACTGATCGCAAAACCCCTTTCAAATAAGGGTTGGCACATCGATATCACATTTTGAGTGTCGTAAAAATTACAACACTCAAAATACTACCGTGCCGTTAAGGTATAAATAAATACTTTGCTTGAAGTTTTTGTGAAAATCTCAGGATTTATTCGTAAAAGTGATAAATATGCCTGTATAGAAAAAGACATTAAACGTTGTCACGGCAGGATTCAGAGTTGTTTGGGGTGTTTAACCTTTTGGTGATCACGCTACTGTCTGGCGATCGCCTCCAGCCTGCGTTTGAATGTGCCGTAGCGACCTATCCTGCTGATGGGCAAACGTTAGCCGCTTTGTATCAGTCCGCGATCGCGGGTCTTTGAGTGATGGAGTAGGGGAGTAATGGGGTAAAGACGAGTAGAAACCTCAAGTTTTTGCGATTGAGGGTGCATTCTTGCACCCCATCACCCATCCACTCTGTTACGCATCCACCCTATTACCGCCTCAAATCAGGCACTCTAGCGATCGCGTCTGCTCGCTAAACAGCAGATTCTCCCGATAGTCTACGGGGCAATCGATGACCGCTGGTACATCCTGCTCCAGGGCATCTTTCAGGGTCGGGAGCAAATCCTCCGTGCTATCCACACGATAGCCCTTAAGGCCCATGGACTCCGCTAGTTTCACAAAGTCAGGATTGCCGAAATGGACAAAGGCGGACTCGCCGTATTGGTTCTGCTGCTTCCACTCAATGAGACCGTAGCCGCCGTCATTGAAGATAATCGTGACAAAGGCGGTTCCTAAGCGGCGTGCTGTTTCTAACTCCTGGCAGTTCATCATAAAGCCGCCATCCCCCGTTGCGGCAATCACCTTGCGGGAAGGATGCACCAGCTTGGCCGCAATGCCGCCGGGAATCGCAATGCCCATGGAGGCGAAACCGTTGGATATCAAACAGGTGTTGGGGCGATCGCAGTGATAGTTACGGGCAATCCACATTTTGTGAGCCCCCACATCCGAAATCAAAATGTCTTCTGGCCCTAGCACATGACGCAGGTCGTAAATCAGTTTTTGCGGTTTGACCGGAAAGCCATAATCGTCGCCGTAGCGTTCATAGTCAGCTCGAATATCTTCCCTCAGCTTGACGCTAAAAGGATCGGGACGGCCATCGCGATTCACCCGCTTGAGGATTTCCTCCAGGGAATCGGCGATATCCCCTACAACCTCGGTTCGGGGAATGTAGCTGCTGTCGATCTCAGCTGAGATGGTGTTGATATGCAGGATGGGGATATTGCCCTCGGGATTCCACTTCTTGGGGGAATATTCCACCAAATCGTAGCCTACAGCAATCAGGAGATCGGTACGCTCCACCCCGCAGGAAATAAAGTCCCGTTGCTGGAGGCCAAAAGTCCACAGGGCTAGCGGATGGGTATAGGGAATCACACCCTTGCCCATAAAGGTGTTTACCACCGGGATATTCAGGTCTGTTGCGAACTGGGTCAGCGCTTCGCTGGCCCTGGAACGAATGGCCCCATTCCCGACCAGAATCAGGGGATTCGTCGCCTGGGAAATAGCCACTGCCGCCTGCTGAATGCTGTGTAGCGAAGCATAGGTTTTTTCCTGACTGTCGCGTTGCAGGGGCTCCCCGGCCACCGTCATAGCCGCGATGTTCTCCGGCAGATCAACGTGGACGGCTCCGGGCTTCTCCGTCTGCGCCAGTTTGAATGCCTTGCGGACAATTTCGGGCGTGATGCTGGGGCGCACGATCTGGGCATTCCATTTGGTCACCGGCGCAAACATCGCTACCAAATCGAGATACTGGTGGGATTCGATATGCATACGGTCAGTGCTCACCTGGCCTGTAATCGCCACCAAGGGGGCGCGATCTAAGTTGGCATCTGCAACGCCTGTCATGAGATTCGTGGCCCCTGGCCCCAAGGTCGAGAGACAGACCCCGGCCTTCCCAGTCAGGCGTCCGTAAACATCCGCCATGAAAGCTGCGCCTTGCTCGTGACGGGTTGTGACAAATTGAATGGAGGACTTTTTCAACGCCTGAAGAACTTGTAGGTTCTCTTCGCCCGGCACTCCAAAAATGTACTCGACGCCTTCATTTTCTAAACATTTGACCAGTAGCTCGGCAGTGTCCATCGCTTCCTATCCTTCAACGAATCCACACGGTCTTAGCATTGACGAATGCCTGAATACCCTGCATTCCCAACTCACGACCATAACCAGAATGCTTGATGCCGCCAAACGGCAGGCGCGGATCTGACTTCACCAAACCATTGATGAAGACAGCCCCTGCCTCCAGTTCATGCACACAGCGATCGCGCTCCCCATCATCCTGCGTCCAGGCGCTGGCCCCTAAGCCGAGGGAGGTGCTATTGGCTAAGGCGATCGCGGCCTCTAAGTCAGGCACTCGAAACGTCAGCGCCACCGGCCCAAAGAATTCTTCCTGGTCAGCTGGGGTTCCGGGGGGAATCTCCGCCAGAATAGTGGGCGGATAAAAGCTCCCGGCTTGAAGATGACTGGGGAGGTTTGCCTGAAGGGCGGCCACATCCCCACCCACTAGCGCCTTGGCTCCCGCCTGTACGCAGGCATCGACTTGGGCCGCGAGTTCATCGCGAATGCCAACCGTCGCCAAAGGGCCAACATCGGTCTCTGCTTCGGTCGGGTCACCCACCTTCAAACTTTGGAACTTTTCGGTCAATCCGGTCAGGAAGGTATCCGCGATCGCCTCATGCAGGATAAAGCGCTTGGCGGCGATGCAGGATTGGCCATTGTTCAACAACCGCGCAGTCACCGCCGTCTCAATCGCCAAGTTCAAATCGGCGCTGGGCATCACAATGAAGGGATCGCTGCCCCCCAGTTCCAAGAGCGTGGGCTTGATGTGCTTACCCGCCGCCGCCGCCAGAGAGGCCCCGGCATGCTCGCTTCCGGTGAGGGTGGCCGCTTGCACACGCTCATCCGCAATGACATCCGCCACCTGATTGGCCCCCATCAATAGGGTTTGAAAAACGCCTTCGGGAAAACCGGCCTCCCGCAGAATTGTTTCAATCGCCAGGGCACATTGAGGCACATTGGAAGCATGCTTCAAGAGCCCGACATTCCCGGCCATCAGCGTAGGAGCCGCAAACCGAAACACCTGCCAAAAGGGAAAGTTCCAGGGCATGACCGCGAGCACCACACCGAGGGGCTGATAGCGGACATAGCTAGCGCTTGCGTCTGTTTTGACCGTGACATCCTGCAAGAACTTCGCAGCGTTATCGGCATAGAAACGACACACCCAAGCGCATTTCATCACCTCCGCGATCGCGCCTTTAATCGGCTTGCCCATCTCCAGGGTCATCAATTCGCCGTAAACGCGCTGATTTGTTTCTAGAATGGCCGCTGCGGCTCGCCACCAATTTGCCCGCTGCTCCAAGGACGTTTGCCGGTAGTCGGCAAACGCGGCATGGGCCTTGGCCAAACACGCCTCTAGCTCCGTTGCCGTGAGTGCATCAAAATTTTTAAGAACCTTGCCATTCGTGGGATTAGTGGTTGCGATCGCCATTTTTGCCTCCTCTGCACATGTAAAGTCGTGAGAACTGTGCTGTAGGGCTTTAATGTCTACTGTGGCAATCAGCAGCAGGCGTTATCGGCAAATCGTATAGATTGTTCACTATTAACAGTATTTTTTCGCAAAAACCCAATGCCCTGACATTCAAACATGCCTGGGATTTAGCTGATCACATTACCGATTGGTATCTGAACCATGGCAACTTTATTACCGAAGCGTCAGGATGCGGGCGGGGGCAGGTCGATCGCCGTTTGAAAGGCTTCCCAGCTTGCCAACGCTGCTGGCGTCGAAGGCTGTTCCCGTTGCAGCAGAAAGACGCCAGGCGTGGCTGCGACGATACCGTAACGATCGGTGTCGAGGAGGTCTTGCACCAGCGGCACCCATGTTTGAAGTTCGCGGCGAGAACCAGAAAAGGCTTCCTGATATTGCTGGAGCTGCCAAAAATCCGCCAGCGCGTAATCCACGAATGTCGCTTCCTGAGCGTCGTTCCGAAATTGGAGGCGGGGAAACCGTAGCGCTGCCCGCCGCCCCGACACATGGGGCAGGATATTGTCCGTGGCCGTGACGCTCGCTTCAGGGGGGATTTGGGCGAGGAGCGATCGCACATCGGCAGCGTGGCTCCACTGTTTTGGCAGCGTCAGATGGACCCAGGGATCCACCGAGTCGGGAATGATGAAGGACCAGGTACGAGAAGGATTCAGCGTAAAGGTAAACAGCAAACTCAGGCACAGACAAGCCGTCCAAATATGACGCGTCCGGCGAGAAAGCTTGCCTGCGTGACGGCTCCACCAAAGGATCGTGCCGTAAAACAGGCCCGGTAAGACCAGAATGGTGTAGCGCAACTGCATGGAGAGGGCGAGGTGAGAATCTTGCCGCAGTAACAGCGCTGCTAGAGGGGCACTGGTACTCACCCAGGTGGCCGGCGATATGAGCGGCACAAAGAGCAGCGGCATCCAATGCCCTGAAAGAAACCTCAAGGTGCCGGAAACGGGTGTGACGAGATCAATCAGCACGCGATCAGGCCGTTTGAGGATGCCCCAAACGAGGGTCAGGGTAGAGGCATTCTCGCTATCCACATAGTCGGCATAGGAGGTCGCCAAAAAATTGGTTCCAATTTCCTCGGAAAACATCGGCATCAGCACGTTAGTGGTAACGAGCAAATGCACCACACTAGCGACACAGAGCCCTAGACCAAAGCGTAGATGACGACGACTGAGGGCCAGATATAACCCAAGACTAAAGAAAATAATCCCTGTATCTTCCCGACAGAGAAAGACCAGCATGACGGTTGCGATCGCCCATCCCCATCGCTGACGTTCTACCGCTATCAGCATTAAAAACACGAATAGCGGAATCTGGGAGAAGTCATGGAAATTTGCTAAGTTGGGCGCAATTACGGCCTGGGCGCAGAAGTAACCGAGTGTAATCCAGGTGGCAACTTGCGGGGATACTCGCTGTCGCGCTAGCCAGTACAGGGCAAGGCCCCCGGCGGTGACCAGGGTGATCTGTAACACCAACAGCGTTGCGGAAAAAGGGAGGAGTTTATACAACGGTAGCCAGAGAAAATGAATGGGCGTAAAGTGCTGACCCAGCCGCCGATAGGTCACCTCTGGAAGTTCTTGACGCAGCTCCACAGCCGCCGATTCCCCCGAAGAAAGGGTGCTCTCAAAAAAACGACCGTGGGCACCATTCCAGAAGACCTGGTTGAAGATCCCCTGATCATGCGATGAAAAGGAGGGATACATCGCAAAGTGACGGTTCAGCACACTTGCCACCATCACCAGCCAAAAGAGCATAGCCACAATCACCAGGACACGCGAAGGCAGAAAACGTAGGGAGCGCATAGTATCGATCGGAGATGGCTGATAGAGACGTACCGAGAGTATTCTGAATGCCAACCGACCCGAAAATCAAAGATTTCTGATTGTGGATTGTGCCCGAGCAACTGTTAGGGATACGGGATGTTGTCAAGGTATACTGACACGATGATTTCGCAAACCACCACTCAATCAGGCGATCGCATCATTATCTGCTTGCTATTGGCAGCGGCCTTAGTGCTGTTTTGCGTTGATTTGGGCGGTGTTCCGCTACGGGATTGGGACGAAGGAACGGTGGCTCAAGTGGCTCGTGAAATGAGCCAGAGCGAAACCTGGACGGGCTGGCTTCACCCGCAACTTTGGGGCCAACCTTATCTCAACAAGCCGCCTCTCCTCCATGGGTTGATGGCGTTGGCCTTTCAAAACTTGGGCGTGCATACCTGGACGGCCCGTTTACCGGGAGCGGTATTAACGGCACTGTCAGTCCCCTTACTTTTCATGCTGGGGCGCGAAGTTTTTCCCACGCGACCACCGGCGCTGATTGGCACACTGGTGTATCTGACCTTTTTGCCGATGGTGCGTCATGGTCGGTTAGCGATGCTAGACGGCGCGATGGTGTGTTTTTTTATTGCGCTGCTCTGGATGCTGATGAAGGCGCGTCGGAATTCCCTTTGGTATTTGGGCGTCGGGCTCGGGTTTGCCCTCATGTGCTTAACCAAGGGCATTCTGGGGATTCTGTTGCTGGCGATCGCGCTGCTTTTTGTCGCCTGGGATGATCCGAAGCAACTATTCGCATCCCAGCTCTGGGGTGGGCTTTTGCTGGGCTCTGTGCCGGTGTTGGGCTGGTACGGGGTGCAGTGGCAGCAGTATGGTCAGCAGTTTATTAGCACCACGGTTTTTGCCCAAAGTGCTGAGCGGATTTGGGGAACCGTCGAGCGTAATGAGGGTCCTCCCTGGTACTACCTGCTGGAACTTTTGAAATATGTCTGGCCGTGGCTTATTTTTTGGCCAATCGGGATGCGCTTGACCTGGCAATCGCGTCGGCATACCTGGGCCAAACTCATTCTGGTCTGGACCGTTTGCTATTTGGGCACCATCTCCGTGATGGGAACCAAGTTGCCCTGGTATGTGTTGCCGCTCTATCCGGCGATCGCCTTGACTGCGGGTATTGGGCTCACCGCCGCTTGGAATAAGCATCGCTCCTGGAATGGACGCAGCTTGTCGGTCAGACGATTGCCCATCCTCTGGAGTGTGTTACTGGGCTTGCTGAGTATCGTGGGGGCTGTCGGCATTGTCTACAGCAATCCCTGGGGGGAGGTGGCTTCACCCGCGCTGATGTTGGCCTTTCTGAGCATCATGGTCGCTACGGGGGCCGCAGCGGTATTCATTGCTCGGCAACAAACGCGCTTTGTGCCCACCCTGATTGCAGGCTTCTATTTTGCCCTGCTGGGTTTTGTTATCTCTGATTATTGGGTTTGGGAACTGGGGGAGGATTTTCCCGTATTGCCCGTTGCCGAACTCATCCAAGCACAAACGCCAGCCGGACAGGTCATCTACAGCGACCATGACCACGAGCGCCCATCTTTGAGCTTTTACAGCGATCGCCGTGTCCAAGCTTTGCCGGTTGAAGACCTCCAACAGGAATGGCAAAAAGCTCAGCCGATGTATCTGCTCGTACAATCCCCTGAGCCCTATCAAACGACCCAGCCCCAAGCTGTCAAGTTAGGCGAGGTTGAAGGCTGGTCTTTAATCAGCCACCCGTAACGGCCTTATCCCTTTGCCTCTTCCTCTTACCTCTTCCTCTAGCCGATTCTAATCCCCCGCACTTGGTTTCCCCATCAAACACTGATAGCAACCTTGCCTTGAACCTGCCGCTGCTCCACATGGCGAATGGCGGTCGGGACTTCTGACAGGGGATAGCAGCGATCGAGATAGGGTGTAATCTTGCCTGATGCTAAGAGGTCTCGCACGACGCCGAGATCCTGTAGATTGGGCGTCATCGTTAGAAATTTAACGGTTCGACGACTGCGTTTAGTCAGCCAAGCGCCCAGAAATACCGCTTGGAAAAAGCCTGCGGTGGAGCCACCCACTATCACATAAGTGCCCTCGGGCGTTAGAGCTGGCAGAGCGTTCCAAAAAGGTTGGTAAGCAGCGGCGTCAACAATCAGGTCGTAGGGCTGCTCTGTTTGCGTCCAGTCGGTTTGGGTGTAGTCAATCACGTGATCAGCTCCGATCGCGCGTACCATATCCATTTTCTGCGCACTGCAAACGCCGGTCACCTCAGCGCCCCATGCTTTCGCCATCTGCACTGCAAATGACCCAACGCCACCCGAGGCTCCATTCACCAGAACTCGCTGTCCCGGTTGCAGTTGCCCCAAATCGCGTAAAGCTTGCAGGGCCGTCACCGCTGCGGTTGGAACAGTCGCTGCCTGCTCGAAGGTTAAGTTGGCAGGCTTGCTAGCGAGCATAGCTTCCGGCACACACACATATTCCGCAAAGGCTCCAAATCCAGAGTTGGACAGATCGCCAAAAACCTCATCGCCCGGCTGCAGCTGTGTCACATTTTGACCCACCGCCTCAACACGTCCAGCCATATCAGCGCCCAGGGTTGCGATCGCCGGTTTCAATACCCCACCCAACATCAGGCGAATCAAGAAGGGCGTGCCGCGCATCAAATGCCAGTCCCCCGCATTGATCGATGCTGCCTGCACCCGCACAAGCACCTCACCATCTTGAGGCACGGGCATGTCAACCTCTTCCAGCCGCAACACATCGGGCGACCCATATTGGGTTTGCGTAATTGCCTTCATTGCCTTCACATCTCAAACTTACACTGTAAGTTTAACTTACACCGTAAGTTTGTCAAGATGATTGGGTGTCTTAAGCCTCGTTTGGGCTTGCCTTACCTGTCTGAATGGGGATGAGGAATTTCTTGATGGCGAAGACGAGTGAATCCGTTCCCGTTTCCCAACTCCCGTTGAGTCGGGAACGGATACTGCGTGCAGCGCTACGTTTAGCTGATGAGGGTGGGGTGGAGGCGCTCTCGATGCGGAAGCTTGCTCAAGCGCTCGGCGTTAAGGCCATGTCGCTGTATAACCACGTGGCAAATAAAGATGACATTCTGGATGGCATCGTTGATGAGGTTGTGGGTGAAATTGCTATCCCTGCCCTTGGTGCTGATTGGAAAGCAGCCATGCGGCGGCGAGCAATTTCGGCCCATGGTGTTTTGCGGCGTCATCCCTGGGCGACGATCGCCCTCGTGTCACGGGTGAATGTGGGGCCAGCCATGTTGCGCTATGTGAATGCCACGCTGGGCTGTCTTGTCGAAGCAGGCTTCTCCTACACAATGGCCGACCATGCTTGGAATGCGATTGACAACCATATTTATGGATTTACGCTTCAGGCGCTGAATTTTCCGTTTGAGGCCCACGAGTATGCTGAACAGGCAGCAAACTTCGTCGCGCAAATTCCAGCGGCTCAATACCCCTATCTCAACCGACTGACCCATCAAGTGATGGCAGGAGAGTACACCGGCATTCATGACTTTGAGTTTGGCCTAGAGCTAATTCTTGACGGCTTGGATCGCTTACGCAGCGATCGCTGATTTCTCTATGCGCTACGTCTACTACATACACATAAGTCCTGAAACTCTTGCTGTACAGGCTTTTCCCACCCTTCGGGAAGAGCATAGCTCTACATCCCCCAACCCCTTTGCCCAGAACGGGCGAAGGGGAGCCGGTAAGCCTTGTCTGGCCTCCCCCTCTCGCCCATTTTTGGGAGAGGAGGACTGAGGGGGTGAGGGCCGCGATGCTCTAAGTGAAGAGCGTACGGAGCAATCAATAGGTATTCCTGAAAGGTTGGGATAGTGCCCCCCATTCTGGGGGATACTCTGACCCTAAGTCCCGCAACTTTGGGGACTTATCCCAACTCTATGTGATAGCGCTACCGATCCAGAATCCCCCGCTGTCGCCGCCCCCTTATACAAAGGGGCTCTTCACCGACGAATTGGTATGCCCCCTTTGTTCAAGGGGGTTGGGGGGATCCATATCAATATGTGGATGTGTAGTCCAGGTTTAGAGAATGGGTATCAGGGAGCCGACAAAGCTGGAAGCGATCGATCAAGAACTTATGTATGAGCGGCAGCGAGGCGTTGAATGCCTTGAAAGCGATATCGGAAGCAGCTTACGGTATCCGACGACCGTCATGTGGCTGACCTAGCATACCCAAATGCAGCTGGAATCCAGATGGCTTTAAGAAACCGTAAACTTACAGCTTTGCTGGCTTTTTCAGCGCATCAGCAGTCAACGGTAACCATACCGTCATCGTGGTACCTTCACCTGGAGTGCTGTTAACCTGAATATCGCCTCGATGGTTGTCGATAATGACCTTAGCGATCGCTAGCCCCAGTCCTGACCCCGTAACCCCAGACCGTTGACGAGCCGGATCCACGCGATAGAAGCGGTCAAATAGATGTGGCAGATCTTCCGGAGAAATGCCGACCCCCGTATCCTGCACCTCTATTTGCAACGCGGCCTGATTGTGTAATCGGCCCCCTTGCAGGCTGACCGTGACGGTTCCTAGCGTCGGCGTGTACTGAAGGGCATTACTCACAAGATTGGTAAAAAGCCGCGTTAACTGATCCGCATCGCCTTTGAGCGTCCAATCCAGCTTGACGGGAGCTAGGATTCCAACCGTGGCCGTTCCCGCCGCGAGCCCTGATGTGGCTATTGGCGGTTCGACAACCTGACAGATTAGCGTCACCGACTGCTCCTCCGCGATCGCTGTCTGCTCCTCTATCACTTCGGCGAGTAACAGCGACAGATCGAGGGGTTCTCTTTCCAGGGGGACTAACCCACTCTCCTGCCGAGCTAGGAACAAGAGATCATCCACCAATCGTCCCAGACGCCGGGTTAAGCGCTCAATCACCTTAAACTGCTGCTGTTGCGCGATCGCATCGGGTTCAGGATCCGCTAAGGCAACCTGAACATTGGTCTGAATCACCGCAATCGGATTCCGCAACTCATGGGAAGCATCAGCCGTGAACTGTTTGAGCTGCTGATAGGAATCCCGCACCGGGGCAATGGCAATCCCCGACAGCAACCAGCCGATAGAGGCAACTGCGCCCACCATCAAACTGGTTCCCATAGACAGATCTAAAATCAACCGACGGCTGGGTTTCGTGACTTCAAACCAGGGATGACTAACGCGCAAATAGCCCACCACCTGATGACCGACCACGATGCGCTCCGTCACCTGACGCACGACCTGATCAGTATCCAGGCGAACCGTCCGACCATCGGGGTTCACTTTCACCGGGAGTTTGAACGGTTCCGACAGGGTTGACCACAGCAAATTTCCCGCCGGGCCAAACCACTCCAGATCAATATGGTCATCTTCAGCGGCCTCGGCATTATCGCGAAAGCTCGCCTCCACATTGACGCGGACTGGAGCTTCCACAACCCCCACCGCCGTCAGAACGCGATCGCCAACATTCCGTCCCGGTTCAATGACGAGCGATCGCTGCACAATTTCCACCACATGATTCAAGGTGTCATCGACCCGCTCTACCAGCGTGGTACGCACGTATAGATAGACGCCGCTAGCAAAGACCAGGAGCACCACAGCGGTCACTGCCGCATACCAGAGGGCCAATCGTCTGCGGGTGGCTTGAAACATGTGGGCAAATTCTATGCAGTAAAAAAACAGTCAGTTCTCCAGCAAGCGCCCTGAATTTTCAGGTTAGACGCACAACTCAAAATGCAAAACTGAGACCTTAAAACTTATATACGCCTAAGCACTTCGCAACGCCACAATGGGATCCAGTTTGGCCGCTTGACGTGCCGGAAACACCCCAAAGAAAAGGCCAATACTCCCCGAAACCCCAACCGCTAGCACGATAGCCATGGCCGAAACCCCGGCTTCAAAGGGCGTCAGCGTACTGACCAGGACAATGCCGCTAATCCCTAATCCCGTACCGACGAGTCCCCCCGCGAAGGATAGGATAATGGCCTCAATCAGGAACTGCAACAAAATATCGCGGCGTGAAGCCCCAATCGCTTTGCGCAGACCGATTTCTTGGGTACGCTCCCGAACGGAGACCAGCATGATGTTCATGATGCCGATGCCTCCTACCAGTAGGGAAATACCCGCGATCGCCGCCAACATGGTTGTGAGCGCCCCGGTAATGGTCTCGGCAATGTCCAACAGGGTGTCTTGACTTTGAATGAAAAAGTCATCTTCCCCTCGAATTTGATGGCGTAGCCTCAGCAGATTCGTGATTTGGAACTCGGCCGTGTTCATACTTTCGCGGTCCTCGGCAGAAACGGAAATGAAGGACACCTCAATGCCATAGGGGGATTGGCGTTGCCCCACCAAACGACTGGCTTGAGTCGTTAAGGGAATCACCACAGCATTGTCATAGTCCAGTCCTAGGTTAGACCCCTTTTGGGCCATCACTCCAATCACCTCAAAGCGAATCCCTTTAATGCGAATCCCTTTACCAATGGGGGATTGGTTATCAAAAAACCGCTCCGCTAACGTGGCCCCTAGCACGACTACTTGACTCCGCCGTTCCGAATCCAATTCGTTCAGAAAGCGACCCTGAGCCATTTCAAAGCTACGCACCTTGAGGAATTGATCATTACTGCCCACCACGCTGCTGTTGGCACTGCGGTTGCGGTAAGTAATTAAGTTGCGACTGCTAAATTCGGGCGCAACAGCGGCAACCGAAGGAACCTGATTTTGAATCGCGATCGCATCCGCCAACACCAGGGTTCGCGGCACCTCAAGCCCACCTAGCTCACGCGTCTCGCGATTCCCCGCAGCAATAAACAACACGTTTGGCCCCAGGGCCTGCAACTGATCATTCACATACCGTTGGGCGCCTTCGCCAATACCAACCATGGTGATGACTGAAGCATTGCCAATCACGATACCGAGCATTGTTAAACCACTGCGCAGCTTGTTAGCCGTCAGGGTTTTAGCCGCCATACTCAGGCTTTCTAAGAAATTCATAAAAAGGTTTCGCAAAATGGAGGTCGCCTTTGCCAACCATAGCGAATTTCACAAGCACTGAGAGACGGTCATCAACTGCCTTTGCTGGACTTAAGCCTTGCCCTAGCGATCCTGATGAACGCTAATCCGACAGAACCAAAGACTGGACTATCTGCTTTAACTCTAGGGACGTAATGCTGGTGTTTTCAGTACATTGGTGGTGCTGAGGGCTAACACCCACAGAGTAATACGGCGCGGAAATAGACTGTAGATTAACCAAAAGTTGGCAAAGCATCCATTTTTTCTGGGTAATCAGAGCACGACCGCCGACATTAGCCTGTATGCCTATACCCATGTGGCTAACGAAGGCGGTTTTGACCTGTCGCAATACACCCACATCCAGCGATGGTTCAAAGATTTTGAGGGCATTCCTGGCTACATCAGCATGTCTAGGGACAATGCGACCGTTTCGCCCTCTTAGAGCCTTAAAGGGAGTAGGAGAGTGAGGGCGCAGAGGCGCAGAGGCTTGAATGGCTTGATTTGTCGTTTAAGGATGTAAATCGGTTAGAAAATCGGGAATAGCCAAAATGTGGAAATAAACGAGCGCCGCAATAACAATGGTGTAGGCGGTTGCGCCACCAAAGCCAATCAAGATATCCCGTGGGGTGTTCTGTTGTTCCTCCGGTAGAAACAAGGCCATGGCCCCAAACTGCATCATGATCATCCCCAGAACATTGGAGAGCCAGTAGCCCAATAGGGTTGCCGGAAAAAACCATTGAGGATTCAGCCAACTCACGCCATAACCCAAGACCAGCGCGATCGGTAGGTTGAAAAATAGATCATTCCACCATGAAAGAGGAGACAACATATAGCCGATGCTGACGAGTGCGCCCCCGCGCAGATTCTTGAATAGATTCACAGCTTGCAACTGTTCACTTCAGGTTCTTAAGAGTTACCCTACTCTAGCCCTTCAAGAGTGCTGTATTCTTGAGCTGCTGCAAGACAACGCCTGCAACATTGCCATCAGCCCCAATTCCTGGATAGTCATTCTGGAATGGCGACTAATTTGTGAACTTTAATCGCTATATCTGGAAAGGCTACCGGATAGATAGTTCCGTCACTCACGGTGGTTTGGGTTGCGAAATCCCCATTCTGTAAGTCTTTAAAGGTTGTTAGTTGCTGACCAACAACATCAATCACCCAATACTCCTGAACAGTGGCCTTAGCGTAGAGTTTGCATTTGGTACTCAAATCATATTGAAGG
Source organism: Cyanobacteria bacterium J06638_20 (assembly GCA_039819245.1). Taxonomy (GTDB): domain Bacteria; phylum Cyanobacteriota; class Cyanobacteriia; order Elainellales; family Elainellaceae; genus Vacuolonema. Next base: position 14,634 of record JBCBSJ010000095.1, read on the forward strand.
GGCGTATCGTCGACCTCAACTAACCAGTAGATATCCTCTGGGTAGGGATGATGCTTGAGATAGCGGGTATCGGGCAAGCGAACAATTGCAATATCTGGCTCTGGCTCAGATTCGGTCAGCGTGATGGGGTGTGCTTCAAAAACCTTTGCCTTATTCTGAAGAACTCGTCTGAGGTACTCAGCACCGCGATCGTTGATGAACCGATGGAATTCTCCTTCTGGAGCCATATCCCAAATTTCTCCGTTAATGAGTTCGCAGCGTCGGCGATCGAGGATGCCTAGATTACGCATGTGCTGGTAGTCTGCTACTGACCATTTAGTTAGCGTCCGCATGACTTGAACTCTCTATGACTGGTCAAAGATCTGCTCAGATCCTACTTTATAGGGCTGTTAACCTCAGGCGTTTACAACTCAGTCTTCGATTCGTTGTTACGCTTTGCCAAACTCACTCATCTAACATGCAATCAAAGCATTGCTTCATTGCAAGAGCGACATTGATGGCCAAAAAATGATAGGCATCGTCACATCTCTAGACTAGGATTGCTAGCAAAGGCTGACACAAATACAGATTTTCAGCACCTGATGAAGGTTAAAGATCAAAGTAATCTTGATAAAACGGTAGTCCCTTCAGCTGCTCACGATTTTGCGCAATAAATTCAGCTTCGTCCATTTTCATCTGCCTTACGTTTGCTAATAAAGACATCCGGATATCAAACGGATAGATGCGAACAAATCGAGGCACGATGTTCCGAAAAAGGGTTCGAAAAGGGGTTGGCGTATTCGGTAACTCGCAAGCCATCAGTGCTCCATCCAATATGGTTATGGGTAAGGGATAACGGCTTTGCGCTTCAAAGGAAATTGGAACGGAAGGGGCAAGACGCTTAGGCAGCCGGAAAGCAGCGTCTTCGGTATCTAATGAGCCAATCTCAAATCCTGATAGACAGGCAATGGTCTGGTCATTCCAAATTAGCCAGCCTTGCCCCTGATATTGTCTTTGTGGTCTGATTTTAAGTTCTAGCAGGGAGGATAGAGAAGTCGGTTGTTTCCGTGTCAAAACAGCAACTTGAAATTCGCCTAGGTTGGCGATCGCAACTTCATTGAAGTGGGTATCTGTCCGCTTTGAAAATGAGCTAACCATGATATAGACCTTGATTATTCAGCAGTTGGGGGCTCACAAGAACGTATTACGTTTAAGCTAGGGGCTGTCGTCATTTAACGATCAAGTCCTTGTGCAGAGAGCGGTTCAGCCCCTAGCTAGTTTTACAAAGCGGGCGCGGCAATGCTTATATCGAAAGGCTTTCGAGTTTAATTGATGACGCGCCCTAGGAAGTCTCGATGGGATGGGGAGTCAGGAGTCAGGAACTCACTGCATCCTGGATACTGGATACTTTCCCCACCAAAATTTGGGAACATGTCAGGTTGGCAAATTCCTGAATAGCCCTCATCCCCCAACCCTTTCTCCCAATATTGGGAGAAGGGGAGCAAACATTTTGAAGTCCCTCTCCCAAGCTTGGGAGAGGGATTTAGGGTGAGGGTTCAAAAGTGACATGCTCCCCAAAATTTCTCGTCTTAAGTTGACATGACTTCATCGCCT
>JBCBSJ010000096.1:0-16187 GCA_039819245.1 Cyanobacteria bacterium J06638_20
ATTCCCCGCAAGTGCAAGATTCGTAGATCCTAGCCTATCACTCGGGATTTGATATAAGGTTCTAACTTATTGATTTGGTGAATCTATGATCACTGTCCCGACGACTTGGAGCTGGATTGAATTCGCGATCGCGTCTCCCACCAATCCCAATCCCGAGTGATAGGCTAGGATCTACGAATCTTGCACTTGCGGGGAATTAGTTCAGTTGGCAGCACACTAAGATCGCATCCTGTTCAACACGATATTCATCCCTAGCTGAGGCAAGACCTGACGGATGAACTAACCGTTAGACTAACCATAAAGCTCAAGAAAACGGCCATGACGATTGCAGCTCGGAAGCTAACGTTTGAAGAGTATTTGAAATACGACGATGGGACCGATACCTGCTACGAATTGGTAAATGGAGAATTAGTTGCCATGAGCTTGGGCACAGGGCGTCATGGCCGGATTATCAAGTTTCTGGATGATGCACTGAATGCGGAGATTCAGAAATCTGGGCACGATTGGACATCTCAGCGGCTGACGGTAGGCATACAGTCACCACGAGGATATCGCTGGGACACCTGTCGTATCCCAGACATTACGGTGCTCACGCAGGAACAATGGCTCGATATGGATGACCGCGAAGCCATCGTTTTAGCACATCAGGCTCCTCCAAAGTTGGTCGTTGAAGTGGTGAGTCGCAGCACACAAACCGAAGACTATCGCGCGAAATGGGTTGAATACTCTGCGCTAGATATTGCCGAGTATTGGATTGTTGACCCGATTCAAAGCACCGTGACGATTTGTGTCCTAGAGCAAGGGCGCTATCAAGATACCGTTTATCGAGATAGCGATTCTGCTGGAGAGGGCGATCGCATTGTTTCTCCCACGTTCCCCAACCTCGGCCTGACGACCAGCCAATTTCTCCAAACCGACAGACTTGGATCTGACGATCATTAGCTCTAAGCCTGCGGGGACATTTGGTGCTTTGCTGGCTGGCGATCGCCTTACTGGTCAGCCTCCGAGGGGTTTTGCTCAACGAACTCAACGACCCGCGAAATATCTACCCCAAAGTTAATCACCCCAGCGTATATAGGTTGCTCTTCATCGTCGGTGCTCGGTAGCGTATCGATGACGACATTCGGATTTACGCGTTCCGCAGAATTCACCCCAACGATATAGGATTGGTCATCAATCCAGGCCAGGATAGGACCGCCTGAGGAACCGCCAAAGGTATCGCAGTCATGGGTAATACTCTCCTCCTGTATTCCCAAAATGCTGCATCCCAGGTGAACCCCAGCACTCGTCCCAGGGCGATCGCGGGGATAGTCGCCCGAGTAACCCACCATCACCAGTCGTGCTTCGTACTCCTCCACCAACTCCGAAACCGATAAAGGGTTCCAGGGAATCGTGCCGTAGCGATCGCCCAGGGGTTGATCGAGTTGGAGAAACGCCCAGTCATCCGCATTGGGGGGAATGGTATCCGTTGAGAAATCCGTGCCGTAAAAGACCGCTTCGGCATTGGCCACATCGGCCACATCCCGCACGACATTGTTGACCACATTCGGCTGGAATCGGATTGCGCGATGCAATTCCCCCGTTGCCGGATTCATTACACAGTGCGCATTGGTCAACACCACATCTGCAGCAATGAGCGTCCCTGAGCAAATCCCAAACTGGCCATCGACATCCTCCGCGACAATTCGCCCGATCGCCGACCAGGGATAGCGCCGACTCAGCAATTCAATGCGATCATCCTCGCCAATTGTGCCCCGCGTATCCTGAGGGTGGCGCGATTCCCCCAGATTTTCTGGCACGAACGCTTCGAGCTGAGGCGACAGATTCAGCAATGGAAATTCGGTAAGGGGCAATGACCGGAGTTGTGGATCCGATTCAGCGGGAGCCGGTTGCGCCTGAGCCACAACCGAATGCGGCGCACTGTCGGCAAATCCCGAAAGCCCAAAGCCCGATCCGCCCAGACCCAGGGTGAGGAGAAAGCCTCCTATCACCAACGACATTCGACGATAGAAACGCAAGTTCATAGTGCTATGTCCTGATAACTGTGAGCCTTTATCAATAACCTATTCAAAGCTTTTCTAAGATATGCAGCAAGCGACCTAAAGAACAGAAAGGAAACCGGAAAATGCATCAACCGGATGCATCCTATCCAAACCTAAGGACGATTCTGAGAAGAATGCTGCCAAAGCTTGACCGTGCGATCGCCACTCCCGCTCAACAACAACGGACGATTGGGCACAAAAGCAACCGCATTCACATCTCGCGTATGTCCCGTCAGCGTCGTGATGCGCTTGCCCTCCGGCAGCGACCAAAGCCGCACCGTATGATCCGCACTGCCACTGGCAATCAGGCGCTGGTTGGGATGCAACGCAACCGATCGCACCCAATCCAAATGCCCCGTGAGCCTGCGACGAGTGCGGGACTTAAAGTTCCAAATGCACAGCGTATTGTCACTGCTACCACTCACAACCTGCTCCCCTTTATCGGTGACTACAAAGCTGTTGACATCCTGCTGATGCCCCGAAAGAACCCGCACAATTTCCCCTGTGCTCAAGTTCCATAGCTTGATGGTGTCGTCACTACTGCTCGTCGCCAAGAAGCCGCCATCGGGGCTAAACTCCACATCCGTTACCGCACGATTCTCTTGAAAGCTGCGAATGAGAGAACCATCGTGGAACTGCCAAAGCCTTACTGTGTGGTCATCACTGCCACTGGCAATCACTTGTCCGTAGGGACATAACGCGATCGCCAGGGAAACGATCGAATCCGAATGGTCACAAATCATTCGCACCATTTGCCGCTGCACCACATCCCAAATGCGAATTGTGTCATCGACACTGCCACTAATAAGCCAGCGCCCATTGGGACTAAAGACCAACGATGTAATTGCTTCCGTATGTCCTGTGAATGTGGCAACTACCTGACGACTGGAAATCGACCAGAGTTGAATCACCTGATCTACCCCCGCGCTGGCAAAGTAATGCCCGGATGGATGGGGGGCGATCGCCAACACCGAGCCTTGATGGCCACATAGCGTTTTGGCACAATGCCATCCTGCCCGCGACACCCGCACCTGAAACGACTGAAAAAACTCGGGCGATCGCTCCGGCTGCACCACTTGTGAGGGATCCAGATCCTGCAACACCGCCGCTGCCGAACTGTAGCGATAGTTCAAATCGCGCTCCACCAAGCGATCGAGAATCGCCGCCAGCGGATCGCCCAACGGCTGTCGCAAAAAGTCGCGCCATACCCAGCGCCCTTCCCCAAAGGAAAACAGATCGACTGGAGAAATCCCCGTCAGCAGGTACAAGCACGTCACCCCCAGACTGTAGAGATCACTGGCAAACGTTGCCCGCCCTACCACCTGTTCAGGCGCTGCATACCCCGCACTCCCGATTGCTGTCCCCGTTGCCGCTAAATCGACACCCCGCGCCGCTTTTGATGCGCCAAAATCCACCAGCACAACCTGCCGATCCTCCCGTCGCCGAATCAAGTTCTTCGGCTTGATATCCCGATGGATAACCTGGCGATCGTGAACAAACTGCACCACTGGCAAAAGAGTTTCCAGCAGGTGCCGAATCTGATCTTCCCCAAACGCTCCGTCTTCCTCCAGACAAGCCGCTAGGTTACGTCCGGGAACATAGACCTGCACGAGGTACGTCCACCCTTCCTGCTGAAAGCAATCCAACAAATCGGGAATCTGGGCATGGTGCCCCAATGTTTTGAGGTGGTGGATCTCTCGCTGAAATAACTCAACCACTTTCTTTCCAGTGCGCCCATGGAGCGATCGCGGCAAACATTGCTTGATCACACAGCGTGGCTGAGACGGTTGCCCCAAATCTACCCCTAGAAACGTACGCCCAAACTCCCCCTGTCCCAATACTTTGATGGCACGATATCGTTGGTGTAACAAGAGTTCTGACCCGCACGCCCGACAGACTTCATCCACCAGCGTATTTTGGGGGCTGAGGCAATGGAGATTTGGGCAGTAACTCATTTTTGTAGGAAATAAAGTGGAAGGAATTGAACGCAGATAGACGCAGATGAACGCAGATGAACGCAGATAGACGGATGATGGCAAAGTGCTTCCGGTCATCTCATGAAAATGGAACGCAGATAGACGCAGATGAACGCAGATAGAAGAGGTATGAGGTAAAGCTCTTTCCTCGGTTTCCTAGTCGATCTGATAAGTAGGTGGACATAAATGAACGGTTCTGTGGGGTTCTGTTAGGCGAAGCCGTAACGCACCATTTCATAGGACAGTGATGGTTTGTTGACCAAAATTAATTGAATATTTTTTAAGCTGGTTTAGCTGGATGAATGCCCCAATCCATATCAACTCTTAGCTTATTCAGCTCATTCACATCTGTTTTCTGAAACAAGAACCTACCACAGCCATAGGGAAAGACTCCGCCATTTATCCGCGTTTATCTGCGTTCATCTGCGTTCTAATTCTTCCCAAATAACTTTTCCCTCTTATCCTGTGCTTGTAACGTTATGCCTCTGACCCCAACCTCGACCAAGCCTCTATCTCCCAAACTGCCTGTGCCCCACAGTGGCTATCACTGGGATGGGTCAGCGCGGCGCTTTTTTGAAGGATGGTATCTGCGACTAACGCTGCCGGAACTGGATGAATCCGTTGCCTTCATGTACTCCATTGAAGACCCGATTGGTGGCAAAATCCACAGTGGTGGCACCGCCCAAATTCTTGGTTTTGGCGAACAGTATCGCTGGCGCACCTTCCCAGATGTGCAGCAATTTTGGGCATGGCGGCATCGCTTTGGCCTCGGGCATTGGCGCAGTGCGATCGCCCACCCCTCCATGCAGCAAACGCCTCGCTATCTCGACCCTGAAACGTTCGATCGCACCATCCACGAAGGCTACCAGGCCACGGCCCATCTCCATCAAGGCGCCCTGGGTGACCCTGTTTCCGGCAAGTCCGTGCGCTGGTGTTACACCGTAGAGCCGTGGGATGGGTGGGGCGATCGCACCGAGCTACCCCGTGCTACGGCTGGCTGGCTCTCGTTCCTTCCCGTGTTTGAACCGGGCTGGCAAGTGCTCATGGCTCATGGGCATGCCAGTGGATGGATCGACTGGGAGGGCGATCGCCACACCTTCACCAACGCGCCCGCCTATGCCGAGAAAAACTGGGGCGGTGCATTCCCCGAAAAGTGGTTTTGGATTCAATGCAATGCGTTTGATGCGGAGCCAGATCTATCTGTCACTGCGGTTGGCAGTTGGCGCGAAGTCCTCACTTGGCGCGAGAAAGTCGGCATGGTGGGTATTCACTATCGGGGCACGTTCTATGAATTTCCTCCCAAAAGTGGAAAACTTACCTGGAAAGTCGCTCCCTGGGGAAATTGGCAGGTGGTTGCCGAAACCGAGGATTTGCGCGTGGAGTTAGTTGGGACCTGCGATCGCCCCCCAGCTGATATCCGTGTTCCCAGCATCGAAGGCATGGTCTTCGGCTGCAAAGACACCACCCACGGCACCCTCACCCTCACCCTCTGGCAAGGACAACAACGCCTCCTCCAGGCCACCTCCCATCAAGCCGGACTGGAAGTGGGCGGTCACCCCTGGCAAGACGTCTGGGAATTTGGCGATGTTATGATGAGCGCAGACAATCGCTAAAGCGTTTAGATCTAACGTTCGAAATCCAAAATCTAAAATCCAAAATCTCCTGGGGCTGTAGCTCAGCTGGATAGAGCAAGCGCCTCCTAAGCGCTAGGTCGCGCGTTCGAATCGCGCCAGTCCCGTTCCTCCAATCAGCAGAACTTATGTAATTTGATGAGTGGGGGGCGCTCTGTACCCCACTCATCAAGCTCTTTTGGTCTTTTGTATCAAATGCGTAATATAGGGCATTGCTGATTGAGGGGATGATTTTTTCTGAGAAAGGGCGCACCGCGCCCTTTCTCAGAAAAAATCATCCTTGGATTCTGCAACCCCAATCATTTATATTTTCTGTGAAATGCTGGCAGAGCAAGCATTTCACAGAAAATATAACGGGGGTTTACTATTCGAATTCAGGATGAGACACACAAATGTGGCAACAGGCTGGATCTAGCGCTCATACGTTGTTGGGAAATTCGAGTTACTGGGCGGTTCTACTGCCATGATCAAGATCTTGTCCACTCGATTCCCATCCATGTCCATCACTTCAAAGCGCCATCCGGCCCACTCAAAGTAGTCCGCTGCCGCAGGGATGCGCCCGAGTTGTGAAATGACAAAGCCCCCCAGGGTTTGGTAGTTGCCGCGTTCCTCTTCCGGCAAAGTACCCAGATCAAAAACCTCTTTGAGCTTGTCGACCGTTACCATCCCGTCGAGTAACCAGGAGCCGTCTTCGCGCTGCACGATAGGTGATTCGTAGTCGTGGTCCGCGAAGGGAATATCGCCCATGACCACTTCCATTACGTCATTGAGGGTGACAATCCCTTGAATCACCCCATATTCATCGACAACGAGGGCTATGTGTGTCCCAGACTGCTTGAACAACTCCAGTACCTTCAGCGCCGTGGTGCGCTCGGGAACAAAAAGTGGCTTACGAAAATTGTGCACTAATTCCATTGGCTGGGATTTCAAGGCGCAGGGAAACAAGTCAGTGACATAGGCAACGCCTAACACATTATCCAGATGCCCCTGGCAAACCGGATAGCGACCATGTCCTGTGTCGATCAGCTTCTGGTGATTGACCGCTTCTGGATCATTCACGTCGAGCCAAACGATATCCATTCGGGGGGTCATCAGGGCAGCGATGTAATGGTCGGCGAGATGAAACACCCGCTCCACCATGTCCTGTTCGGCTGCCTCAAACATGCCAGCCTCGGCACCCTGCCGCACCATGACCTTGATTTCATCTTCGGTGACAAATTGCTCTTGGTCGGTGGTCGAGGGAATGCCCAGCAGCCCCATCACCGCATCTGTTGAAAAGCTAAGGAGGTGGACGATGGGATAAGCGATCGCCGACAACCAATTCATCGATCGCGCCACACGAATGGCGATCGCCTCCGGATTATTCAAGGCCAATCGTTTGGGAACCAGTTCGCCCACAATGAGCGAGAGATAGGCCGTCAGTATCACCACGAGAGCAAACCCCAACGGCTGGCTATAGGGCGCCAGCATCGGGACAGCAGATAACAATTCAGCAACGGATCCCGCCAGGGTTGCGCCACCGAAGGCACCTGCGAGGATGCCAATAACCGTAATCCCCACCTGAATGGTGGCGAGAAAGCGATTAGGGGAGTTGGCTAAATTAAGGGCGGCTTGGGCACGGCGATCGCCCTTCTCGGCCTGATCAGCCAGTCGAATCTTACGCGCCGACACAATCGACATTTCCGACATCGCAAACAAGCCGTTTGCCAGGATCAATATCAGAATGATCAGGATTTCAAAAGAGACGGAGGACATGACCGTGCAACAAGGTCGATCACAGGATCGGTAGAAGACTGGAATGAAGCGTTAGAAGGCAAGGAAGGCAGTGCTGCCTCATCAAGGCGATCGGTGGTACCAAGTTGATCGACTGACAGCAAGCCTGTTCACTTCACACATCCATTTTGCAAAGCCGTAGCGAACGGGAACATGAGAATAATTACGAGATGTAAACGGGGAACAAACAGCAACAAAAGGGGAGAAGCGTGATGCATCACGGCTAATGCATCACCGTTATAGATGAAAGTAGCATCCTCTAGCGATTGAGGCGTTAGCCTTGCGGGAGAAATTAGCGGCGCGCAACACAATCATCCACATTTTCTATCGATCGGTTGCTTGCTTTCTGTAACTCTAAGCAGGTTCAGCCCACTAGATTCGCTAATATATTTCGTTAATATGGTATATAGAACAACGGACTTTATCGGTTCGTCTCGTTTGGTCTACTGTTTAATTCTCTGTAAGCGTTTTTTTGGAGGATAGGCTTATCGCTACAACTCAACTTGTGAACCGTCGGATCAAAGCACCCCAGGTTCTTTTGATCGACCACGAAAATGAAAACCGCGGTGTAATAGACACGCGTGAAGCACTCAAAATTGCTGAGAGTGCCGGATTGGATTTGGTTGTCGTTTCAGATGGGAAAGAGATCCCGGTCGCCAAAATCCTGGATCACGGTAAACATCAGTACCAACAGAAAAAGCGGAAGCGGCAGCAGCAACATTCGAAACCCACCCTGAAGGAAGTGCGACTCCGCCCCAATGTGGGTGAGTCTGACTACAGTTTGCGGGTGAGCCGCGCCATCGAATGGCTAGAGAAAGGAAATGCGGTGAAGTTTCAGGTTCGCTTGCGCGGCCGAGAACACCAGAACCGCGAGCGCGCCATCGAACTCCTCGATCGCATTGTGAAGGATCTAGGTGATGCGGGTAACCTACAATCCTTCGACAAGCGTGCCCTGATTGTGCAAATGACCCCCAGCTAACAAATTTAAGAGCATTGGGGAGCAAACAAAACGCTCACGACACCAAAAGACATCCTCTCTCCCCCCAGATGTCGATTTAGCCTAACTTCAATCCCTGGAATCTTAGAGATCCCAGGGATTTGGCCGTTTTCAGGTGTCCTGAGGTGAACCGGACGAGAACAATTCCAGATTCGAGAACCCACGACAGCGGGTTTCGTCCTCTTATTGAGGCTCCTTAAAGCGAATGGATGCTTATTGTGTTGTTTGTCTAAGTACAGGACAACAATTCAAGCCCCTGCTAAAATCCTTGATTTTGTATGGCACAGGCGGGCTCGCGCTACACCAAATCAATAACTCTCTGGGTTTGTCCTGGACTTAGGCGGTTTGTACGCAAAATCAACTTTTCAAACACCCTCTAAAATCTAAGATGTGACCTTGAATGTAAAACTTTGTCACAAGTCTCTATCGCACTTTCTCGGCTCCGTCCTCCCCGGCATCTATGGCTTTTTCGTCAATCGTTCGACTGATGGGGCGATCGCCCCTCACCTCTGAGCTAGTCTCCAAGCTGGCCCAACAGCGATCGCTCCATCTCAATGGCATTGCCCGCATCCCCAAAGGGTTGACGGTATCAGCATTGGCGCAGTCTCAGCAGCGCGCTCTGCTGGTGGTCACCGCCACCTTGGAGGAAGCCGGACGCTGGACAGCACAGCTAGAAGCGATGGGCTGGGGAACGGTGGCCTTCTACCCCACATCGGAGGCATCGCCCTACGAACCCTTTGATCCCGAATCGGAAATGGTTTGGGGACAGTTGCAGGTGCTGGCCGATTTAGTGACGGCTGAAAGCCAAGCCGATGCGGATCAGCGAACCCTGGCGGTCGTGACAACCGAACGAGCATTACAGCCCCATCTTCCACCAAAGGATGCCTTTCGTCCGTTTTGCCTGACAGTGCAGACGGGCATGGAGCTAGAGCTGGAGGAGCTGAGTCGGCAACTGGCCGATTTGGGCTACGAACGGGTGTCGCTGGTGGAAACCGAGGGTCAGTGGAGTCGGCGGGGCGATATTGTGGATGTGTTTCCCGTGTCGGCGGAGCTGCCCGTGCGCCTGGAGTTATTTGGGGATGAGCTGGATAAGATTCGGGAGTTTGACCCAGCGACCCAGCGTTCCCTCGACAGCATCAAGCAATTGATCCTCACACCTACCAGCTTTTCGCCACTGATTGTGCAGGCGATCGCTCAAGGCGATACCCCCGATCTCCTTTCCACCTACCTTTCCAGCGAAGAACAAGAGCGGCTGGCGGAAGGGCAAAACCTGGAAGGTGCCCGACGCTTTTTGAGGTTGGCCTACGATCAACCCGCCTCACTGCTGGACTACATGCCCGAGTCGACCCTGGTGGTTGTGGATGAACCCGAGCAATGTCGTGCCCACGGCGATCGCTGGCATGAACATGCCGAGGAGCATTGGCAGGAGGTGTCTGATGCCATGCAGTCGCCCCTCCCGGCCACCCACCGCACCACGGAAGATTCGTTGGCTCAGGTGGAGTTGCAGGACTGTGTGTATGTGTCGGAGCTGGCGGAGGAAAATCGTGGCCTGAACCTTTCCAGTCGCCCTATTGCGTCCACGCCCCACCAGTTTGGTCGCTTGGCGGAGTTGGTGCGGCAGGAGCGCGATCGCAGCTTCAGCGTGTGGATTGTATCGGCCCAGCCGTCCCGCTCGGTGGCATTGTTGCAGGAGCATGACTGTCCAGCACAGTTCGTCCCCAATCCCCACGACTATCCGGCGATCGATCGGCTGCAATCCCAGAAAATCCCCGTCGCGCTCAAATACACGGGGCTGGCGGAGCTTGAGGGCTTCATCCTTCCTACCTTCCGCATCGCGGTCATCACCGATCGGGAATTCTTTGGGCAACATACCCTGGCGACGCCCAACTATGTCCGCAAGCGACGGCGAGCGGCATCCAAACAGGTCGATCCCAACAAGCTGCAACCGGGAGACTTCGTTGTCCACCGCAACCACGGCATCGGCAAATTTCTCAAGCTCGAAAGCCTGACCGTCAACAACGAAACCCGCGAATACCTGGTTATTCAATACGACGACGGAACCCTGCGCGTGGCGGCGGATCAGCTCAACGCCCTGTCGCGGTTCCGGGGCATGGGCGAGGGCAAACCCCAGCTCAACAAAATGTCGGGCAAAGCCTGGGAGCGCACCAAGGGCAAAGTGCGCAAAGCCGTTAAGAAGGTTGCGGTTGATTTGCTCCAGCTCTATGCCCAGCGGGCACAGCAAACAGGTTTCTCCTACCCAATCGATACGCCCTGGCAGGAAGAAATGGAGGATTCCTTCCCTTACCAACCCACTCCCGACCAACTGAAGGCTACCCAGGATGTGAAGCGGGATATGGAAGATGTCCGCCCGATGGATCGGCTGGTGTGCGGCGACGTAGGCTTTGGCAAAACGGAGGTCGCCATCCGCGCCATTTTCAAAGCGGTGACTGCTGGCAAGCAGATCGCCCTCCTCGCTCCCACCACTATCCTGACCCAGCAGCATTACCACACCATCAAAGAGCGCTTTGCTCCCTACCCCATCAACCTGGGTCTGCTCAATCGCTTCCGTACCGCCCAGGAGAAAAAGGATATTCTGCAACGGCTCAGCACAGGCGAGCTGGATATTGTGGTAGGAACCCATGCGCTGTTAGGAAAGAGTGTGAAGTTCCGCGATCTGGGCTTGCTCGTGGTGGATGAAGAGCAACGCTTTGGGGTGAACCAGAAAGAAAAAATCAAATCCTTGAAAACCCAGGTGGATGTACTGACTCTCAGCGCTACGCCGATTCCCCGGACGCTCTATATGGCGCTGTCGGGGGTGCGGGAAATGAGCTTGATCACCACACCGCCACCCTCCCGCCGCCCGATCAAAACCCACCTTTCCCCCTACGACCCTGAGATGATTCGCACGGCTATCCGTCAGGAGTTGGATCGCGGCGGTCAAGTGTTTTATGTAGTGCCACGGGTAGAGGGGATTGAAGATATTTCGGCAAAACTGCGGGAAATGGTGCCCGGTGCGCGGTTGGCGATCGCTCACGGACAAATGCAAGAGGGGGAGCTCGAATCCACCATGCTCACCTTCAGCAATGGCGAAGCAGATATCCTCGTCTGTACCACCATCATCGAGTCGGGACTGGATATTCCCCGCGTCAACACGATCCTGGTGGAAGATGCCCAGAAGTTTGGCCTATCGCAGCTGTATCAGTTGCGCGGTCGCGTCGGACGGGCGGGCATCCAAGCCCATGCTTGGTTGTTCTACCCGAAGCAAACCCAACTGACGGAAACTGCACGTCGCCGCTTGCGGGCAATTCAGGAATTTACCCAGCTCGGCTCTGGTTATCAACTCGCCATGCGCGATATGGAGATTCGAGGCGTTGGTAACCTCCTGGGGGCAGAGCAGTCGGGGCAGATGGATGCGATTGGCTTCGATCTCTACATGGAAATGCTGGAGGATGCTCTTAAGGAAATTCGCGGCCAGGAAATTCCCCAAGTGGACGACACCCAAATCGACCTCAGCGTCACGGCCTTTATCCCCGCCGACTACATCCCCGATTTAGATCAGAAGATGACAGCCTACCGCCAGATCGCCTCAGCGCAAACCCCTGGCGAGCTGGCGCAAATTGCTGCGGATTGGAACGATCGTTACGGCCCCATCCCCAGCGCTACCGAGCAACTGCTGCGGGTGATGAAGCTCAAGCAAATCGCCAAGAAGCTCGGCTTTGCCCGCATCCGCCCCGAAGGCAAGCAGCATGTGATGCTCGAAACGCCGATGGAGGAACCAGCCTGGAACTTGCTGAAGGAGAAACTACCTAGCCATCTGCAAGGCCGTTTTGTCTACACTCCCGGCAAGGTAACGGTGCGGGGATTGGCTGTTCTCAGCATCGACCTACAACTAGAAAATCTACTGGATTGGCTGAGCCGAATGCAGGGAGCCATTCCCGAGGCGCTGCCTGTGTAACCGTTCTGGACGCTTAGTCACCAGGATATTATCTGTCATTTTTCAGTCATGTTCATTCCCTAAATTGCTTAGCAGTTGGGCCTCAGCTCATTTAACATTCGATTCCCAACGCTGAGCCCTTGCAAAACCTGCGAGGATTTGACGCATGAAACGATTGATCGCATATTCAACGATTTGTGTTGGCTTGACTGGATTGGCTGTCTACGGCCTAGCGATGCGCACAGAAGCCCAGGAAACGCCGCTCACAGGAACCGTAGCAAGCGTCTGGGAAGATGGATTCCGGCTCGATACGGGCGATCGCACAATCGTCGTCGATAGCTGGGATCTGTGTGGCGATTCCACGGAAAGCTTTGTTTCAGAGGGCGATCGCCTAACGCTAACCGGAGAATTCGACGGTCGGGAATTCGATGCTTTCTCTATGACGAATGCGGCAGGCACAGCCATTTGTCGGTCGGGCGATCGCTCCGAATAATACTAAACTCGGATTAGAGGGTCATTTTATAGTTTTAGTGAAACGCTTGCTCAGCAAACGTTTCACTAAAACTATAAATGGCTTTCTAGTCCAGGATTACGGAGCACGTCGTGGCTGTCCCCCAATTTATCATTCCTCCCTTTGCCCAACGTTGTCGACAGGCAGCGGGTGATGTTTGGTCTGTGGCTCAAAGCCATCCATTTGTGCAGGCCCTTGCAGATGGAAGTTTGCCGACTGAGAACTTTCGCTTTTATCAGATGCAAGATGCCCGCTATCTGGAAGCCTTTGCAGACGCCTGTTCAATTATCTCCACGCGCTGTATGCAAGCGGACGACAAGCTATGGTTCATTGATGCTGCCAAGCTAGCCCTGGTTGTAGAACAGCAATTGCATACAGGGTATGGCAAGCAGTTGGGATACAACGCGACAGATATTGCCCAACTCACGCCCACCCCCAACAACTTGGCCTATCAAAATCATCTACTGGCAACCTGTCACCAGGGTTCACTTCTAGAGGCGATCGCCGCTGTAACGCCCTGCCCCTGGCTCTATGCCGAACTCGGACAAACCCTCCAATCACAACTCGGTTCCCCCAGCGATGATCATCCCTATGCGGATTGGTTACGCACCTATGCCGATGACGGATTCATCGAGTACACCAATACCCTGCTGGGTCATCTCGAAGCAGCTGCACAGGAAAGTGGCGAACAAACCCACCAACGGGCACAGCAAGCATTTTTGAGCAGTGTGCGATATGAATGGATGTTTTGGGAGCAAGCCTGGACGCTGCAAGCCTGGCCTGTTTAGTACAGGCAGATACGTTGGGAAGGGTGTTGAAGGTGATGGCGATCGCTTACACAGTAAGCGCTTACGCCGCCGTCAACATAGCTGGATTCAGCACATCCTGATAGAAATTCTGCAATTGCTGCGTTGCAGCCGCCCAACCCCACTTCTCCGCTTCCAAACGCGCATTTTGCCGGAGCGTGTCGCGTTCTTCGGGATTGGCGAGGAGACGTTGGGTTGCGGCGATCGCTCCGGCATCATCATCTACCGGGTCGAAGAGGTACCCATTCACCCCATCCGTCACGATATCGGGAATACCGCCCGCATTCGCGGCAATCACTGGGCACCCCGCTGCCATCGCTTCCAGCAGGACCAAGCCCAGCGTTTCTGTACGAGACGGGAAGATGAATGCATCTGCCGAGGCAAATGCAGCACCTAAAGCCTCTCCCGTACGATAACCCGCAAAGTAGGTCGGAGTTCCCGCAAAATAGGTCTCAAGCTCAGCGCGATGCGGTCCATCACCCACGAGGACGAGCCGAGCATTGGGAATGGCTTCCAAAACAGGCTTAATCCGCTCAATTTCCTTTTCAGCCGACAAGCGCCCGACATAGAGCAATAGCGGCGAATCAGGATTCCCCTCAGACAATTCGGCGCGCACCTCGCGGCTCGCCAACTCGGGACGGAAGAGTTCGGTATCGACGCCCCGCTGCCACACAGCCACTCGCTCAATACTGTGACTAGTGAGCGCATCCTGCATTGCTGTCGAGGTACAAAGGTTGATCTGTGCCTGGTTATGCATCAACTTCAGCAATTCCCACAGCACCCCTTCCAGCATCCCCAAGCCATAGTGCTCTAAATACTTTGGCAGGTGGGTGTGGTAAGACGCAACCAGTGGCACATTCAACGATTTCGCATAGTACAACCCACCCAAGCCCAGCACGGCAGGATTCACCAGGTGAATCAGGTCGGGCTGAAACATCTTCAGAGTTTGCCGAATCGATGGCCGGGGCAAGGCCAACTTCAGCTCAGGATAGAGCGGCAGAGGAAAACCGGGAATCCCACAAATTTGTGCTCCCCGATATTCTCGTAGCCCTCCATCTGGCGAGAACACCAACACCTGATCGCCCATCCGTTGCAAATGGTCAACGGTATGGCTCAAGCGCGTCACAATCCCATCAACTTTGGGCAAGAAGGTTTCGGTGAATAGGGCAATACGCATAGATGCCGCAACTCTAATTCAACAAAATCAAACCAATCGCTTTATACGAATGATCTGCGACCCATTCGAAAAGCCGCAGACCGAATGAAAAGGCTTAGCCTTTCCACTTCACACGGGGAAGAATTTCCTTCTCGTCAACCCGCTCCTTATATTTCACGGCAAAGTTAAGCAGTGAATCGAGCAGCGAGTCAGACAGATAGTGAGGGTCTAGACCCAATCCAATCAAGCTTGTGTTTTTGGCGTTGAAGTAATGCTCTTCCAGCTCCACACGGGGATTGTCCAGATGATTTACCTCGACGCTCAGGCCGATCTTGGCTCCGGACTTTTGCACCATCGTGGCAATATCGCCAATGCTAAAGAGTTCAGTGAATTGGTTGAAGACGCGGAATTCACCTGCATTCGCCGGATTATTAATAGCAATCTCGATGCAACGCACGGTATCGCGGATATCGAGGAAACCACGGGTTTGGCCACCTTTGCCGTACACCGTGAGCGGATGGCCGATCGCCGCCTGAATACAAAAACGGTTCAGCGCCGTACCAAATACACCGTCATAATCGAGACGGTTGATCAGCAGCTCATCCATGCCCGTCTCTTCGGTCAACACTCCATAGACGATGCCTTGGTTAAGGTCAGTTGCGCGCAAGCCCCAAATCTTACAGGCAAAGTGAATGTTGTGAGAGTCGTGAACTTTGCTGAGGTGATAGAAGGAGCCGGGTTGCTTGGGATAAGGCAGCGTGTCTTTGCGACCGTTGTGCTCGATGGTGATATAGCCTTCTTCGATGTCGATGTTGGGTGTGCCATATTCACCCATCGTGCCCAGCTTCACCAAATGGCAGTCGGGGAAATGCTCATGCATGACGTAAAGCAGGTTGAGCGTCCCAATGACGTTGTTCGATTGGGTAAGAACGGCATGCTCCCGATCGATCATCGAGAAAGGAGCAGACCGCTGTTCCCCGAAGTGAATAACAGCCTCAGGCTGAAATTGCAGCATCGCCTTTTGCAAAAATTCATAATTGCAGAGGTCGCCAATGAATAGGTCGATGCTTTTGCCCGTGAGGTCTTTCCAGCGCTGAAGTCGTTGTTGGATGGGCGCGATGGGGGTCAGGGTATCGATGCAGAGTTCGTTATCCCAATGTCGCCGCACAAGGCTATCCAGGATCCCTACATCATGCCCATGATTTGATAAGTAGAGGGCGGTCGCCCATCCGCAATAACCGTCACCACCAATAACGAGGACTCTCATTTGCTTCAGCCATACTTTACGAATACTCCGCTAAATCTATCAGGTTTGTGTCCCCTTTGACTCATTCGAGTTTTTAATGGCAACGCTTTTATTG